>NZ_AP014624.1:5197979-5503743 GCF_000829375.1 Chryseobacterium sp. StRB126
ATCATTATTGATCACAAAACAAGAGTTTTTATTTGTCTGATATTCTGCATCACAAAAGTTGAGTGCTATGCATGTTCGAGTGCAGCTTAGACACATCGTAAGAACCATGAATAACAAGATCTGTTTCATACTTTATTTTCGAATTTTAATGAAAATCTATTGATCATCTTTTAAAATAAATCCAGTCGCTACTTATATTATCGCAATTTTTACAAATACTTGTTTCTAAAGAAACTTTAAACCGATACCATTTATCTTTTTTTAAAGAATAAGTACTGCTTAGTATCCTGAATTTATATTGCTTTATCATATCCTTTTTGAGTAAGAATTTATAAGGAAAACATGGTTGTATAAAGCAGTCAAAATGTTTCCTGGCAAAATCTATATCCTCATATACTCCGGCTTCAGTATCACTTTTCTGAAATGCAGTAACCACCAGAGCATTATTATCAATCTTTTCCGAAACTTTAATTGGTGTTTTATTAGGATTTCCGATTTCAAGAATAACCTCTCCTGTATGAATATTATCAAGATTCAATTTATAAGTATACTCTGTTCTTTCCTGTCTTAGGCAGATCATAGGTATTAAAATAAAAAGGAAGATAGCTATTGGTTTCATAAGCTTATACAGTTTGAAAAATAAATTAATCAGATATTACTTCTCATCAATTTAATCTATCCAAGAATAGTATTTCAATCACAAGTCTCATTTTAACAATCAATTATATTAATTCCTTACTGAGACAAGAAACGAGCCTTCTACACATAGAAATAAAATTAATCAATTTTTTTAATACGTGAAACCATCGTCTCAACAAGTTATTTAAAGCCAACAGTTAAATTACTTGGTAAAACATAATACTATCTTTTACATTGGTATGATTTTTAATATTACCTTTGTATAAATTTTCTATGATGAAAACAAACCAACAAACTATAAATCAAACGAATCATAAAATAAATTGGTTCCAGAAGTTCCTGATGGTATGCTCCGGTGGGAATATTCATATTTTAAGAAAGACTCCGAGTGAATGGAATAAATTTTCCGGTATTGGAGGTATTGTGCTTTTCACTGCCGTGTTTGCTACTTTATCAGCAGGTTATGCCATGTATACCGTATTTGATGATATCTGGGCAGCAGTAGGATTTGGAATTTTATGGGGATTAATGATTTTTAATCTTGACCGGTATATTGTGTCTTCCATCAAAAAAACCGGAACATGGTGGAATCAGATATTGATGTCTATTCCCCGTTTAATCCTTGCTACATTTTTAGGAATTATTATTTCAAAACCTTTAGAGCTTAAAATCTTTGAAAAGGAGGTGAATAAACAACTGAACACCATTATTCAAAGAAATAAAAAACAACTTCAGGGTGAAATGAGCGGAAGAATTCTTCAGCAGAGCGGCCCTTTTGAAACGGAAAAGAAACAAATCGCAGAAAAAACTGCCCTATATCAACAGTCATACGATTCTGCAGCTGTAGAACTTGAAAAGGAAATTTTGGGGAAAGAGTCCGGTTTAACCAGTGGAAAAGAAGGATTCGGGCCGAATGCTAAGCGCAAGCAGCAATTGAAGGAGCAACGCAGACAGGATCTTGAAAACTATCAAAAACAGGTAGCTCCAAGACTGGCATATCTGGATCAGGAAATTTCAAAGGTGTATACCAATCTTGAAACTGAAAGAAAGTCTACAGAAACCTTTGAAGATAAATTTAACGGTTTTGCTGCCCGACTTCAGGCTTTGGACGAACTCGGTAAAAGCTCAGCCATCATAGGATTGGCAGCCACTTTTATCATGGGTTTATTTATCTGTCTTGAAATCTCACCGGTTCTGGTAAAACTAATTTCTCATGTTGGACCTTACGACTATCTTTTAGAAAAAACAGAAAACGACTTCAGATTATATTCGAAGGAAAAAATTGAAAAGGGAAATGCTCTAACTGATTTCAGAGTTGAAGATTTCAAGGATAATCTAAAAAAATAGTGTATTTTTCATCCATGATTATTGATAAAGAAGAAATCCAGAAGAAAAAGAAAAAGCTGGACGATTGTAAGGCTTATCTTAAAAAAGAATTTATTGGCATAGATAAGATCATCGATGATATCATGGAATATCTGCAGATCTGGTATCTGATGCCTGAGATCCTAACCCGCCCTGTAGTTATCAATCTATGGGGAATGACCGGAGTGGGAAAAACCGACCTGGTAAGAAAAATGGTTCGTTTTCTTGATTTTCAAAACCGTTTTGTGGAGATTGAATTAAGCAATACGGATGAAACTTCATGGAGTAAAAGCGTTTCCGATATCTTACAAAGTAATGGACTAAGTGATGAGAAGCCAAGCATCGCCCTTTTCGACGAGATCCAACGTTTTAATACTATAGATCCGGATGGCATTCCGGTTCCACAAACCAAATTCACTGATTTTTGGGAACTTTTAAGTGATGGGCGCCTAAGCAAAAGAGAACGGGAAGATCTTGAACATTATTTATTCTCTTACCTTTTCCGAAAGAAAGAAAATGACAGACGAAAACTAAATGGAGAAATAGAACTGGATGAAAATCCGTACCTGAACTTATGGGATGCCAAAGAATTAAAAAAATACCTCAGCATGGATGATGATGTGATGAGCATCATTGACATGAAAGAGGAAGACATGATTAAGCTGATCCGAAAAAAGCAGAAAGAAAAGAAAATCTATGAACCCGTGGATTACAGCAAGATGCTTATCATCATCAGCGGAAATCTGGATGAAGCCTTTCAGATGTCAAAAGAAACCAGTGAAGCAGATGTGGATGCCAATATTTACCATGCATTCACTAAAAAAATAACAGTTGTTGATATTAAAAATGCCCTAGCCAGAAAATTCCGTCCTGAGCAGGTAGCCAGATTCGGGAATATTCATCTAATTTATTTTTCATTAAAAACCGAGGATTTTCATACATTGATCCAAAGAGAGATCAATAATCTGAAACATCAAACAAAAACAAAATTCGGAGTTTCTTTAAAAATAAATAAAGCCATCAACGAGCTGATCTACAGAAATGGAGTATTTCCCGTTCAGGGAGTTCGTCCTGTATTCAGCAGTGTTGTGGATATTTTGGATACCAACCTCAGCAAGTTCTTGTTTGAGGCCATTATTCATGATGATAAAAACATCGAAATCAATTATCTTCAGGAGAAAAAAATTATTGCAGGAAAGATTGGTAACAGGATCATTGAAATTCCTTATCTGGGAAGAATTGACAGCATACGACAAGCCAACCAACAAGATGCTATAGCCAATATCAGTGTTCATGAATGTGGACATGCAGTCTCTTATATGCTATACACAGGCTTTGCCCCATTACAGCTTAAAAGTAAGGTAGCAAGCAGCTATGCAGCCGGCTTTACTTTCCCACACCAAATCCATGACACTAAGGAAAGCCTTCTGGATAGAATCAAAATTTATCTTGCCGGAGGAATTGCTGAAGAAATTATTTTCGGAGACCAGCATGCCAGTATTGGCAGAAGCCACGACAGGGAACAAGCAACAAGCCTGGCTATTGATTTTATCAGAAAATATGGTTTTGAAGAAGATTTTCAGGCTACTTATAATCTGGAAGCTTATCCTCACCGTATGCAGCAGCACATCACAGATGAAAGAATAGAAAAACTGATGCAGGAACTTGTACAAAAAACAAGAGAAGACCTGATTCTGCATCTTGATCTGCTTAAAAACATGAGCAAAACCCTTAGCGAAAAAGGAAGTATGTCTCCAAAAGAAATCTATGATATTGCAGTTAAGCACCAATTGGAAGTAAGCATCAAAGAGGAAGGTTATCTGCATATTATAAATTATCATGATTTACTAAATTCCTAGAGAAAATATCTATAGAAATCGTAAAAACCATTAATAAATTCAAACCTTTTAGTTCAATCTGAAAGGTTTTTTCTTTTTAAATTTATACTAGTAAAAATCAATTATCATGAAAAATTTACTTTTCGTTTGTGCACTGCTCATCTGCAGTGTACTTTCCCCTGCATTAAAGGCTCAAGGATCAGAACCTTTTCTGGGACAAATTGCATTCGTACCCTATAATTTTGCCCCAAATGGTTGGGCCGAATGTAACGGACAATTGATGTCTATTGCGCAAAACCAAGCTCTTTTTTCATTATTGGGAACTACTTACGGTGGAGATGGGATTACTACATTCGCATTACCCGATATGAGAGGCAGGGTACTTGTTCATAATGGACAGGCTCCTGGAGGACCTACCAATTATACCATTGGGCAAACCGGCGGGACTGAGAGTGTAGCTTTAACTGTAGCACAAATGCCAGCTCACAATCATACGGTAAATGCTGTCACAGCTGAAGGAAATCAAAATGTTCCCACAGGAAATCTTCCCGCCAACACGAAGATTCTTGACAAAGAATATTCAGATGCAGCAACAGATACTACCATGAAAAACACAATGCTGAACAACACAGGAGGCAGCCAGCCTCATGAAAACAGGCAGCCATTTCTTACATTAAAATGTATTATTGCATTAAACGGTATTTTCCCTTCACATCCCTAATTGTTATGAAATACCTTTACTTACTATGTCTGGTTTCTGTGGGCTCAGCTTCAGCCCAGACGATTAACTTTAGCGGATGTTATAATCTATTTGAAAATCAGAATTTTATTTTCAATAAAACAGGCGTAGATGCTTTTAATAAAAACATTTATATAACAACTCCGATTAATGATCAGCAGCCTTGTGGTGGATTGGGAAACTGTGAATTTAAAATTCAGTGGAATAACGCGCTTACAAGATGGGAATTTCTTGGTGATGAAGGAAACGGAACTTTTACCGCTCCTTATTTAATTTATTACAATTCAACAGGAAATAATTCCCTTCCTATACCTCCTGGTAATACTGCTGGAACCTGGATTGAAAATACAGTCGTAACAAACGGAAACTGTAATGGAAATCTTACAACCGGCAATTCTACAATGACCGGTGACGTACAGGGTCCCGCACTTGGAATACAAGAAGTTTCTAAAGATAAAATTCAAATTTTCCCTAATCCTGTTTCAGATTTTATCCAAATTTCAGGTATTAGTGACGGACAAGTGATGCAGATTTACAATATTGACGGAAGACTTTTAAGGTCTGAAGTATTTAATTCAAAAGTTAATGTTTCACAGCTTACATCAGGTGTTTATATATTAAAAATAACAACCAGGGGAATGCAGTTTTTTGAATTTAAATTTGTGAAAAAATAAATAAGAAATTTTAAAATCGAATAAAAAAAGACTGCCTTATGATAAGACAGTCTTTTCTATGTTATGAATACTCTTTATAAAGAATAATTAGGAGCTTCCTGAGTGATAATCACATCGTGTGGGTGTGATTCTTTCAATCCGCTTCCTGTAATCATTACCAATTTGGAATCTCTCTGTAAAGTTTCAATATCTTTAGCTCCACAATATCCCATTCCTGCTCTTAATCCTCCAACTAACTGGAAAATAACTTCTTCCAATTTACCTTTACTTGGAACTCTTCCTTCAATTCCTTCCGGAACGAATTTTTTAGCCTCACTTTGGAAATATCTTTCTTTTCCTCCTCTCTTCATAGCAGAAAGGCTTCCCATTCCTTGGTATGTTTTGAATTTTCTACCTTGGAAAATGATTTCTTCACCCGGAGCTTCATCAGTTCCTGCTAAAAGTGATCCTAACATCACTGCTCCTGCTCCACTAGCAATTGCTTTTACGATATCTCCTGATAATTTAATACCTCCGTCAGCAATTACTGCGATATTTTTAGTCTGAGCATATTCGTAAACATTATAGATCGCAGATAATTGAGGAACCCCAACTCCAGCAACTACTCTGGTTGTACAAATAGAACCAGGGCCAACACCTACTTTCAGAACGTTTGCACCAGCTTCTATAAGATCTTTTGCAGCTTCAGCTGTTACGATATTACCACCAACGATATCCAAATCCGGATATACTTGTCTGATTTCTTTAATCTTATTTAAAACTCCAATAGAATGTCCGTGAGCAGAATCAATACCAATGATATCAACACCCGCTTTTACAAGAGCTTCGATTCTTTCCAATGTATCTTCACCAACTCCAACACCTGCACCAACGATTAACCTACCGTTTTGATCTTTGTTTGCATTTGGATATTCAAGCTGATTATCAATATCTTTAATGGTAATTAAACCAACCAATTTATTTTCAGCATCTACAATAGGAAGTTTTTCAACTCTGTTTTTAAGAAGAATTTCTTTTGCTTTCTCAAGATTGGTATTTTTATCAGAAGTGATCAGGTTATCTTTAGTCATGATCTCTTCAACCTTTGCACCAAGGTTTTCCTGATATTTTACGTCTCTGTTTGTGATAATTCCGATTAATACATTATTTGCATCAACCACGGGAAGGCCAGATATTTTATATTTAGCCATTAATTCTCTAGCTTCACCTAAAGTATGATCTTTTGAAAGCGTTACAGGATCAGAGATCATTCCGTTTTCAGAACGTTTTACTCTGTTTACTTGTGCAGCCTGTTCTGCGATCGTCATATTTTTATGAATGAAACCTAAACCACCAACTCTAGCCAATGCAATTGCCAAATCTGCCTCTGTAACAGTGTCCATTGCAGCGGAAACTATCGGAACATTCAGCGTGATTTTGTCGGTAAGTCTTGATTTTAATGAAACCTGGTTAGGTAAAACTTCTGAATAAGAAGGGACTAGAAGAACGTCATCGAAAGTGATGGCTGTCTCTACAATTTTGTTATGAATAGACATCTTTACTTTCTTTGCAAAATTAGGTTATTTTAATGACATATGAAAATCTATTTTAATAGTTTAAATAAAATTTAATAATCAATAAGTTAAATCGAAAAACCGCTCTTTTTAAGAACGGTTTTCCTGTACAAAATAAATTTAGTTTATCCGAAACTACTTGCAACAATTAATTTTTCTTGATAGTTAAAGCATAATATAAGGTTTCAATCATTTCCTATTTATCTGAAACAGCATTAATCATTTTTGAAATATCGTCAGGAGTAAAGCTTCCTTTTACATCCACAAATACCAATTCCTTATCTGAATTTACCGTAATCAGCATGTTTTTAATAGCTTCACCCTTTTGTTTTACCCGCAGATTTACATTTTCTCCATTATGTTTTATGGTAGCCCAGTCTTCGTAGTGATTATTATTCAAAAACTTAGCATAATCATTCAGCATTTCTTTGCTGCCGTTTTCTACGGTAAGAACCTTTATTTTCGAAACCTTTTTGATAAGGCTGATAAGTTCTTCACTTTCTCCATCTTCTCTTAAAGCCTTCTTGATATATGGTTTGGCAAGCAATAGTGGTACATTAAAACTTGTAAACTTGGCATCCTTAAAATTATAACTGGTACTTGAAAAGAAATCCATGTTGGGTTTTTCAGAAACAATACAGGACTGAAGGGTACTTATTACCAAAAATGGAAAGAAAATAATTCTGAGCGTTTTCATGGTGATAATTTTTTAATCAATTGGTCTTAACAACCCTCCTGATGTTTTACTAATATTAGCATCTATCTCCGGTCTTCCTCTATACCTAACAGATCCTCCTGATGATGCTCTCACTTTCAATTTATCTGAAACACTTACCGTAAGATTTCCTCCGGAAGTGGCTTCCGTCTCAAGGTAAGTAAATTTCAGATCGTCAGCTTTACATAGTGCTCCACTGCTGATATCAATGGTTCCTGAATCAGCTTTTCCACTCAAACTGATATTAGAACCGCTTGAACTTTTAATCCCAATATTACCGGCTGTAATTCCTGCTCTGATGTTTGATCCTGAAGATACTGAAATGTTTGCAGCATTTGAAATTTTGAAATCTCCGGTAATATTGGATCCGGATGAGGCATCAATTTTCATATTTTTCTCCTGAATAGAATTGACGATGGTAAGGTTAGAACCCGATGAGACATCAATACTTTCCATTCTTGGAGAAGATACATTAACACTTAAATTTTTAAATCTCAGATTTCTTACTCCTTTATTATCAATATAAATTCTCAAAACGCCATTTTCCACCTTTGTAATGATATACTCTAGCTTATCTGAATCAGCGATCACTTTTATACTGGTTGGTTTTTCTTGTTTAAAAATTACGTTTACTCCTGTACTCACTTGAATCCCTGAAAAATCGCCTACGTTTCTGGCCTCTCCATTGAGGTAAGACGAATTATTATCTGATGTAATATTATTTCTTGTATTGGAAATTGGGTTCTTCTTAGTTTCACTGGAGTTAATAATTTTACTTACATCATCCATAGACAGTTTTCCGTCCAGCATTACAAAAATACTTTCCCCACTTCCGCCGTCAATACTAAGCAACAGATCATCCAGAATACCATTCTTAGCTTCTGCAGAAAGAAATTTCACTTTAGCTCCCGCATTATTCACGGACATAATCTCGCTGTAGTTCAGATTTTTTAAATAGGAAGAAATATCCTTACTTAGCTGGGACATACTAGTCTGAACCTTACGCCCTTCAGCAGTATTTCCTTTTTCCGGGTTTTCAGTAATCAAAATCTTGAGGCCGTTAATTTTTGATAATAACGGTTTAATCTGATCCAGCTGAGAGTCATCAATATTAAGACTGCTGAGCATCCCGAACATCGGTTTTGCAATTTTAATAGAGGTTACTCCCTCTACATCCTGATATTTATCAAAAAGCTGGTCAAATTTATCTTTTTGCCCATACACGTTAAAGAAATGGGAAAAAGCAAGAGCGAATATTATGAATAGTTTTTTCATGAGTCAATTTTATTTTTTAAGTTAATGATGGCAACCGTTTTTATGATTAATAATCGTCTTCTACCACCGTAGGCTGTGCCAATTTTTCACTAACGTTATTTGCAAATATCTGGAATGAGTATTTTGTTACATTTATTGCTTCTTCTACATTGTCAATTTTTTTACCATTTACAATTACATAAGAGTTTTCATAGCCTGTAGAATCTTTAGATAAATTATTTTTAAAAGAGGAATTGTCTGCATATCTTGGTCTTCTTTCCTTTTTAAGTCTTCCTCTTTTTGGTAAGATTTCATCCATCACATCTTTTTCAGCGACATGATTATCCTGAAAGATAGAATCTTTTTTGGCTCCAGAAATAGAATCGGTATGATTCACTGCCACCTGTTGCTGATGATTATGGTTTTCTTCAATAAAACCGGACTTCTGTTTCAATACTTCATTTTTCACAATACTTTCCTTATCCTGAACTCCTGTCCCGGAATTATTTTTAAGGAAAAATCCAATCCCAAAGACCAGCGTTACACTGGCGGCCATCCAGAACCATTTGGGAAATGAGGGCTTTTTATTTTCTTTAAGAGGAATAATAGGCGTTGTGTTTTCTTCAGAGGTTTTATTTTCGGTCTGCTGAAGGAAATCATCAAAGCTCCATTCCATTTTTTCTTCCTTTATACCCCGGAAGATTTCGTCGTATTTATCTTGTAATTGATCTTTTTTCATAGCTCATCAGTTGTGAGATTTGTTCTTTTACTTTTTGTCTTGCCCGCATAAGGTTTACCCTTACTGCATTTTCCTCCATTTCCAGCATTTCAGAAATTTCGGAAACATCGTACTCTTCTACATCTTTCAAGTGGATCACCAGCTTCTGCTTTTCGGGGAGTTGATTAATAAATCCTATAATATATTCTTTAAGGTTATCAACTTCCATACTGTAAAGTTCCGATCGGTGAAGCTGCATATCCGCAAAGCCTATCTTCACATCGTGATGCTTCAGGCGGTTCAGGCATTCGTTCCGGACAGACTTCAGCGCATAGGATTTTAAATTCCCAAACTGCTCCAATTCATCCCTCTTCTGCCAGAACTTCATCATGATTTCCTGCACTACATCTTCTGCCTCATCACTACTCATGACGAATCGCTTCGCAAAACGATACATCTCGTCTTTGAGAATAAACACCGTATTCTTGAAAGTTTCTTGGGTCATGAGTTTTGTTTCTTATAGGTAAGACAACCAGTCTTTACAATCTATTACATCAAAAATAAAAAAACTTTAAAAATATTTGAAGTTTTTATTTTTATAGCATGACTACCTTCGGCCAAACGATCTCCAAATCGTGTTCCTGTTTCTAGTTTATATAAACCTATTTTTTCTTTTAGAAAAATCATAAGGAAACCCATATTTTTTTATGCTAAAGTAGATAATTTAAATTCCCATATTCGGGATATAATAAAATTATTTATATTTAACAAATAAAAAAACAAATGTCTATGAGAAAAAAAATTATTCTCCGCCTGATACTTTTTTCAGTATTAGCGTTTTCAATCTACTCCTGTATGCATGATGATCTCAGCAATCCTCAGCCGGAACAACAGGCCCCTGCATCCTCTTTCAATGTATTCAGGAAGGACAGTACCGGAAAAGATCCGGATTATGCAAGAGGTTTTGCAGTGTTGTATGGGAAGTATCAAAACCTACATCCCGCCTTTAAGCAATCTGTTGCCAGAAATATAAAAGACGGAAAACCTGCTGTCTTTTTCCGCCTTGCATCAGAAGTTCTTATGCTGGATGATGGCAGTAAAGCGGTGATCTATCCTGTAGTAACAGATGACCATATTACAGGACTAGCAGCCGGAGTCCTGAACCAGGAAGAAAATTATGTATCTTACCGTATGGTTTCGGAAACTACGGAAAACTATGAAAACATTATTTCCGCATTCAGAATCCGTTTTGCTTTATTTCCTAAAGATAATACCATGAAACCCGGAGGCAATGGCAGCGGATGCAATGATGTATCAGGCTGTGGAGAAACCCAGATAGAACCTATTGTGATAAGACCTAAACCCAGAAGCATACAATGGGGTGGCAGTGGCGATAATGATCCCTGGGGCAATGATCCGGATAATCCGCCAGGTGGAGAGTGCGGTGGCTTCGGAGATTGTGGTGGCAGTGGCGGAAATAATAACCCTTCCAATCCTGAAACACCACAAAATCCTTGTGAAAAAATCAAAGAAAAACAGAATAGTTCAAAATATGCAGAGAGATTTAATGCTCTGAATAAGGCTGATATCTTTAATATGGACAGAGAGAGAGGATTTTATGAAAAACAACCGCCATTAGGAGTAAATACAGAAGCAGGATTTGTACAAGTGGATGGGCCCCCAGGCTCTACAGGCCTCGATCTTCCTGATGATACTACAGGTATCTCAGGTCTATTTCATTCACACAATAATGTAGATGGAAGCATTAAAATATTTTCTCCTACTGATGTAAAAACATTTATTAATACGTTTTTGAAAAATGCAGGAACATATGGAGGGGGTTATGCTAATGCATATTCTACCGTAGTAACTTCTGAAGGAAGTTATACCATAAAATATACAGGAACTGCACACCCTGGGGGTGTTGATTACTATACAGCAAAATCATGGGGAGAGTGGTATGAAAGGGAAATGGGAGCAATTCAGGACTCAAATGGTGATATTTCTCAGGATAAAGTAGAAACTGTTTTTACTAGATTTCTTCAAGAAGTCGTAAATAAGCCTGGTCTGGAAGTATATAAAGTAACAGCCAATACAGCTTCTAAAATGACTTATAATCCAACTACTAAAAAAGCAGATAAAGTTGATTGTCCTTAAATATTTAAATGTAAAAAAATGAAAAATATATTTTTTATCACCATACTTTTTGTGGGAATATTTTGTAAAGCTCAAACATATCCATTAACTGAAACTCAAGTTCCCGCAGGAGCTTATATCTCAGATACTCAAAATAACCTCCCACCATTTGAAGGAGACTGGGCCGGAATTTGGGCCGGGAAAACTTTTTTAATTAACTTTAAGAAAATAACTAATATACACGATAATCATTGTAATTGCAACAGAGATTATTTAATTGGAAAATTTCAAGTGAAAGATATTTCAGGAAATATTTTATTCAATAACATGAATCTTCCTGACAATGCAGCTAAAATTGAAGGTATTAAAATTTTTCCTAATGGTAAATATCTATTAACTTATGTGGATGCCGATCTTTGTCTTAAAAGTGGTAGGGTTTCCATAGAATTTACTAATACTACAAAAACTGAAATGAAATTTAAATTTATGGAAACGAGTCAACTTATAGATTCAGAATGTTTTTATCACGGAAAACCTATTGACCAGAGACCAGAGCCATTGCCTAAGGAAATTATTTTAAATAAACACTAATTATGCATAAGGTATTATTCATATTTATCTTTCTATTCTGCTCCAAGTATTTATTTTCTCAGGAAACTTATATAAAATTTCAGCATTCAAACGCAATTATTGTTGGAAAGAAGGTTGATATTTTATTCGAAGTTTCTAAAAGAAATAAAGTAAAAGTTTTTGTTAAAAAAAACAGAAGTAGAGAATACAGTTCAAAGATTTCTAAGAAGAGATTTGATAAAATCTATAGTGCAATTCTAAAGATTAAAAATGATACAATTTCAGTGAAAAATAATTTAATAGATGGATCTTTCACAACAATAACTTTAAATGACAGTTTGGGAAGTAAAAAAAAATATCATGCTTCAGGATTAAACAGTAAATCTCAGAGCTCTGCATCTCAAAAAGATTTTTGGTATGCAACTAAGTTGATAATAGTATCTTCAGGGCTTGAAATGGAAGATTTGATAGATTACAAATAGAAATGTTTTTATAACTTATAAAATAGAATTAAAATCAAGTGTATAGAAACTTGGACCAGATTCTTTTTATCATGAAAACTGTAGATCAAAAGCAAAACTACCGTTACTTAATGAAATCAGCTTAGTTACAAACACAGATTATGAAAAACCGAATTAAAATCCACAATCCCTGCCCAGAAAAATGGGATGACATGCAGGATTTTCCTTCTGGAAAGTTCTGTGAGAAATGTTCCAAATGCGTAATAGACCTTACAGATAAGACGGATCAACAGATTCGGGACATTATAAAAGCTGCTAACGGAAAAGAAATCTGCGGAAGAATATCTACAAGACCTTTAGCTTTGGCTGCTGCGGGAATTATCTTAGTGACTAATCTGAGTTTCGCTCAGACACAAACTAAAAATAGCTTCAATATCACTACTGAACAAAAAGTAACAGAGATTACAAAAGTGTCTGGTAAACTTATCTTTAAAAGAACAAAAAAGGAAATTCCTAATGCAGAAGTTTTCTTTATCTGTAAATCAAAATATATAAAAACAATCAGCGATGAAAACGGAAATTTCACATTAGAAATACCTAATGAAATGCTTGAGCGCAAAAACGTTTTATACTTTGACTTTGAGAAATTAAATAATGAAGTCTATAAAAATTTAGACAAAAAGCCTTCTCATCTGATGCAAGATGATATATATGAAAACACTTCAATTATTTTTCTAAAAAAGGAACAGATAAATGAGAAAGAATTTCAAATTGATTCTCAACATCGATATTTAGAATTAGGTGCTGTAGTATTAACATCCGAAAGACCTCCAGATTATTACTACTCTGATGGAAAAAGTATTAGTGGAAAAAAATTTGACCAATTAAAAAATGAGAATCCAAATTATCAATACTTCCTTTTTACAGGTAAAGAAGCAGAAGTTATTTCCAAAAAAGGCGATTTAAGCAGTTTACAACTAATATTTTCAAATTAAAAAAAGCTATTCTAGAAGGCTTCATTTACAAACACTGATTATGAAAAACCAAATTAAAATCCACAATTCCTGCCCTGAAAACTGGGATAATATGCAGGATTTTCCTTCAGGGAAATTCTGTGATAAATGTTCCAAATGTGTTGTAGATTTTACAAATAAAACAGATGAGCAGATCAAAGATATTTTAACAGCAGCCAACGGAAAAGAAATTTGCGGAAGAATATCAACAAGACCTTTAGCTTTAGCTGCTGCAGGAATTATCTTAGTAACTAATCTGACTTTCGCTCAGGCACAAACTAAAAATAATTTCAATATTACCACTGAACAAACAGCAACAGATATTACAAAAGTGTCTGGAAGATTAATATTCAAAGAAACACAAAAAGCGATTCCAAATGCAGAAGTTTTCTTTATAACCCAGAAGAAATTTTTAAAATCTACAACTAATGAGAATGGTTATTTTAAGCTAGATATTCCAAATAATCTTATAGAAGAAGAAAACGTTTTACACTTCAATTTTGATAAATTGAATGAAAAAAGAAGGATAGAGAAAAATATAAAAGATACTATAAGTGCTAGTAATTATGGAGATCAGACAATCATTTTTTCAAGCAAAGAAAAAGTTGAAAATAAAAAATTTCAAATTGATTATAAGGGATTTGAAATTGGAGCTGTTGTAGTCGTAGAGAACCCTCCACCAAATTATTACTATTTCGATGGGAAAAGCATTAGCAAGGAAAAATTTGAAAAATTAAAAAAGGAAAATCCTCAATATCAATATTTTTCTTTTGATGGAAAAGAAGCTGATATCATTTCTCAGGATAACTTTATAGATACTTTATATCTATTATATTCAAACTAAAAAACCTCCAATCGGAGGTTTTATTTTTTATTAATACGTTTCAAAAACATGCTTCAAAATAGCCTTATCTTCTTCTGTTAAAGCCACCTTTCTTCTGGCCATTGCTCTTTCGGCTACTTCATAGACTTTATCTAATCTGAATCTTTCATCATCTTTTAAGCCGCCCCATGAGAAGTTTTCCACAAGGTTAGGTGGAAAACCTGGTTTGAAGATATTGGATGCTACTCCAATTACAGTTCCAGTATTCAGCTGTGTATTGATGGCTGTTTTGGAATGGTCACCCATAATCAGGCCTGCAAATTGTAAACCTGTATCTTCAAAAGCTTTGGTTCTGTAGTTCCAGAATCTTACATTTCCGTAATTGTTTTTCATGTTGGAAGAATTGGTATCTGCTCCGAAGTTGCACCATTCTCCAATAACCGAGTTTCCTACAAAGCCTTCATGCCCTTTACTGGAATATCCGAAAATAATAATGTTGTTCACCTCTCCTCCTACTTTACAGTGTGGTCCTATGGTAGTAGCTCCATAGATTTTAGCTCCTAGATTAAATTTGGAATCATCACAAAGCGCGATAGGTCCGCGAAGGTGACAACCTTCCATCACCTCTGTATTTTTACCGATGTATATTTTTCCGGTTTTTGTATTGATCGTTGAGAATTCAACATACGCTCCTTCTTCAATGAAAAGGTCTTTTTTATCACCCAGGAAACCATTGGTAGAAGAGAGTTCCTGTGAAGTTCTTCCTTTAGTAAGAAGATCAAAATCGAAATCAATTGCATGATGGTTATAGGTAAATAAATCTTTTGGTTTTTTAAAGAAAATAAGTTCTTCTTTAATGTCTGTCATTTTTTCGATCTGATGAAGGGAAAATCCTTTCATATTGATCTTCGCTGCTACCAATTCGTCTTCATACACCAAAGCTTCACCCTGCTTAAGGTCTTTGATCTGCTGAATAACAGTTTCTGTAGGAATAAAGTTCGGAACGATAAAAAGACTTTCTTTTTCTTCCGGCGTTTTAAATTTATCCTGAAGATACATTTCCGTAAAATATGAAACTTCAGTATTCCCCAGAATTCTCTGCCATCTTTCAGCGAAGGTAAGAATTCCGCATCGCATGGCTGCAACTGGTCTGGTAAAAGTAAGCGGAAGGAAATCTTCCCAATATTGTGCGTCTGAAAATACTAATTGCATTTTTTGATTTTTAGCTGGAGATTTTACGCTCCGAAAGTTACATTTGGTTTCTAAGCTGTGTCTTGAACAAAAATACAAAAAGATAGGAGAAGTTGGAATGGAAGATAAAAAGATAATACACAGAAAAACCCGAAGGCAACATTCCAGCAGATTTTTAGGCTTTGGCTGAAGCCAGGGGAATTTTTTGTTTATTGTAAATGGGCTAAAGCCCATTTCTATTGCATGTAAAACAAAAAAGCCTCCCAAAGATTGGAAGGCTTTTATATTGTGGTATACAAAAATTACTTAGCGAATTTTTTGTATTTGTTCATGAACTTATCAACTCTACCTGCTGTGTCAACTAATTTCACTTTACCAGTGTAGAAAGGGTGAGAAGTTGAAGAGATTTCCATTTTGATTAATGGATACTCTTGTCCTTCGAACTCGATAGTATCTTTTGTTTCTGCAGTAGATTTGCAAAGAAACACCTCGTCGTTACTCATATCTTTGAAAACAACAAGTCTATAATTTTCTGGGTGGATTCCGTTTTTCATAATGCTATTTTTAAAAAATTAAAGTTTGCTTTCGAAATAGTAATGGATATTTCTCTGCTAATTTTAGGTTGCAAAAGTACAACTTTTTTTCTAATATCCAAATACTGAATTCAATATTTTTTTCTAGATAAGAAATTCAAAGTATTTTCGTTAAATTTGGAACTTACTTAAACTTTAATTTCGATGAAATTCAAATTATTACTGGCTTTTTCTTTCTGGATGCTCCTTGTAGCAGTATCATGTAATAAGGATGATATTACCTTTGATGCTCCTTCGCAACAGCTAAGGTTTTCAAGAGACACTGTGTTCTGCGATACAGTTTATCATCAGGTACGTTCAGAAACTTACGTAGTAAAAGTATATAATAATGAAGATAAAGATATTCTGATCCCAAGAGTAAATCTTGAGAAAGGGGCTACATCATTATATAGAATTAATGTAGATGGAAAACCGGGATATGATTTTAAGGATGTTCCGCTAAGAAAAAAAGACAGTTTATATATCTATGTAGAAATTGCCCCTCAGGCAACAGGCCCTGAAGCTATTGCTGAAGATAAAGTGATTTTCACCGGTCCTGCCGGACAACAGCATGTTACTTTATTCTCGGTAGTTCAGGATGCGGAGTTCTTTATTGAAACTCCTACCAATCCTAATGTGATTACAAGTTCTACTACATGGACCAATAATAAGGCGAAGATTATTTACGGAAACCTTACCCTGGATAAGAATGTAACCTTAGATATAGACCCGGGTACAAAAGTATATTTCCATAAAAACAGCGGAATGAAGGTTTCGTCAAATGCAGTTTTAAATATTAACGGAACTCTGGACAAACAGGTTATTCTTCGTGGTGACAGAAATGATCCTTATTATGATACGATTTCTAAAAACTGGAACTCCATCAAAATGGAACCTAATTCTATTCTTAATATGAACCATGCAAGGCTATTCGGCGGAACAAGAGGACTTGAAATGAAACAGACTACTGCCAATATTTCCAATTCATTCATCCATACTTTCTTTGAATACGGAATCTATGCAGTAGGTTCTGCAGTAAATGCAAATAATCTTGTAATGAACAACTGCGGTTTATCATGTATTGGAATTTTCCTGGGTGGGAAGCACAGCTACACCCATGCTACTATCGCCAATTATTCTAAATCAATGAACTCCTTTGACAGAAAAGGAATTTTTGTAACGAATGAGTGGAAAAACAATGCTGGACAAACAGAACAAGCTGCATTACAGCAATTTAATTTAAGGAATAGTATTGTGTATTCTGACAGAGATAATTCGGTTCAGTTTGAACAGACACCGGGTCAGCAATTTGAATATTTGATTCAAAACTGTTTATTAAAATATTCAAGTACCTCTGAAGCAGGCTTTACCTTCGATAATAATGTAAATGTGGTACAGAGCATCAAAAATGAAGATCCACAGTTTATGAATTATTTCATGGCCAAAATGAATTTAAGAGTAAAAACAACATCTCCGGCCAAAGGAAAAGGAAATACTACTGTAGCGGGAACTGTCCCGTTTGATATTGTGAATGAATCAAGAACTACTAATCCTACGATCGGAGCTTATCAATAATGGAAATTACTCAATTACAACAGCAGGTTGACGAATGGATCAAGACCATCGGTGTAAGATATTTTAATGAACTGACCAACATGGCTATGCTGACTGAAGAAGTGGGTGAAGTAGCCAGAATCATCGCCAGAAGATATGGCGAGCAGAGCGAAAAGGAAAGTGATAAAAATAAAGATCTTGGTGAAGAACTGGCCGATGTACTTTTTGTAACCTTATGCCTGGCTAACCAAACAGGAGTGAATCTACAAGATGCTTTTGACAGGAAAATGAAGATCAAAACAGACCGCGATAAGGAGCGGCATCAGAATAATGAAAAATTAAAATAAAATTCCTCGTGTCATATTTCAGATGTGGATAAAAGATCTGAAATATGACATGAGGTTTAAAATATGAAGAAATAATGAAGAAGCTAGAAAAATCAAAATTAATCGGAAATAAAACAGTACAGATCAGCGGTTCGAAAAGTATTTCGAATCGTTTATTGATTCTGGAAAGCTTGTTTAGCAATATAAAAATCGGGAATTTATCCAATTCTCAGGATACTCAACTGCTGAAAAAGGCATTGTCTGAGGTTACAGATGTGGTAGACATTCACCATGCGGGAACAGCTATGCGTTTTCTTACCTCCTACTACTCTATTCAGGAAGGAAAAACAACTATTCTTACCGGATCAGGGAGAATGAAGGAGAGACCAATTAAAAATTTGGTGAGTGCTTTGAAGGATCTTGGCGTTGAGATTGAATATTTGGAGAATGAAGGTTTTCCTCCTTTAAAAATTACAGGAAAGAAGATTACCCAGACTTCTGTAAATGTTCCGGCGAATATTTCCAGCCAGTTTATTACTTCCCTGCTTCTTATTGCAGGAAAACTTGAAAATGGTTTAGAGATTAACCTTGTGGGTGAAGTTACATCAAGATCTTATATTGAAATGACGCTTGATATTCTGACAAGATTTGGAATTAATAACAGCTTTGAAGGCAATACCATTAAAGTAGAACCATTCAGGCCAAATCATGAATCTTCTGCAAAGAGCTATGAAGTGGAAAGTGATTGGAGCTCTGCTTCTTACTTCTACTCAATCTGTGCATTGGGAAGAGAAACCATTCATCTGAAAAGCTTTTACCAAGAGTCTACTCAAGGAGATTCAGCCATTGCAAAAATTTATGAGGATTTCTTCGGAATTAAAACTACCTACTCTGAATCTGAACATCAACTGACTTTGGAACCTCAGCCTGATTTTTCTTTCCCTGAAAAGATTATCCTAGATATGAATAACTGTCCGGATATTGCACAAACACTTTGTGTAACGGCTGCAGCATTAAAGATCCCTTTTGAAATTTCAGGATTGGGAACATTAAGAGTAAAGGAAACGGATAGACTCCAGGCTTTATATAATGAACTTAAAAAATTGGGTACTGAAACTGAAATCAAGGATTTAACCATTAATTCTGTGAGTTTCGGAGAACCGGAAGAGCATATTTCAATCAAAACATATCAGGATCACAGAATGGCCATGAGCTTTGCTCCTTACTGCCTGATTGGAGAGCTTTATATTGAAGATGAAAATGTAGTAGAAAAATCTTACCCAATGTTCTGGGAAGATCTTGCCAGTATAATGACGAAATAATTTGAAAATCTGAAAATGTAGTAATTTGAAAATGGATAAATGGTTCTTGTTTCCAATTACTGCATTTATATATAAAACTATAGCCATGAAATATCTATTCTTATTCCTATTTTCTATCCCAACAGTTCTTTGGTCACAATATCTGAAATCTAATGAAGAAGTTGTCTATTCTTTTGATACCAAAGCCGGAAAGAAAATGGTATTAGTAAAGGATAAAGGGAATCAATATATTCAGTACAGATTCGGGAGTAAAAACCAGGTAGAAATGGAATTTCCTTCGGAAAGAAATAAAGACAGCTGGAAACAATTCAAGTATAAATCTTATCACAGAGGTGGAGGGAAACGAAATGCAGGAATGGATTTAGAATATCTTACCTTTTTAAATAATGGTTATACTTATACACTTTTCAAATCTTACTATGCGGAAGATGGATCACTTTCTACAGGAATCACAGTGATAGATAGCAAAGGAAAATCAACTGATATTACGGGAATTTATAAAAGCATTAAAGGCTGCCTTTGCAATCTGGAAGATATAGAATTGATTGAGAAAGATGACTCTGGCCTGTAATTCTACTATTATTATGAAGAAACTACTTTCTCTTATTGTCATTTTTCTTATCACTGGTTTTCATTCCCAAAACCTGAAAAATTTTTCTATTCCAAAAAATTATAAAAAAGTTACTGAAATAAAAGGAGATTTAGATAAAGATGGAAAAGATGAAACGGTTCTTGTATTTGATACAGACAAAACAGCATCTGATTATGAAAGAGCTCCCGGAAAAAAAGATTATAAAAGAATCTTTTACGTCTTAAAAAATGAACAGGGACAGCTTAAGATCTGGAAAGAGAATTCTATCCTGCTCTATTCAAGCGGAATGGGGTTTTATCCTGATGATAATATTCTCAACATTCAGATAAAAAACAATTGTCTGGTAGTAGAGCAACAATTTTCCACCAACTCAAGACATAGCCAAACCAGTAAACATACTTTCAGATTCCAGAACGGGGATTTTTACCTGATAGGTTCATATGATAATTTTGCTGATAACTGCGAGTTTGATTTCACCAATGAAGTCAATTTCTCTACAGGAAAAGTTATTGTTGACAAAGAATACTCATCATGTGATGATAATACTAAAATACCGGAAAACTTTCACAAGGAATTTACTCATAAGCTTAAGACTCTTATTAAAATGGATGATTTCAGAATAGGAAACCATAAGCTAAAAATTCAGGGTTTAAAAGAAGATTTTGTGTTTTAAGAAAGCAGCGGAATGATGGAAGTAATATCACGCAAAAATTACAAAGTAAATATTTGATTGGCCATTAAACCTTATAAAAAGGAGGCACATCCCCTTTTCCAGATTAGAGTACTCCCCTCTTCCATCATCCAGCTTCCCACCTTACCGCACAACAACTTAATTATCTTTTAAAGTTAAATTAACTCTTACTTGCTTGACATATTCTTAATTTTAAATACAATTAAAATATAAACTATGTTCAAGCCCTCAATGAAATACGTAAAAAACTTTACGCTGAGTATTGCCACCGCAACCGTTTTCTTTTCCTGTTCTGAAGGAATGGTAGAAAGAGATTCTAATGAAACAGGTCTTACATCTGTAACTAAAGCAAGTTATAAAATGGCATCTGCGGTTCCTGTTGAAATGAACAGCTGGATGGCTGGGTTACAGGATAATATTTCGCTTTCAAAAATCTCAATTCCCGGGACACATGATTCCGGAGCGCGTATAGATACCCCCGTAGTAACAGGTACAGCAAAAACACAAGATCTCAGTATTGCTGAACAGCTGAATGCAGGAGTTCGATTTCTGGATATCCGTTGCAGACATATTGATAATTCATTTACAATCCATCATGGTGCAATTTACCAGAATTTAAATTTTGATGACGTTTTGAATGCCTGTTATGCATTTCTTGAAAATCATCCGTCGGAAACCATCATCATGTCTGTAAAAGAAGAATATGACGCCTCCAATACAACAAGATCTTTCGAAAGTACTTTTGATTCTTATATTCAGAAAAATCCTTCAAAATGGGATCTTGGAACAAACATTCCAACGCTGGGAGAAGTAAGAGGAAAAATCAGATTATTGAGAAGATTTTCAGCTGGAACAGCTAAAGGAATTAATGCTACTTCATGGGCAGATAATACAACCTTTGAGATTAATAATCCGGGTGCTCAGCTTAAAGTTCAGGATTATTATAAGGTAACCAATAATGATGATAAATGGAATGGCATTTCCAATCTGTTTAATGATGCTAAAAACAGTAATAGCGACAGACTTTTCATCAATTTCACCAGTGGTTATAAACCGGGAATCTTCGGAATCCCAAGCATTCCTAACGTTTCCAATGCTATTAATCCGAAACTTAAAACATTCTTCCAAAGCAATACAAAAGGATCTTATGGAATCATGCCTATTGATTTTGTCAATGCGGAACTGGCGGAACTGATTGTAAAAACTAATTTTTAGTGTAGTTAAATATAAAAACGGTAACCATGAAACTGTCTCCTTTTTGAGACAGTTTTTTTATTTACGCTCGCAGATTGAGCAGATTATTTGTTAGGACATAATAATCAAGTCTATAATTTTGCTATCCACAAACATCTGTGGAAATCCGTGCAATCTGTGGGAAATAAAATTTTACAATTCACTAAGGATGATAATTAGACCCAATTGTCACCATGAAGCGGTCTCTCTTTTGAGGCAGCTTTTTATTTACTCTCGCTGATTAAGCGGATAACACAGATTATTTGTTAGGAAATAATAATCAAGTCTATAATTTTGTTATCCACAAACATCTGTGGAAATCCGTGCAATCTGTGGGAAATAAAATTTTACAATTTACTAAGGATGATAATTAGACACAATTGTCACCATGAAGCTGTCTCTCTTTTGAGGCAGCTTTTTTATTTACTCTCGCTGATTGAGCGGGTAACGCAGATTATTTGTTAGGACATAATAATCAAGTCTATAATTTTGTTATCCACAAATATCTGTGGAAATCCGTGCAATCTGTGGGAAATAAAATTTTACAATTTACTAAGGATGATAATTAGACCCAAAAGCCTTACACCCTTAAGTTCATTTTAAGTGGCAAACAAGTACTCATAAGTTTTGAAAATCTTACGATTTTCGTTTTTGTAGTTTGCAGCAAATAAAAATGTCGTCCTTAACAATTAAAGACGACATATATTTAAAAAAATCTATACAACTATTTTTCAATGCCGTAAGCTGCCATAATTTTGTTGAAAATTTCTGTATTTTCAAATAATCCTGTAAATTCTTTGGAATTCGGACCATAGGCAAAAACACTTGAAGGAATAGAAGTATGATCGTTGGTACTGAAATTTCCGAATACCCAACCGTCTTTCAGGCTTCCATCCAAAAGGGTTAAACCTCCGGTTTCGTGATCTCCTACAACTACTACCAACGTTTCTTTGTTTTCATCCGCAAACTTCATAGCTTTTCCAACCACATGATCGAAATCCAGCAATTCGGTAACCAATTGTTCTATATTGTTACTGTGTCCGCCACCATCGGTTTGGGAAGCTTCCACCATCATAAAAAATCCTTTCTTATTATTTTTCAGATCATTTAAGGTTAGATCGAAAGCATCAGCAAGCCAATTTCCTCTTCCGTTGGTTATTCTCTGTGAAGCCAGAGGATCAATAATCAATGTTCTGTTGTTACTTTTTTCTGTTGATTTCAGGCTATGATAAATATCTACTTTTGCTTCTTTCAGTTTCTGCTCTGTATCCTGTGTTAATCCACTGGTAGGACCACCAATAAGGATTTTAGCTTTAGAAGCAGCAAAATCTTTCAGAATAGGTTCAGAACTGTTTCTGTTATCAGAATGAGCGTAAAAATCTGCCGGAGTTGCATCTGTAACATCACCAGTAGAAATTAATCCTGAAACTAACCCCTTGGCTGCAATAATATCAGGAATCTGCGCAATAGATTTACCGGCACCATCCACACCTACAAATGTATTTTTAGTTTTCACCCCTGTTGCAAATGCAGTAGATCCCGGTGCTGAATCAGTAACATAAGCATTGGACGAATTGGTTTTGGATAATCCCGTAGACTTCATATTGAATACATTCAGCTTTCCTTTATTGGCGGTAAATGCAGCATAATATTGTGGTAAAGAAGTACCATCCGGAATCAAAAGGATTACATTTTTTACTTTTTTGCTGATACCATCTGTTTTATACGTTGGTGTGTAAGTCGCATATTCCTTAGTATTTTTATAGAAATTCTTTGGAATGGTATTCATGAATTTTTTAAGATCCGGAATATGATCGGTATTAATATAATCCACACCCATGTCCATCAGGTTTACCCACGCATTAGGAAAGTCAGGAGCGCCATAAAAACGCATTGGTTTTTGTTGAGCATGGGCTTTATCTACAGCTTTTTTAATTTTCTCTGTTTCTTCATCTCTTGGAATACCTTTTCCATTCCATTTTACAAGTTCCGGTAAATCTGCGCTGAACATTCCGATTCTTTTTAACTGATCGGCAGAATAGTCTTTGCTAAGATCTCCATCGAAATAAAGATAATTAGGATAGTTTTTAAAATCACCCGGCTGAGGTCTTCCGCCCGTAATTACAATTTTCACCCCTGAATTGCCCGTAATTTCAGGATATTTTTTCAATGTATTGACCAATGCCGTCAGCGTTGTTTTATAATCCTGTTTAATATCGATCAACAGCTGCAGCTTTTTGTTTGTATCCTTATAAATATTTCCTTTATTCTGTTTTATCTGTTTTGAAATATTGTCCAGATAAAGATTTTCCAGTGTCCTGTCTGCAGAAAGCTCCTTTTCTGTATGGGCTACCCAAAGTTTACCTTTCACCAGAAAAACATCTGCCTCAATGGAACCAAAGTTGGCATAATAGGCCTGCCAAAAAGGAATTTCCTGCATATAATCATTGTGAGAATGGGCATTCTCTACATTATAATTCAAATAATTTTGTGCCTGATTTTCAGAAAAAACAGCAAGGGCCAGCAAACCCAATATTTTTGATAGTTTCATTCGTAAATTTTATAGTTTTTATTAGGTTGAATAGAATCGTTCACATAGCTTTAAACATCAGTATTCCATACTCCCTTTTAAAAAGACTATATCATCACAGAGTTCCTGCAATGATATAGTAAATAATATATAAGGTTGCCATTTTACCAACCTTCATTTTGTTTAATAACACCGTGGCTGTTCACAATCTCAGCCTGTGGAACTGCCCAAACATTATGAACAGCCGGATTAAAGCTTCTTGGTGCCCAAACTTCTTTTCCATCCATCCCATGAAGTGACTTGGCATATGTTGCCTGTGCATCTCCCCAACGAACAAGATCTCTGTGTCTGTCTGCCCACTCACCGGCAAGTTCGCAACGTCTTTCATGTTTCAGATCTGCCAGTGTACATCCTGTTTTAGGAGCTAAACCTGCCCGTTTTCTGATCATATTGATTTCCGTATCTGCAGGCTTACCCTGCATAATTAAAGCTTCAGCCTTCATAAGAATCACCTCAGCATAACGCATAATGGGAACAGCAAGATCTGTACAA
The DNA here is from genome assembly GCF_000829375.1 of Chryseobacterium sp. StRB126. Classification (NCBI taxonomy): domain Bacteria; kingdom Pseudomonadati; phylum Bacteroidota; class Flavobacteriia; order Flavobacteriales; family Weeksellaceae; genus Chryseobacterium; species Chryseobacterium sp. StRB126. The sequence goes on from NZ_AP014624.1 coordinate 5,223,041, forward strand.
GGATAATCTCCATTTCCATTAACATGCCCAGATTTCAATGGGTATTTGAAAGGATCCATATATTTATTAAACTGAGCTTTTGTAGCTGAATTCGATGTACTATACGTTCTTACCTGTCCATTAAAGGTAAACTGATCACCTTCTTTAAGAATGGTTACATTTCTCCTAAGATCTCCAGCTTCGAACTCATCATACAGTTCTTTTGTGGGCTGAAAATACCCCCAGCCGTTATAGTCTCCCCAACCTTTATTTTCAAGCATTACTCCAGGAAGGATACTTCCAACCCCCGTAAACTTAGGAGTACTGGTAACAGACCAGATATATTCTGTACTGAAGTTATTTTCAGCCTTGAAAACATCTGCATAATTACTCAGAAGATTTCTATTGCCTTTTGTCATCACTTCATTAGCCCAGTATTCTGCGTTATTCCAGTCTTTCATAAACAGATATACTTTAGCCAACAATGCCCATGCAGCTGCTTTATGCGGCCTTCCATAATCTTTGGCGGGAAGTTCTGCCTGACTCGGCAATAATTCTGCTGCTTTTTTCAGATCGGCCACGATATAGTCGTAATTCATCTTAACATTTGCCGCTCTTGGAATTGGGTTTGGATCCGGTTCTTTGGAACGGTCTATAATGGGAACTCCGGCTTTTTCATTACCATAGTTAGAGGCTAGCTCAAAATACATTCTACTGCTCATGAATAAAGCTTCTCCCAAATATTGATTTTTAATGGCCGCAGAAGTCTGGATATTATCAATATTACGGATTACACGGTTAGCTACTCCAATGACATTGTATCTTTTGTTCCACTGCGTTTCAAGATCACCTGCTGCAATATAGTTACTGCTGAAGTTTTTAGCATTATCTGCTTCACCTCTTATTCTTCCGGTAACCATATCATCACTTGCATTGATGAACCAGAAAAGCCCTCTTCCGTAAAACTCACTATCAAACAAAGGTTTGTACATGGCATTAGCACCAGTAATCAAATCATTTTCTGTTTTCCAAAAACTGGCTTCTGTGGGTGTTCCTTCCGGCTGAACATCCAATTCTCCTGTACATGACAAAAGCATGGCGGATATTCCTGATACTAAAAATATTTTATTGAAAAATTTCATTTTTTTACTTTTTTGATGTTAAATTATAATCCTACTTCCACTCCGAATATGAATGAACGGGCCTGAGGATATCTACCTGTATCTACGCCATAAGAATTCATTCCTACTTCAGGATCAAAACCTGTATATTTTGTAATGGTGAATAAGTTATTAGTGGTGAGATAAATTCTCACTTTATTCACATCCAGTTTCCTGTAAAGTTCCTGTGGTAATGAATACCCGATAGTAAGGTTTTTAAGTCGTAAATAAGAACCATCTTCTACGTAGAAGTCTGATACTTTAGAATAGTTACCACTTGGATCTCCCTGTGCCAGTCTTGGAATATTGGTATTGGTGTTTTGCGGCGTCCATGCATTAAGAATATCTCTTTCCATATTGTAGTTCTGCCCTGTCCCTCCCGGATTCAGAGAGATAAACTTCAATCCGTTGAAAATCTTATTTCCGTATACCCCTTGGAAGAATACATTCAGATCAAAGTTCTTCCACGTCATATTATAAGAGAATCCATAAGAGAACTTGGGATATGGGCTTCCCAGATTTACAAAATCATTGTTATTAAGAGCTCCCGTATTTCCTTCTTTTTTCAGGAATTTAATATCTCCGGGCTTAGCATTAGGCTGGATAAGCTGGCCATTTGCATCTTTATAGTTTTTAATTTCTGCTTCAGACTGGAATATTCCGTCTGTTTTATACCCATAGAAAGAATAAAGAGGATCTCCAATTTTTACACGAGTCGGTTTCAGCACTCCTCTCACTCCATTATCGTTGATAAATATTTCATCTACATCCGCCAACTGCTTCACCGTGTTTTTTAGTTGACTAAAAGTAGCTCCAATAGAATAGGTGAAATCTCCGGACTTTTTGCTGTTATAATTGATTCCTAATTCATATCCTTTATCCTGAAATAATCCAGCATTTACATACTGATTATTATAAGTGGATGTACTTGGTAAGTTTACTTTAAAGATCTGATCTTTGGAATTTTTCACAAAGTAATCGAACTGTAAAGAAAGGCTGTTGTGGAGGAATGAAGCATCTACCCCAAAGTTCGTTTGCTCAGATTTCCCCCATTTCAGATCCGGATTAGGACGTGTGGTAGCATAATAGGCAATATTCTGAGAAGGATCCTGCCCGAAAACAATATTGTTATCTCTGGTCATTAACGGGTTTACTGCTTGTGGAGAAATACCTCCCAGATTCCCCAAAATACCGTAGCTTCCTCTTAGCTTTAGGCTTGAAAGCCATGCAATATTCTGCATAAAGTTTTCTTTAGAAACTACCCATGCTCCGGAAAGGGCATAATAGTTCGCAAAACGATTCTGCTTGGCTACCAGAGAAGATCCGTCTCTTCTTCCCAATACGCTCACAATATATTTTCCGGCATAGTCATAGTTTACTCTCGCCAGATAAGATACCAAAGCCTGTTTGTATTTATAACTGGAAACTTCCTTATTGGTATCTGCTGCATTCTGCAGATGTTGGAAAACTTCTGCCTCACTTCTGAAATCATATGACCTTGCCAGGAATCCTTCTTCAATTGTTTTCTGGAAAGTAAAACCACCAAGGAAGTCAAAATTATGCTTACCCGCAGCAACTTTATAAGTTAAGAGCTGTTCTGCCAAAGCAGTGGATGAATTGTTGGATTGATATTCCAGATTATTGGCATCAAAGATTTTTCCAATCTCAAGAACCCTGTATGTAAAGTTCTTTACATTTCCAAGATTAAAGGTTTGTGAAAAGTTAGATCTGAATTTTAAGTCTTTTGCTAAAGTAATCTCTGCATAAGGATTAATCAAAATCTCATGAGTAGGATTTCTCAAGTTGATTCTTTTAAGATAAGCAACCGGGTTAATCATATCTCCGTATCCACCTGCCACATCAATCGGTAATCCTGAAAAAGCTCCTGACGGTGTATACACAGATACATTTGGTGGATAATACAAAGCTGCTACTAAAGCCCCGGTGTAACCACTCTTGGTATCTGCGGTATTTCCATCTGAGTAGTTATAATACATATTTTCCCCGATGGTTAACCAATCTTTTACTTTATGTTCAGAATTAACTCTGAAGTTATATCGTTTTGCCTGTGTATTTAAAAGAATACCTTCAAGGTTTCTGTGATTCATCCCTACAAAGTATCGGGACTTCTCATTTCCGCCACTAAGGTTCATATTGTATTCCTGAATGGTTCCTGTTCTGAAGATTTCCTTCATCCAGTCTGTCTTGGTAACTCTTCCTTCCGGATATAAAGCAGGGTTGAAAGCTTTTGGCAAATTGCCAAGTTTGTCTGCATTGCTAAATGCCTGATACATGACATCCTGAAATTCTGCAGCATTTAAAGATTCTTTCAGTCTCCATGCCTGGTTAATTCCGTATTTTACATCAAAATCTACACTAAGACTTCCTTTTTTCCCTCTTTTAGTGGTAATAAGAATAACACCTCCTGAAGATCTTGCTCCATAAATGGCTGCAGAAGCATCTTTAAGAACAGAGATGTCCTGAATATCATTAGGATTAATAGATGGTGTTCCGTTAAAAACTACTCCATCCACCACATACAGAGGAGTTTCACCATTAATCCCTCCCAAACCACGGATATTTACTTTAGGTGAGCCATTAGGGTCCCCACCTTCATTCACAACCGTCACTCCGGGAGCTTTTCCCTGAAGAACTTCTCCTACTCCGGATAAAGACCTGGAAGTAAGTTTATCCAATGAAGCCTCCGTAACAGCACCGGAAACCTTGCTTTTCTTTTGTGTTCCGTATCCAACAACAACAATCTCGTCAATGGATTTTTCTTTTAAACTGTCTTTTTTTTGAGAGAGGAACATCGGTGAAGCTGAAATTGCACCAATAAGTAATACCCTACCCGTTAAGTATGTTACTGAGACAGGGATTTTAAATACATTCATGACATCCTTTTTAATTAGACGCAAAATTAGAACAGCTCTGCCCGCTGTTACATTAAGATTTCCTTATGTATTTATTAAGAAATTTTAGTTTTTCACCACTCCTGGATTCTTTACTCTGAAATTATTCCTCTTATTTTCAACACTATAAATGAATAAAATAATTATTCTATTGATATTCTCTTCATAACTGATATTAACTTTATTTTAAGTTTATAACCCAACTGAGACAATAGACTATAATGAAACAGCAGATTTACCTCTTTCCTGCCGGAAGTATTCCATGGTAATAAATGACAGACTTCCCTTTTCTTTTTTTACATTTGCTGAAAATAGATTTTCCTTCTCACAGATTATTAATGGATAGGAAAAATAAAACTCATAAAATCGTACGAATTAAATGACCATTATCATTACAGGAACCTCATCAGGAATTGGATTTGCTTTGGCCGAATACTTCGGTAAAAAAGGGCACAAAGTCTATGGTTTAAGCCGAAAACACACAGAAAGTCAATATTTCAGATCTATTCCAACTGATGTTACTGATAACCACGCAATTCAAAATGCTATTGCTGAGGTACTGAAAACAGAAACCAGAATTGATGTTCTTATCAATAATGCAGGAATGGGAATGGTAGGTGCTGTAGAAGATTCTACCAAAGAAGATATCCTTAAACTCTTCAGTCTTAATCTGGCTGGGCCTGTTCAGATGATGAGCGCAGTTCTTCCAACAATGAGAGAGCATAAGTTTGGAAAGATCATCAATGTTTCCAGTATCGGAAGTGAAATGGGACTGCCGTTCCGTGGATTTTACTCTGCATCGAAATCTGCTTTAGATAAAGTAACGGAAGCCATGAGGTATGAAGTGTATCCTTGGAATATTGAGGTATGTTCGCTGCATTTGGGTGATATTAAAACCAATATTGCAGACAACAGGGTAATTGCTAAAGTTTCCCAACCATATAAAAATGTTTTTGATAAAGTTTATGCTTTAATGAATTCCCATGTTGATGAGGGAACAGAGCCATTGGAAGTAGCAGAATACATTGAAAAACTTTTAGGAAAGAATAAATGGAAAGCTCATTATTATTTTGGTAAATTCGGGCAGAAAATCGGAGTTCCTTTGAAATGGATTCTTCCACAGGGAACTTATGAGAATTTAATGAAGAAATATAATAAACTGGATAAAAATTAGTTGATTGATAGAACGCATTTTCATTCTGAACAGAATAAAATGCACTGAAGAATCTTTTTGTATTTTTCACAAGCCTTCAACTTATATTCGGAATCACCAATTGAAGTTATTTTTAAAAATATTTTTTGTCCTGTTCTGCGTTTTTACACAAGCGCAGAAAAAACAGTATTGGCTTATTGATACCGAAACCAAGGTTAGGAAAAAAGTAAAAGATTCTACCTCTGCCGTAAAATTTCTGGATTCACTCGCTCAAAACAATTATTTTTTCACTCAGCTGAAAGACGTAAAAGTAAAAGGTGACAGTACAGAGATTTTCTTTGACAAAGGAAAGAACCTTAATGAAACCTACGTAAACCTTTCTGATTCCATTGTTCAGAAGCTCAAAATTCAGAAGGATTTTTTTACAAAGAATCTAGATTCTACCAAGAAAAGCATCAATAAAAGTTATATTGATGATGGGTATTCTTTCAGCAGAATAAAATCCAAATACAAAGGTCAGAAAAACGGATTTCCAATTGTAGAACTTGATATCAATAAAAATGATAAAAGAACGATCAATGGATTTGTAGTAAAAGGTTACGAAAGAGTTCCCAAAAGATTCATCAAAAATCTTGAAAAAGAATTCAAGGGAAAGAATTATGATGAAAAAAACCTGCTGGCCATCAACAAAAATTTTCAAAGCCATCCTTTCGTGATGCTGGATCGGCAGCCACAGACCTTATTCACCAAAGATTCCACCAATATTTATCTGTTTTTACAGAAGAAAAAGACCAATACCTTTGATGGGGTCATTGGTTTTGGAAATGATAAAACGGATAAGTTCACATTAAATGGTACCATGAATGTGAATTTCAGGAATATGTTCAATGGTTTCGAGACCATTAATTTATACTGGCAGAGAAACCCCGATAAAGGACAAAATTTTGACCTCCAGGTAGACATTCCTTACCTTTTTAAATCCAATGTCGGGATGAACACAAAGGTGAATATCTACAGACAGGATTCTACGTTTGCGAATGTAAAATTCCTTCCTGCATTTTATTACCATATCAACAACCGTAACAAAATTGGGCTTCGCGCCACATTAGAAACCTCAACCGTTATAGATTCTCTTTATGCAATCGGAAAGGACTATAACAAAAAAGGGATCGGGATCTGGTTTGAAATGACTGAACCTACCGATATTGATCTTTTTCTTTACAAAACAAGAATCAATGCCGGATACGATTATTTAACAACAACTTACACCAAAGGAAATATAAAAGCTGCCCAAAACCAATTCTATTTCTCCGGAGAGCATAATTACCATATTTCAGGAAACCATTTCCTCAATATCAAAGCAGAAGGGGCTATGATGGATTCTAAAATTGAGTTCTCTGCCAATGAACTTTACCGTTTTGGAGGTTGGAACTCTATGCGAGGCTTTAATGAAAATTCCCTCGCCGCCGACTTTTATTATTATGGAAGTCTGGAATACCGTTACCTCATCGGCAATCAGGCTTTCTTCGACCTCTTTGGACAATATGGACAGCTCAATAATAAATCATTGAATGTAAAACCTAAGCTCTACAGTGTGGGACTCGGTTTCAACTTCTTCATTCCGATCGGATTGATGAGCTTCCAGCTATCAAATGGTAATGAGTTTGGAAATCCGTTTAAATTCAACGATATCAAAATCCACTGGGGAATTCTGAGTAGGTTTTAGAGAGAAAGGAAACTTGAAGTTACTATAAGGTTACTATTTTCAGTAACAGCCCTGCGATTAAAAGCTAATAGAACCTATTTCCGTTATTTTTAAGACTTCAATAGCTTCCAATTTCCAGCCATATTAATAAAACAAAAATCTCTATACAAAAACCCTTCTCCACTTTACCATTTCATTAACTATTTCTGTTAAAAAATACATAAATCGTATTTTTATTTTAATATGAACTTAAAATTCACGTAATAGTGCCCGGCTAAATTTGCATTCAAAAAAAATGAAGAAAGCTTTAGCTACGTTTGCAGTTTTTTTACTCCCCTTATATATTACAGCTCAGGAGATTGCCGTTTCCGGAAATGTAAAATCTGAAAATGGCACCAGCGTTTCAGGGGTAAATATTACCGATAAAAACACAGGTAAAACCGCTACAACAGATGAAAACGGGAATTTTACCATTTCCGCCAACCCTAAAGATATTCTGGAATTCTTTTCTCCTGATTTCTCTGTGTATACTGTGGAGGTTTCTTCAAAAAAGCAGTATTCCGTTGTGTTGAAAAAGACCAATGAGAAACAGATTGAAGGCGTTGTTATAACGGCCCTTGGAATTGCCAAGAAAAAGGAAAAGATTGGATATTCTACCCAGGAAGTAGGAACCAAGCAGTTTGAAACCATTACCACCCCAAGTATTGGAAATTTATTCTCAGGACAGGTAGCGGGTCTGAATGTTTCTAACCCAACAGGAATGCAGCAGGCTCCACAGTTTACTTTAAGAGGAAACTCCAATCTGGTATTTGTGATTGATGGGGTGATTGTAGAAAAAGAAGTTTTTCAGAATTTAGATCCTAACAATATAGAAAACATCAACGTACTGAAAGGGGCAACAGCCTCCGCTCTTTACGGTTCAAGAGGACGATATGGTGCAATTCTGATTACCACAAAAAGTGCAAAGAAGAAAGGATTCTCTGTAGAGTTTTCTCAGAATACCATGATTACAGGAGGGTTCACCAATCTTCCAAAAACCCAGACTGAATATGGGAATGGTTCTCAGGGTAAATATGAATTCTGGGACGGAGCTGATGGTGGTGTGAATGATGGAGATATGATCTGGGGACCAAAGTTTGTTCCCGGTCTGAAGATTGCTCAATGGAACAGCCCGATCAGAGATAAAACAACCGGACAGATTATTCCTTGGTATGGAGCCGTAACAGGAAGTCAGTATAATGATAAGGCAAGATATGAAAGGGTTCCAATCGACTGGAAATACCATGACAATTTGGATACTTTCTTAAAGCCTGCCATTATCAACAATAATAATTTCGCGATCAGCTATCGAAATAACAAAGACATCTACAGGTTTTCAGGGAATTTCATGAATTATGACGACAGGGTTCCCAATTCTTATCTGCAGAAATATGGAATCAATTTCTCTTCTGAAAATCATTTGGGAGAAAAATTCATATTTGATACAAAATTTAATTTCAATCAAGCTTTCACTCCTAACGTTCCCAACTACGATTACAACCCTAGTGGGCACATGTATACTATCCTCATCTGGATGGGTGCTGATGTAGATGGAAAAGCCTTAAGAAACCACATGTGGATTCCCGGAAAAGAAGGGGTAGCACAGGCTAACTGGAATTACGCATGGTACAATAACCCATGGTTCGGTGCCGAATATTATAAAAATCAGAACAGAACCAATATCATTAATGCTCAAACCGGATTAGAGTATAAGGCGACAAAAGATTTTTCAGTAAAAGGAAAGATTTCCCTTGTGGAAAATCACAGCAAATCTGAAGTATTCAGCCCTTATTCTTATTTCAATTACAGTGCTCCCAGAAGTGGCGGATATATCGTGAATGATTTGAAAACATGGAATCTGAACTATGATGTACTGGCAACTTACAGGAAAAAGATATCTGAGAATTTCGATTTCACCATCAATGCCGGAGGTTCTGCTTTTTATTATAAGAACAACAAAAATGAAAGATCTACAGATGGTTTAAGAATCCCGGAACTCTACTCATTTGAGAATTCCATTGGAGCGCTTAAAAACTTCACTTATCTGAAAGAAAAACTAATCTACAGTGCTTATTCAACTATTGATATCGGACTATACAATGCTTTCTTTATTAATATTTCCGGGCGTAATGACTGGTCTTCTACTCTACCAAAAGCCAACAGGTCTTACTTCTACCCTTCTGCATCCATCAGTGCTGTGATTTCCAACTTGGTAAAATTACCCGAGGCTATCAATATGCTGAAACTTTCTGCTTCTTGGGCGAAAGTAGCTTACGATTTCCAGCCCTATTCCATCAGAAACTATTATTCGACTAATAAAGGTATTAGCTTTAATGGTAACCCAACTTATCTATATCCTACTACTTTAAATGTAGAAAACACTTTAAAACCTGAACAGACAAAATCTTATGAATTGGGATTAAGCGCCGGTCTATTCAATAACAGAATTACTTTAGATGCTACTTATTTCAGAACGCTTGATTATAACAACATCCTGGAGTTTCCAAGTGCTGAATCATCCGGTTTTATCTCACAATATGTGAATGGAAACGAATACACAACAAAAGGATTCGAAATTTCACTGGGAATGGTTCCGATAAAGACAACAAATTTCACTTGGAAAACATTAATTAACTGGAGTACTTATGAACAAAAGCTGACTTCTATCTATAATAACATGCCTAACTACAAGAATATTAAGTTAGGAGAAAGAATGGACAGCTATTATGATTATACATGGCAAAAATCTCCGGACGGACAGGTAATTCTGGATGCAAAATCAGGGATGCCTACAAGAGCCAATACTCCAAGTAACCTGGGACATTTTAATCCGGACTGGACTTTTGGTTTCAACAATACCTTCAAGTATAAAAAAGTATCCCTAAATATCGGAATTGACGGAAGTATCGGCGGAATCATGAGGTCTCAGGTGGTTGAAAAGATGTGGTGGGGCGGAAAACATCCGAATTCTGTTGCTTACAGAGATCTTGAATACGCCAATCCAGGGAAGTATTATTTTGTACCGAACGGGGTAAACTATGATCCTGTAACAGGTAAGTATACTCAGCACACCAAGCCTATCAACTTCCAGGATTGGGCTCAGAACTATCCATACCAGGCCCGAGTAACTGAGGATGAAAGTAAAGATTTTGCCAATGTTTTTGACAGAACCTTTATCAAACTAAGATCTGTGGTATTGGAATATGACTTCTCTTCATTACTGAATCCAAAAGGAATGATTAAAGGTTTCACTGCTAATATTTCAGCTTACAATCTGGCGATGTGGAAAAAGTCTAAAAACCTTTATTCAGATCCGGATTTCCAGATCAAAACGGGCAGAACAGAAGATATTGCAAATGATATTCAGGATCCTTCAAGCAGATGGTTCGGAATAGGATTTAACCTTAAGTTTTAACTAAAAAGTACGTCAATACAATGAAAAATAATATCAATACAAATAGGTTTAAAGGCAAAACAGCTAAATGGCTGATAAAATCAGTAGTTGCTGCCGGGCTGTTTACTTTAGCTTCCTGCGAGTCTAATCTTGATAAAATCAATGAAAACCCTAATGACCAGGCCAGCATTGATCCAAAATATCTTTTAACTTATGTCTCCAGAGCTACATTTCAGGTGGATGGCGACAATATGTATGCTTCCAGAATGATGATTGGTACGGATGGGGAAAATAAATATCAGTACTTGAAATGGAACGAGGCTTCTTTTGAGGTATACTCTAAAGCGCTTTTAAACACAGTAAAAATGATGCAGGAGGCAGACAAGATTAAGAATAAAAACTATATCGCAATCGGTAAATTCTTAAGAGCTTATCACTTCTTTAATACCAGCTTACGGGTGGGAAATATACCTTATACTGATGCGGTAAAAGGTGAATCAGGGATTACACAGCCTAAATATGACAGTCAGGATGTCGTGATGGCCGGAATTTTATCAGAATTAAAAGAAGCTAATGATCTTATTAATACCAATGATAAAATTGAAGGAGATATTGTCTTCAATGGAGATGCTTCAAAATGGAAAAAACTGATTAACTCATTCCGCCTGAAAATCCTCATCACATTATCTAAAAAAACAACGGTGGGAAGCTACAATATTGCCACAGAATTTGCATCCATCGCAGGAAGCCAGCCTTTGATGACTTCTATTTCAGACAACGGTGAGCTTAAGTTTGCTGACGCTGCAGACAGCCGATATTCTATGTTCAACAACAGTGGATATGGATCTAGTTTGTATATGGCAGATTATTTCATTAATTTGTTTAAAGACAGAAAAGATCCACGTTTATTCACATTTGCATCTCAGACTACCGGAGCTAAAGAGGCTGGAAAAGCGATTACAGATTTTACGGGTTACAACGGTGGAGACCCTATTTCAACTTATTCTGAAAATGCTAAATTGATTACAGCAAAAAACATATCTAAGGTAAACGACCGTTTTTATAAAGATCCTACCAATGAGCCTTCTTCGGTATTGAGCTATTCTGAACTGGAGTTTATTCTGGCTGAAGCTACGGCCAGAGGATGGATTTCCGGATCTGCAAAGACGCATTATGACAATGCGATCAAAGCAAGTTTCAGTTTTTATCAGACGTATGTAAAAAATCCGGGACAGTATTTTACAGGATTTGATGTAAATCAGTATCTGGCAACACCATTGGTAGTATACAATACTTCTGCCCCATTACAGGAACAGGTGGAAAAAATCATCACTCAAAAATACATGATTATGTTCCACCAATCACAATGGACTTCTTATTATGATTATTTAAGAACGGGATACCCTAATTATCCTTTACAACCTGGTGTATCGGCACCATTCAGATTCAGATATCCTCAGTCTGAATACAATTACAATAGTGCTAACCTAAAGACTGCTCTTACAGCTCAGTATGGAGGAGATGATAATATTAACTCTAAACCTTGGTGGTTACAATAGAAATCTGACTTATTTTTATACCTAACAAAGAAATCGCAGGAAAATCCTATTAACTTGCGGTTTCTTTCTTATTACGATAGATCATGAACAGAAGAGAATTTTTAGAAAAATCAAGTATTTTATTGGCGGGATTAGGAACCTCAAGCGTTTTACATCCGGCTATCCTAAAGGCTTTAGCTATAGATCCGGTTGCACAGTCTACTTTTTATGATGCAGAGCATGTTGTTATTCTGATGCAGGAAAACCGTTCTTTCGATCATGCTTTTGGAGCGCTTAAAGGCGTTCGTGGGTTTCTGGATAAAAGGACTTTTATTAAACAGGATGGGCATTCTGCTTTTTTTCAAAAGGAGAAAACCGGGAAATATGCAGCTCCGGCCCGTCTGGATTTGAGAAATACCAAATCAACCTGGATGAGCTCGCTTCCGCATTCATGGGAAAACCAGCAGCAGGCTTTCAATAAAGGAAAGTATGACCAGTGGCTTCAGGCAAAAGCTTCAGGGAATGAAAATTATAAAAATATTCCGCTTACCTTAGGATATTACAATCGTGAGGATCTTCCGTTCTACTATCAGCTTGCGGATGCTTTTACCATATTTGACCAATATTTCTGTTCTTCTATGACGGGAACCACCCCGAACCGACTTTTCCATTGGTCCGGAACTTTAAGAGAACAACAAAACGGTAAATCGAAAGCCAATGTAGTGAATGATGACATTGATTATGATAAAGCCAGACAAGCCAGATGGAAGAGCTTCCCTGAGATTTTAGAAGAGCAAAATGTTTCATGGCGTATTTATCAGAATGAAATCAGTCTTCCAAAAGGATTGTCCGGAGAACAAGAGGCATGGTTAAGTAACTTTACGGATAATCCTATTGAATGGTTTTCAAAATTTAATGTAAAGTTTTCAAAAGGATATCATCAGCATATTCCCAACATGATTGCTTCTCTGAAGCAGGAAATTCTGAAAAAACCTAATCAGAAAGAAAGACTGGAAGCAATTATTGCCGAACTTCAGGAAGATGAGGTGAAATACCATCCGGATAATTATTCCAAACTTTCCCAACAGGAGAAAAACCTCCACGAAAAAGCCTTCACAACCAATGCTAATGATCCTGATTATCACAATGTAGAAATTGGAAAAGATGAACATGGAGAAAGATTGGTTGTACCGAAAGGTGATGTCCTATTCCAGTTCCGTAAGGATGTGGAAGAGAAAAAACTACCATTAGTTTCCTGGCTGGTAGCTCCCGAGCACTTCTCGGATCACCCGGGATCGCCTTGGTATGGGGCGTGGTATATTTCTGAGGTTTTAAATATACTGACTAAGGATCCTGAGATGTGGAAAAAAACGATCTTCATTATCAATTATGATGAAAATGACGGATATTTCGATCACGTCATTCCTTTTGCTCCACCATTAAATCCAAGTCAACCGGTTGATATCAACGGAAAAAGCGGTGTAGAATATGTAAGCAAAGATCAGGAATACATGTCTGATCCTACTTTAAAAGATTACGAAAAAACAGAAGGAACGGTAGGATTGGGCTACAGGGTTCCTATGATTATTGCTTCTCCGTGGACGAAAGGAGGTTTTGTGAACTCTGAAGTTTCAGATCATACTTCTGTATTGCAGTTTCTGGAGAAGTTCATTATGAAGAAATTCAATAAAAATGTTCATGTAGACAATATCAGTGAATGGAGAAGAGCAGTGTGTGGTGATCTTACTTCAGCCTTTAATTCTCCCAATATCAAAGCTCCACAAATGGATTATCTGGATCAGAAAGATTATGCTAAAACCATTAATGCTGCGAAAAATAAACCTGTTCCTCAACTGAAATGGTATACCGAAAATGAACTGAAGAATGATTTGCTTGAAATTCAGGAAAAGGGACTGAAACCTTCCAATCCTCTTCCTTACAACTTTCATGTGAATCTGGAAGCGGGTAAAATTATAATGACTAATTTAAAGGAAAATGGGGTTCCGCTTCATCTTTATGACAGAACCCAATTGAACGGCAATAATTATTATTTTTCTTATGCTTTATACTCCGGAAAGGAATTATCTCATCCGGCATCACAAACAGGGATCTATGATTATGAAGTTTTTGGTCCTAATGGTTTTTTCCGAAAGTTTAAAGGAAATAATGCTTCACCATCAGAAATTATTTTGATTAATAATACTTCAAAAAATCAGGTTGAGGTGATTATTAAAAATGGTAAAAAAGGCAGTATTACCCTGGAAAATCTGTATACAAAAAATAAAAAAACAATCACTGTCCAGAAGCCGGAAGAAAAAATAGTGATTGACCTTGGACCATACAAAGGCTGGTATGATATAATAGTGACCTCTGATGAGCATAGCTGGCATTTTGCAGGAAGAATAGAAACAGGCAAGGTTTCTGTTTCAGATCCTCACTGGGCATAAAAATTTTCTTCAACAAAACATCATAAATCCTGTGCCAACGTGCGGGATTTTTTGCGCACAAAAGTGAAATATTTTTCAATTATATTACATTACAACAGAAGAATAATCAATGATATAAAAATTATCATACATTTATTTCATAATTCATTGATTTTTTTATTACTTTCACTCAACTAATATTAAGATCATGAATAAATTAAAATTAACGGTTGCAATGTCTTTATTTGCAGCTGCCATATCCGGAAATTTAAGTGCTCAGGATTCCAATACAGACAGCCATACGATCACCATTTCGGTTCCTGAAGTTGCTCTTGTAGACATTGAACCTGCTGCTGCGAAAAATATCACGTTAGGATTTACGGCTCCTACTGAAGCAGGGAGTCCTATTCTACCCAGTGCAGCCAACACTACGCTGTGGCTAAATTATTCCACTATCAAATCTGATACTAAACCTTCCCGTAGTGTAAGTGTAAAACTTAATGCTATTATTCCCGGAATAGATGTGCACGTAACAGCCGCTGCTCCTACAGGTGCAGGAGCAGGAGCTTTAGGAACATCTGCTGGGCTTTTAACCTTAAGCGCTGCTGACCAGACGATTATTTCCGGTATTGGAAGTGCCTATACAGGAAATGGAGCTAATAACGGACATAACCTTACGTACGCGCTGGCTGCTGGAAGCGGACCTGGTGGTGTAGCAAGTTATTCGGATTTATTGGCAAAACCATCTATTCTAGCTACTGTTGTCTATACCTTAATAGACAACTAGAATTCTAAATATTCAATTCTGTATTTCAAAAACAAGAAGAAATTGTGTTCCAGTTTCTTCCTGTTTTTATATTATTAAATAATAAACCTCAAAACTTTATATGATGATAAAGCGTATTCTTTTTTTAATCACTCTGATTTTGCAGTTCAGCTTTTTACATGCCGGCATTGTGGTTCTTAATGGGCTTACGCATTCCTACAAGATAGAAAACGGCAAAGTTTATAAAGGAAAAATAGCCATTGAAAATACGGGCAGTAGCCCACAGACTGTAAAATTATTTTTACAGGATTTTTCTTACCATGCTGATGGTACCATTAATTACACAGCATTGCATACACAGAAAAGGACTAATGGAGATTGGATAAAACTGAATACCAATCTGGTAACACTAAAAGGTAAAGAAAAAACAGAAGTGTTTTATGAAGTTACCGTTCCCGATCAGGCAATGGATCCCGGGAGTTACTGGAGCGTCATTATTGTAGAGCCTGTAGAGGATATAAAACCCAGTGATAAACAACCTGGAGTAAGCATTACCTCTGTGGTACGATATGCCATTCAGGTCATTACAGATTATGATATGGAAAAGGCCAAACCGGACCTTAGATTTGAAAATATCAAAGTAGAGAAAGAAGAAGGAAAACAAACGGTAAAAATAGCGATCGCCAACAATGGAAATCTTTATTGTAAACCCACAGCATCCATTGAAATCTATAACCGTAAAACAGGAGAAAAAATAGGGACTTTTTCAAGCTTAAAAATGGGTCTTCTGCCTTCTACTTCCAAAACTTTTTACATTGATATCAGTAAAGTACCACCGGCTAAGTACAAAGCTACTGTTATAGCAACGGATGAAGACGAGAACGCTTTTGCGCTCAATGTGGAACTAGAAGTAAAAAATGATTAAAACCTGGACATTATTTATTGTTATACTATTCCCGTTATTCGCTTTTTCTCAACAACAACCAACCCGATTGGTCAGTAAAAAAGATAGCTTAATACCGGGAATGTCTACTTCTATTCCTTTCAGTCTGCAAAATAATTCGCCTGAGAATAAAGTATTTGATATTTCTGTTACTACATCAAGTCCGCTTATCACTCCTATTTTAGAAAAAGGAGAATTTCAGATCTCCTCTCAGGAAACTTCAGTGTATCTTGTTCCTTTACGGATTTCAGCTGAAACAGTACAAGGAGAATATTCTGTTACATTAAATATTACAGACCGTTCTAACGGATTGTCTTTCACAAAAACATCTCAGATTACAGTTTCCGCAAGCAGAAAGCTCTCCCTTACAGCATTGGAATCACCGGAGTTTACAAGAGCCGGAGAAACCATCCGTGCGTCTTTTCTTCTCAAAAACAATGGTAACATCACAGAAAGTCTTATTCTGGAAAGTAAAAATGCTATTGTTGACCATGATCCAACTATCATTCTGGACCCCAACGAATCGAAAGTCATTACAATACATAAAGCTACTAATCCGGAACTGGGGCAGAATGAATTTCAAAACCTAAATCTTTCGGTACATTCAAAAGATAACCCTAAGGAAGATCAAACCATCTACATAAGCACTCAGGTCATATCAGTACAGCCTGCCAACCAAGATATCTATCATCGGCTTCCGGTTGTAGCCTCATTATCCTTTATCGGAATGAAGAATATGGGAGTATACAATGATGGCTTTCAAGGTGAAATCTATGGTAAAGGATCATTGGATAAGGAAAATAAAAATCAGATTGAATTTCATGCAGCTACCCACAATCCTATTGAGCTCAATACTTTTACTCAGTATGAAGAATATTTTGTAAACTATAAAAGAGATAATCTATTTGTACATTTAGGAGATAAAACCTACTCTGCATCCTACTTAACTGAGTTTGCAAGATATGGCCGTGGTGCAGAAATCCGGTATCATTTCAATAAGTTAAGTATAGGAGGTTTTTATAACCGTCCAAGATTTTTCAGAGATATTAAGGATGAATTTAATGTGTATTCTGCATTTAAAATTCGTAAAGAATCTGAAATTTCGGTTGGGTATCTGTATAAAATGCCCATGAAAGAAGAATCTAATGCCCGAAATATAAGCCAAAACACTGAAGCTCATCTTCCTTATGCGAAAGGGCGGTTCAAAATTTCAAAACATATTAATCTCTCCGGAGAATTTGCCTACAGTACCACAAAAAAAGCTGAAGGAACTGCTTATATGGCACAGGCAGAGGTGAATTTTGACAAATTCAACGGGAATTTAACTTATATGAAGGCTAGCCCTCAGTTTGCAGGATATTTTACCAATACCAATACGTTCAGTGGATATCTTCAATACAGGCTGACGAAGAAATTGAATGTTATCGGTAATTATATGCAGGATGCTAAAAATTTCCAGAGAGACACCTTATTTCTGGCAGCTCCTTATAGAAAATATCTACAGTATGGAATACAGTATAAATATCTATCCAATGGTTCTGTCATCATCAATCATGGTTTTCAAAAATATCAGGATCGTTTGGAGCCTAAGCAGTTTAATTACTACGAACGTTTCTTCAGAGTAAGCATAGATCAGCGTATCGGAATATTTCAGATTAATATTGAAGGACAGTTTGGTAATACAGACAATTATCTGACCGGATTTAATGGAAACTCAAGTTTGTATGCTGCCAATGTATCATTTGAAAAATTTAAAACCTCTTTCAATCTCTTTGGAAGCTATGCAATTACTTCCAGATATCAGCTGCAAAATCAAAAACAGCTTTATTACGGAGCGAGAATCTTCAGTAAATTTTCAGATAAAACCAGTTTAAGTTTATTCTACCAAAACAACTACATTCCTGAGGAATATTTTAAAGACAGAAACTTATTTGAACTTCTATTTCATCAACAACTATTTCCCGGCAATGAGCTTGATCTTTCGGGGAGATACTCATTACAAAGAGGACAAATTGGAGATAAAGATTTTATATTTTCAATGCGCTATACATGGCGGCCTAATATTCCGGTACAAAGAACAGCTGAATATGTATCCTTATCCGGAAATGTTGGTAACCTGGGGATAAAAAAAACTGAAGGCATAAGATTAATGCTGGGCAGCTATTTATCTATTACAGACAAAGAAGGGAATTACTCATTTAAGAATGTAATTCCCGGTAATTATTTTCTTGAGATAGACCGCTCAACCACTGAGATCAATGACATTCCAACTGTAGTTTTTCCAGCTGCACTGCCTCTTACCGATAAAGAAAATATTTTTAATTTCGGAATAACGACCGCAGCCACTATCCAGGGTCAGGTTCACCTTTTAGAAACGGAAAATAAAAGCCTGGCAGATATTGAAGCCCTACAGCCTAAAAAAGAAAAGAAAAAAAGAGAAAGTATAATTGTAGAAGCAATTGGAGATAGCCAGACTTATCGTAAAATCTGTTTTGTTGGAGAAGATTTTGATTTTACTTATCTAAAACCAGGTGACTGGACGGTAAAACTTTATAGGAATGGACTTGATAAACGATATAAAATTTCAAAGGATCAGTTTCAATTTACTTTGAAACCCTCAGAAATTAAAAAATTAAATATCCAGATTGTCAAACAGCAGATAGAAATCAAGTATCAACAGGAATCCTTAAAAGTAGGATATAATGAAATAAAAAATAAGAAATGATTCTGAACCGCACCCTATTACTAGCCGCATTTACGTTCTCCTGTTCATTGTATTCTCAGACGAATGTTACTTTAACCTTACCTGTTGTTACCTTAATGGACATAGAGCCTACCGGAAACATTGCTTTAAGCTTCACACCCCCTACTGAAGCTGGAAACCCCATTGGTAATCCAACACCCAATACCTCAAAATGGATTAACTATACTTCTGCTATTACCAGTGGAGGACTTACCAGAAAAATTACAGCAGCTATTAGTGGAACTCTTATTGCAGGAGTAGATATCAAATTACAGGCAGCTGCTGCTTCCGGAGCAGGAGGCGGGACATTAGGAACTCCTTCGGCACAAGTTACTTTAACCAACACTCCGGTTACCATCATAAATGGAATTGGAGGAGCTTTTACTGGCAACGGAGCCAATAACGGGCATCGACTGACAATATCTCTGATTCCCAATACTTATGCCAACTTAGCTACCCAAGCTAACACCACCCTTACCATTGTTTATACCATCACAGAATAAAAAATGAAGTATGAAAATGAATTGTCAATTTCTCCGAAAAGCCTGTATAAAAAGATTGATCTATATTACCTTTGTACTCATCAGCAGCTGTATGGAAGCACAGGTTGTAAATGTCTCCGGAAACTGGAATGCCAGTATACCCGTCATTACCGAGGCTGGAAGTAATTATGCAGGAACTTATGATAATTCCGGGAGTACCGGTACTAATCAAATAATATTATCGGGTACATTACCGGGTTCTTTTCTCAATCTCCTTTCAAGCTCCGGTGCAAAGATGACCATGCGCTATACACCTAACCCCTGGAATAGTTCTCTAACCCTTGCTGCGAAAAGAACCGGCGGGACAACAGCTATACATGGAGTTTGTCTCTTTTGTACATCCAGCATCAACGGAGGAGCTACCTATATTCCAATATCACAAACAGCCGATGTAACTTTTGTAACTTTTTCATTTAGTGGCGTTCTGGGGCTTGCTAATAGTGTAACTTTCGCAGATATCAACTTAATACTGCAGCTAGCTGGTGTTTCTGTAACAGTTCCCGCAAACACCTATAGTGCACGAATAGTTTTCACCATCGTAGCAAATTAATGTAACAGATAATTGAGAATGCTCACTTTTAAGAAGTAAAGTAGTATCTATCATTATACCCAAACAATAATCCTTTCCAAATGTTGGAAAGGATTATTGTTAAAACATATTCAGTTTAGTGCTTTGCCCACCAAAGAGGGGTAAGCACTGCATCTTGTCCGCCCAGTAACTGTACGGCTTTTGTATATCCATCCTGATCAGTATTTCTGAAGGTACTCGGATATCTTAACCTTTGAGGAAAATTCTGGATAGAGTTTGTCATATAATTTCCTGAATTCAGATTAGGTAAATTAACCAACGGTGTTTCTATTGCTGGATTTTCAAAGAAAGGCAACCCCAGTCTTCTTTGATCACTCCAGGATTCCAACGGAAGCCATGGCATATTGGCAATATATTTTTGAGTGATGATTTTCGTAAGCTTGTCATTTCTCACAGAACCGTTTTTATAAATGGTATTTACGGGGTATTTAATCTCCACAGAAACCATATTGCCTGTAGAAGGATCTTTATAGTTCATGGTATGGCTGGCTCCTGGCTCTGTTACATGCGTGTAAGCAACAGAAGTTCCGTCACGGTTATAATCTGTTGAAGCAATATACTGAGTATAAAATTGTGATACTCCATTATAGGCGAAACTATCCTGAATCCCTTTATTATAAGCTACTACATCACTCATAGGAACGGACCACCCTTTCAGTGCAGCTTCTGCCATTAGGAAATAAGTTTCCCAGCTTGCAAAGAAAATTCTAGAGTTTTTGCCTTCTCTATATTGTTTCCCTAAAGCAGGCATACATCCAATAACGCCTCTTAATCCGTTTCTCTGTCCTTTTACCCCCCAGTTTCCTATTGTAGTCGTATTCCAAGTGTTTATCGTATTAATTGTAACTTTAGAACCATCGGCAAAGGTAAGATCTCCCTTATTGGTTGTAGCTTGGCTGGTATAGGTCGGATACAGTGAATAAATAGGATTGGTAAGATCTCCAGGAATGTAAAATGTTTTATAAGCTCTTGGGTCTATTGTATTAGGAAGCCCATCCAGCCAGTATCCTGCACTTGGATCATTGGTTAATGTGGAGAATTGTTCATCATATTTTATTCCAATATAATCAGATGCTTTTACCGCTGTATGCTGCGCAGCCGGCAATTGATCTGTAGAATTAATTCCTCCTAAACCGATATACATATTATTTAGAGTAGCTGATAAAATCTGAGAATTCCATTCTCTGGACATTACCCCTGATAAAGGATTCCAGCCTGTATCTTCTTTAACTTTAAAATTATCATCACTTGTACTGATGAACATATTAGAATTGGCAGCATCTTCAAATTCAGCTTTTGCTTTTGCAGGATCCACTTCTGAAATCCTCATAGCAATTCTCATCCTCATAGAGTTAGCATACTTTACCCATTGGCTCCATTTAAATCCATAGGCCATATCGTAAGCATTAGGATTAGAAGGAACAGGCTGGTTGACATCCATTTTAGCTGCTGCATCTTTCAGTTCATCTAAAATAAAATAATAGACCTCCTTTTCAGAATTAAACCCAGGATTTACACCTTTAAATGCCTGAATAGGCTGTGGGCCAAAATTATCAGAAAACTCGCTCATTAAATAAGCTCTCCAAATTCTCGCTACCTGAATAAGATTATCATAGTGAGGCTTGCCTTGGCCTATTGCCTTCTTCTCATTGGCAATTTCAATAGTTGCATTCGCATTATTTAACCATTCTGAAATTCCTTTCCAATATTCTACAGTCCAGGAATCATCGTAAGATCCCCCTGCAATTCCTGTTGTTAGATGTTGTCTTGCAGCCGTTTTCCAATACAAAACAAAAGTACGTTCTGCAATATTAGGATCTTGCTGAGCTCCTAAAATAGAATTGTTTAAAAAATACTCCGGTTCAGCTTTATTAATATCTACTGCATAAGGGTTATTATTCATGTCTTCAAAATCAGTACATGAAGCAAGAATCGTAGTAAGTGCTATGAAAGATAAAATATATTTTTTCATGATGTTATTATTGATATTAAAAGCCTAATGTAATAGTGAATAAATAAGATCTTGTGGTAGGAAATGATAGGTTTTCAAATCCTACTGCATTAGAGTTAATAGCGAATACCGATTCAGGATCAATACCTTTTGCTTTGCTATATAACATCCATACATTATTGGCTGTGAAAGAAACCTTAGCACTTTGAAGTGCAAATTTTTGAAATAAACTTTTAGGGAAACTATAAGATACCTGAATATTTCTTAATCTGATGTTTGTAGCATCATAGATATTCTGTTCTGTAATACCTAGGTTCCCTGTTGTTACTGCTGCCCAGTAATCTTGTTGCGTGATTTCCTTTGTATTGGATGTATATCCGCCACCAGGTTGCTGTACTACTGCATCAAGCACAAAATTATCTCTTCTACCTCCAGGAGCAGTATCTTCTGCAAGTCCTACTTTTTGTAAAGCTGATTGGGTTGCCGAGTAAAATTTCCCACCAATACGCCCATCAATCTGAAAAGAAAGACCAATGTTTTTATAACTAAAACTATTGGTAAGGCCAAATAATGCTCTTGGGGTTTGATCTCCTAAATAATATTGATCAGGAGTGGCTTGAGGTAATCCGTTTGCTCCTACAATTAATTTTCCAAAATTAGGATTATTAGGATCCTCCACTCTTAAAAATTTTGTTCCATAAATGGCTCCAAAAGGTTTCCCTACTTCTGCAAAAAATGTAACATTATCATAACCTCCTAATGGATATTTCGAAATAGAACCATAAAGCTCTTTTACTTCACTTTTTAATTGTGAAAAATTAGCATTTACATTCCAGCTAAAGTTTTCTTTTTTTAAAATATCCGTATTCAAAACAACTTCAATTCCACTATTCTGAATTTTCCCTCCATTAATTTTCTTATACTCATACCCTGAAAGAGGGTTCATAGGTAAATTAATTAATTGTTTTGTCGCTGTATTAACAAAGTAGCTTACATCCAAAGAAACCCTATTAAAAAATTTAAGATCTGCTCCTACTTCAAAAGTTTTTAATTTTTCAGCTACCAAGCTGGCATCATATAACGTTTTTATTCTTCCTAAAACAGCATGGCCCGTAGGATCTGAACCAAGCTTATAAACGTTATATAATTCGTAAGGGCCTAATCCATTACCAGTGACTGCATAAGCGGCTCTAAGTTTCGCAAAAGTTAATGCTTTAGAAGTAGTTCCATTCAACTTATGCAGCATTTCTGTTAAAACCAAAGAGGTGCTGATAGCAGGATAAGAGTAAGATCTGTTTTCTATACTTAAAGTTGAAGACCAGTCATTCCTGAATGTAGCGTTGATAAACCAATATCCATCATAATTAATTTCCAAAGCAGCAAAAACAGAATTAATTTTCTTCCAAAGATCAAGTTCGTTATTAGCAATACCTGCAAGATCACTTGTATTCGTTACGCTAAAAACATTAGGAACAATTAAATTTTGAGTACTAAAATAAAGGGCTTTAGTTCTTGTCTCCATTAGTTGTCCATACAATGAAAAAGAGCCACCCCATTTTCCAAATAAATTATCTTTTTTAGCAGTAAGGTTTGCTATGTAATTATTTTCATAAAACTTTTCTTCGCTGGTAGCATAAGAGTTTCTTCGTGATGAACCTGTCCATACTCTTGCATCTGCATTTAAGGCATAAAAATCAGTTCCAAGTCTTAGGTCAGCACTCAACCAGTCATTAAACTGATATTTAAGATACCCATTTAATAGTACACGATCTTTTTTATCAGCATTAAGGCTGTTATATGCAGACCAATAAGGGTTGATACCATTTGGGCTGATCCAATTCGATTTTATATTGTTTTGTGTTTGTCCTTCACGATAATTACGAATATCAATATCCTGTGGCATCAAGAGAATATTAGAATAATAATTTCCATCACCTCTTCCTCCAGCAGGTCTATTATTTGCTTTACTACTAATATATTGTGCTTTTACTTCTGATGTCCATCTTTTTTCTTTTCCAAAAATAGAATTCATTTTCGCCATGAAGTTGAACCTCTCAAATTTGGAATTCGGAATCTGACTATTATCATTCAAATAGTTAAATGATGTGTATAAACTTGTTCCTTCTCCAAGATTTTCCTGAAAGTTCAAAGTATGCTGAGAATTGATCCCTGTTTTAAAGAAATTACTCAGGTTATCATATCGCTTCATATTAGTCCCTTCCAATGCCGGTCCCCATGAACTCGTATTCTCACTATTGGCTGGATTCACAACACCATTTTGTCCCAACCCAAAACTAGTCTGCATATCTGGTTTCATAAAAATAGTTTCAAACCCTAAATTCGTAGAATAAGTGATTCCTATACCCCCTTTTTTCTTTCCAGTTTTTGTTGTAATCAGAATAACACCATTCCCCCCCCTGGAACCATATAATGCAGAAGCTGCACCTCCTTTGAGGACAGAAATACTTTCTATGTCTTCTGCATTAATATCATTCAGACCATTTCCCATATCCAAATCCGGATTCCAAAAATCATTATTAAAGTAACCATCATTTTGTTTTGCTTTTACCCCCGTACCATTATTCAATGGAACTCCATCTACTACAATCAGAGGTTGGCTATCTCCTGTAAGAGAGTTAAATCCTCGTAAATTGATCCTTGATGATGATGCTGGGCCAAAACCACCTTTAATCACCTGCATTCCCGCTACTTTACCAACTAAGGCGTTAGTAACATTCGTTTCTTTTGCATCAACTAATGTTTGGCCTTTAACATCCTGAAAAGAATATCCTAAACTCTTCTTTTCTTTTTTAACTCCGTAAGCTGTTACAACAACTTCATCAATTTTTCCAATCTTAGTAGAATCTGTCTTCTGTGCAGATAATCCAGTAAAGCAAAAAACTAAAGATGAAAGAAGTCCCGCCTTAACTATAGTTCTATTCATAATTATATTTAATTTCTTGAAATCAAATATAATATTTTAACAGTATTTAATAGTATACTAATAAAAAATAAGAATAAATACTAAAATATCATTGATATAATTGAAGTTATACTTTCATATTTGAAAAAAAAGATTAAATTTTAATAGAAATAGAAAATATTCGAATACAAAAAAACTTGTAAACAATAAAATAATTCAATGATTATTTTGATCGATAATGGATGTAGCTCCTGTGATCATTAATAATAATAAGTAATTTACCATGAAGATCATTGTATGATCCTTTAATGTGCCAGTAATCCTCACTCTTTGTCGTCCCATAGAAATCTAGACAATGGTACTCGTAATCTTATTCTGCCATTTACGGAAGCTTACTGCATAGCCTTATAGCTACTAAAGCTCCTTACAGGATAACAAAACCGATAAATTTATCAGAAGTAATGATACAAAGAATATATCTAAAAAAAAGAAATTTTAAAAGCTGATATCAAGAATAGATCATGAGCTTACATTAGTATTATACAAATTAAGCATTCAATAGGGACGGGCAGTAGTCCTGAGCTTAGTCGAAGGGAGCCCGTTCAAATAAAAAAGAATAATCCAGTGACTTTAGCCAAAACTTAAGAATAAGTGGTTAGGGTTGTCGTTGGATTGAGTATCCTTGAGTTGTGGATTAGGTCTGCTTTATTCGTTGGGTATAACGCAAAAAAAATCCTTTATCTTTCGATAAAGGATTTTTAAAAATAAAATAAAAACTGGCGGCGGCCTACTCTCCCGCGTTAGCAGTACCATCGGCGCTGGTGGGCTTAACTTCTGTGTTCGGAATGGGAACAGGTGAGCCCCACCGCTAAAACCACCCTAAAGGTTGTATATAAGATATCAGTCTATAGATATCAGAGTTCAGACGTATTCGTCTGTTATCTAATGTCTTACAGCTGACATCTGTTTTAAGCGATAAAAACTTTCACAAAGAGCTAACCTTGCTGCACTTCCGTGCGCCATATTAGGCTATAAATCTACGGGTAATTAGTACTACTCGGCTATGACATTACTGTCTTTACACCTATAGCCTATCAACGTGGTCATCTCCCACGACCCTTAAAAGATGTCTCATCTTGAGGCGAGTTTCGCACTTATATGCTTTCAGTGCTTATCTCTTCCAAACGTAGCTACTCAGCAGTGCACCTGGCGGTACAACTGATACACCAGAGGTTTGTTCAATTCGGTCCTCTCGTACTAGAATCAAGCCCTCTCAAACATCTAACGCCCGCAATAGATAGAGACCGAACTGTCTCACGACGTTCTGAACCCAGCTCGCGTGCCACTTTAATGGGCGAACAGCCCAACCCTTGGGACCTTCTCCAGCCCCAGGATGTGACGAGCCGACATCGAGGTGCCGAACCTCCCCGTCGATGTGAGCTCTTGGGGGAGACTAGCCTGTTATCCCCGGAGTACCTTTTATCCTATGAGCGATGGCCCTTCCATACGGAACCACCGGATCACTATGTCCTGCTTTCGCACCTGATCGACTTGTTGGTCTCACAGTCAAGCACCCTTATGCCATTACACTCTACGCACGGTTACCAAGCGTGCTGAGGGTACCTTTGAAAGCCTCCGTTACTCTTTTGGAGGCGACCACCCCAGTCAAACTACCCACCACGCAATGTCCTTCTAAAAGAAGTTAGGCTCCAAGTAAGTAAAGGGTGGTATTTCAACGTTGGCTCCACCTACACTAGCGTGCAAGCTTCAAAGCCTCCCACCTATCCTACACATTACTTACTCAAAGTCAATACGAAGTTATAGTAAAGGTTCACAGGGTCTTTTCGTCCCATTGCGGGTACTCGGCATCTTCACCGAGACTACAATTTCACAGAGCTCATGGTTGAGACAGTGCCCAGATCGTTACACCATTCGTGCAGGTCGGAACTTACCCGACAAGGAATTTCGCTACCTTAGGACCGTTATAGTTACGGCCGCCGTTTACTGGGGCTTCAGTTAATGCCTTCGGTTTAACCCTAAGCACCTTCCTTAACCTTCCAGCACCGGGCAGGTGTCAGACCCTATACTGCATCTTTCGATTTTGCAGAGTCCTGTGTTTTTGATAAACAGTCGCCTGGGCCTCTTTACTGCGGCCACCATTGCTGATGGCGTCTCTTCTCCCGAAGTTACGAGACTATTTTGCCTAGTTCCTTAACCATGATTCACTCTAGCACCTTAGGATTCTCTCCTCGACTACCTGTGTCGGTTTTGGTACGGGTTGCTTCACTTCGGCTTTTCTTGGAAGCACTTTCCCTACAGCAGCTTCGCCCGAAGGCTAGGCCTTGACTATTCCGTCAGTCTCCAGTAAGTACGGCACTCCGTCCCCTTTTTAGTGTGAGCAAGTATGGGAATATTAACCCATTGTCCATCCACTACCCCTTTCGGGTTCGCGTTAGGTCCCGACTAACCCTCAGCTGATTAGCATGGCTGAGGAAACCTTAGTCTTTCGGTGAGCGGGTTTCTCGCCCGCTTTATCGTTACTTATGCCTACATTTTCTTTTCTATCCGCTCCACAATACCTCACAGTACTGCTTCGGCGCAAATAGAATGCTCTCCTACCAGATGTACATAAAGTACAAATCCATAGCTTCGGTAATATGTTTATGCCCGATTATTATCCATGCCGGACCGCTCGACTAGTGAGCTGTTACGCACTCTTTAAATGAATGGCTGCTTCCAAGCCAACATCCTAGCTGTCAATGCAGTCCAACCGCGTTGCTTCAACTTAACATATATTTTGGGACCTTAGCTGTTGGTCTGGGTTCTTTCCCTCTCGGACATGGACCTTAGCACCCATGCCCTCACTGCCGTAGAACATTTATTAGCATTCGGAGTTTGTCAGGAATTGGTAGGCGATGAAACCCCCGCATCCAATCAGTAGCTCTACCTCTAATAAACTTATATACGACGCTGCACCTAAATGCATTTCGGAGAGTACGAGCTATCTCCCAGTTTGATTGGCCTTTCACCCCTACCCACAGGTCATCCGAAGACTTTTCAACGTCAACCGGTTCGGTCCTCCACTCTGTGTTACCAGAGCTTCAACCTGCCCATGGGTAGATCACAAGGTTTCGCGTCTAATCCTACTAACTATACGCCCTATTCAGACTCGCTTTCGCTCCGGCTCCGGTACTTAATACCTTAACCTCGCTAGTAAAATTAACTCGTAGGCTCATTATGCAAAAGGCACGCCGTCACCCAACATGTGGGCTCCGACCGCTTGTAGGCGTACGGTTTCAGGTTCTATTTCACCCTTCTATTCGAAGTGCTTTTCACCTTTCCTTCACAGTACTTGTTCACTATCGGTCTTTCAGGAGTATTTAGCCTTGGAGGATGGTCCCCCCATATTCAGACAGGATTTCACGTGTCCCGCCCTACTCATTTATCATCTTAATATACCTTTCGAATACCGGGCTATCACCGTCTACGGCCGTTCTTTCCAGAACGTTCTTCTAAATATATAAAGACTTTTGGGCTAATCCGCTTTCGCTCGCCACTACTTACGGAATCTCTTCGATTTCTTTTCCTCCGGGTACTTAGATGTTTCAGTTCTCCGGGTTTGCTCCTCCTAAGAGGTGACTGGTCTTCAACCAGCCGGGTTGCCCCATTCGGACATCTGCGGATCAATTCGTGTGTGCCAATCCCCGCAGCTTTTCGCAGCTTACCACGTCCTTCGTCGCCTCTGAAAGCCTAGGCATCCGCCATACGCCCTTAACGATTTCTTTCCTAATAATTATATTAGTTCAGTATTTTTTTGATAAACTCTCGTCTATCGATATTTTTATAAACTCGGCACTCGAAAGTGCTCGGTTATCTCTTTGTGATGTCTTTACCGTTAATGTCAATGATCTTAATGTCTTCTTGTCCAACTGATGAACAGATGTTGTTTTTGGCTCCATCCGTAACTTTTAAATCAGTATTCCAAAACTGTGGAGAATAAGGGAGTCGAACCCTTGACCTCCTGCGTGCAAGGCAGGCGCTCTAGCCAGCTGAGCTAATTCCCCCTCTAGTAGAAATTTTAAATTTTAGATTATAAATTTTAAATTATTTTTAATCTAAAATCTATAATTCATAATCTATAATTCCCTATAATTAGTAGTCTCGGGCAGGCTCGAACTGCCGACCTCTACATTATCAGTGTAGCGCTCTAACCAGCTGAGCTACGAGACTTCATTATTAATTTTAAATTTTAAATTGAAAATTTTAAATGATTATTTAAATCTAAAATCTATAATTTATAATCTAAAATCTCTCTATCCCTTTACTAATTTCTAGTGGGTGTTGTATTTTTAATATAAGCAACCAAACAAAAAACTAAAGCTATACTTTAAGTAAGTATTTTGTACTTGCGTACTGTTTTTTTTATCGTCAAAAGACGCTCTAAAATGAGATGTTCCAGCCGCACCTTCCGGTACGGCTACCTTGTTACGACTTAGCCCTAGTTACCTGTTTTACCCTAGGCAGCTCCTGTTACGGTCACCGACTTCAGGTACCCCAGACTTCCATGGCTTGACGGGCGGTGTGTACAAGGCCCGGGAACGTATTCACCGCGCCATGGCTGATGCGCGATTACTAGCGATTCCAGCTTCATAGAGTCGAGTTGCAGACTCCAATCCGAACTGAGACCGGCTTTCGAGATTTGCATCACATCGCTGTGTAGCTGCCCTCTGTACCGGCCATTGTATTACGTGTGTGGCCCAAGGCGTAAGGGCCGTGATGATTTGACGTCATCCCCACCTTCCTCTCTACTTGCGTAGGCAGTCTCACTAGAGTCCCCAACTTAATGATGGCAACTAGTGACAGGGGTTGCGCTCGTTGCAGGACTTAACCTAACACCTCACGGCACGAGCTGACGACAACCATGCAGCACCTTGAAAAATGTCCGAAGAAAAGTCTATTTCTAAACCTGTCATTTCCCATTTAAGCCTTGGTAAGGTTCCTCGCGTATCATCGAATTAAACCACATAATCCACCGCTTGTGCGGGCCCCCGTCAATTCCTTTGAGTTTCATTCTTGCGAACGTACTCCCCAGGTGGCTAACTTATCACTTTCGCTTAGTCTCTGATTCCGAAAAACCAAAAACGAGTTAGCATCGTTTACGGCGTGGACTACCAGGGTATCTAATCCTGTTCGCTCCCCACGCTTTCGTCCATCAGCGTCAGTTGTTGCTTAGTAACCTGCCTTCGCAATTGGTGTTCTAAGTAATATCTATGCATTTCACCGCTACACTACTTATTCCAGCTACTTCAACAACACTCAAGACCTGCAGTATCAATGGCAGTTTCACAGTTAAGCTGTGAGATTTCACCACTGACTTACAGATCCGCCTACGGACCCTTTAAACCCAATAAATCCGGATAACGCTTGCACCCTCCGTATTACCGCGGCTGCTGGCACGGAGTTAGCCGGTGCTTATTCGTATAGTACCTTCAGCTAGATACACGTATCTAGGTTTATCCCTATACAAAAGAAGTTTACAACCCATAGGGCCGTCGTCCTTCACGCGGGATGGCTGGATCAGGCTCTCACCCATTGTCCAATATTCCTCACTGCTGCCTCCCGTAGGAGTCTGGTCCGTGTCTCAGTACCAGTGTGGGGGATCACCCTCTCAGGCCCCCTAAAGATCGCAGACTTGGTGAGCCGTTACCTCACCAACTATCTAATCTTGCGCGTGCCCATCTCTATCCACCGGAGTTTTCAATATCAAATGATGCCATCTGATATATTATGGGGTATTAATCTCCCTTTCGAAAGGCTATCCCCCAGATAAAGGCAGGTTGCACACGTGTTCCGCACCCGTGCGCCGCTCTCAAGTCTCCGAAGAGACTCTACCGCTCGGCTTGCATGTGTTAGGCCTCCCGCTAGCGTTCATCCTGAGCCAGGATCAAACTCTCCATTGTATGTTTGTCTGACTCACTCAAAGTTTTAACGCTTTAGTTTTTCCTTACTTGGTTGTTATATTGTATGTCAATGATCTTTATATCTTTCGCTTTTTAATGAAGCACTCTTCTCTGTCAGTGGTACTCCATATTTGCGAGTGCAAAAGTAAAAATTTATTTTCATTTGACCAAATGTTTTTGAAAGAAATTTTAAAGTTTTTTAAGTAACCTTAATTCTTCCTAAACTCTCAATCTCTCTACTCCTGCGCTCCCTTAATTGGGATTGCAAAGATACTAACTTTATTTTAACCAGCAAATTTTATTTACTAAAATTTAAAAGCTTTTTCCGTTCGTTTCATTAAGTAGAATAAATGTTTAATGCTTATCTAAAAGCTCTTCTGCGCTTACTGAATCTCTTTCGTTTTTCAGTGGGGCAAAGATAACAACTTATTAACACGCAAAACAAACTTTATTAACTTTAATTTCATATTCACGTCATATTTTAATCTAATACTCTGATAGCATGAGTGAAAAATTTTAAACAAAATTTAGTTAATCGGCCTTCTTATATAAAGAAAAGATAAATTAAGATTTCCGGATTTATTTTTAAGGTGTTTTTTCTGTATAAATAGCACTTAAAAACTCTGCATATGATTTATCCAAACCAATAACATCTCCTGATTTAAGGTTTAAACCTCCAACTCCTGAAGCATCCGGCTTAATTTTTAATGATGATACCTGAAAATATAAGTTCTCATCATTGGTCTTTGGCTGAACTTTCACGGTTGAACCTAAAAGTTTCTTGGTAGAAATTGTATAAACTTCTCCCGGAACAATTTTTAATTTTAAAAATGTTCTTGGGGCAACAATATAGTCTTTCCTATTAACATTGATCTTCTGATCTTTTTCTGAGGAAGCAAATATATACATTGCCCCCTCCTGAACTTTCAGTTTTTCTTTTGGAGTGTAATATAAGGCGATCTTATAATTAGAAGCATTAAAAGTCTGAGATGATCCGTCAATATTTTCAAAAGGTTTTATTACAAAAGTATTGGCTCCAATCTCCTTTGCTTTTTTGTATACTAACGAGAACACCATTGCATCATCTTTTGAGAATCCCTGGACTTCAGCTTCACCTAAATAGATAGCACTTGTTTCTGCTTGATCTTTTTTATAGAGAAACTTATCTGAATTGTCATTGGTTTTCTCCACCTTGCTCAGATAAACATTTTGTGCACTCCAAAGCTGAGCACATACTACGGAAAAGATGATGGCTATATTTTTCATATTATTATTGTTGTGTAAGGATGTCAACACATTCTTCAAGACTGTTTTCCCAGTGTTTGGGTTCAATTTTATAAATCTCTTCAATCTTATCCAGAGACATAGTACTTCTTACGGGTCTTTTGGCAGGAGTTGGATACTGTTCCGTTGTTAACGCGTTTAATTGTATTGAAGATTTTGAAAATTCAGCAATTTTCTTAGCGAAATCAAACCATGTGGTTTCCGGATAGTTTGAAAAGTGGAAAATTCCAAAGGTTTTATTTGGATTTTCGATAATTTCCATAATGGCTGCCGCAAGATCATTAGCATTGGTTGGCTGCCCAAACTGATCTGCAACAATCCCTAACTCTGTTTTCTGTGAGAACAAGTTCAACATCGTCTTCACAAAGTTTTTATTAAATTCGGAATACAGCCAGGAAGTTCTAAGGATAATGGTTTTCGGATTAAGTTCCAATGCCAGCTCCTCTCCTCTTCTCTTTGATTCTCCATACACTCCTACCGGATTGGTAAAATCGTCTTCTGAATAAGGCAAATTGGTATCTCCATCAAACACATAGTCAGTAGAAACATGAATAAGGATGGTTTTATACTCTATACAAGCCTTAGCAAGATTGGCAACTCCATCTGCATTTACAGCAAATGCTTTTTCTTTTTCTTTCTCTGCTAAATCTACCGCTGTATATGCGGAAGCATTGATACAGTAATCTGGTTTGTTATCATAGAAAAAGTCGTTAATCTGTTCTTCATTGGTAACATCCAGGATTGTGGAATCTGTAAAAAGAAACTCATACTTATTTTCAAAATCGGGAGCAATTTTTCTGATACAGTTTCCTAACTGGCCATTGCTGCCTACTACTGCTATTTTTTTCATATATTATCAATTTAAATTATAAAAAAGTTCTCAATAGGACTATCTATTAAGAGTTTTTTGCATTTTGGGATCTTAAAAATTTAACTCTTGACTGGAAATCCTTTTGTATCAGATCTACATAAAACTTATTAAATGTTTCTTTTATATCTTCTGGATGTACTTCTGATTTTCTTGTCTTCATATTGAAATAAATAACGGTAACCCAAAGTACAGCATGAACTGTTTTCTCGTCTAAGCTTTTCATTAAGATTTCAACTTTGGCTGTTCTGTCCTGTACATCGATAGTTTTACTGCTGATAACGACTTGCGTATTATATCTTACTTCTTTCATATAAGCTATTTCATTCTGGATGGCAATCCAGGTACAGCCTGTCTGTTTGGTATATTCTTCATAAGTAAATCCGTAAAATGTTTCCACGTGATCTTCTCTGGCATTGAACATATAATCTAGATATTTTACATTATTCAAATGACCGATTGGATCACAATCGCTAAACCTCACTTTTACTATAGTTGATACTTCTTTTTCCATTCCGCAAAAATAAACAAACCACCTCTTTTGGAGGTGGTTTGTCTTATAAATCTTTGTTAATTTGCCGAAATTATTGAATTCCTAATTCTTTCTTTACAGCTGCAGTAGCATCAGCACCTGCTTTATAAAGGAATGCAGGTGAATTTGCATCCATTACATACTCGTACCCGTTAGCTTTAGCAACTTTATCAACTGCATCGTTCAATTTTTTCTCAATTGGTCCGAAAGCTACTTCTTGCTTAGCTTGAAGATCTTTTTGAGCTTTATCCTGCATTTGAGCTATTTCTTCCTGAATTTTTTGTAGTTCAGCTTCTCTAGCTTTGTTTTCGTCTGCAGTTTTCTTAGGAGCTTCTTCGCTATATTGCTTTAGTTTAGCTTGCCCAGCATCATATTTCTTCTTGATCTCAGCTTGTTTAGTATCGTAGAATGTTTTAAGGTCAGCATCTGCTTTTTTCTTCTCAGGCATTGCATTAAGAACTCCCAATACATCTAAAGTAGCCATTTTTTGAGCTTTTGCCATACCTACAGAAACAAACATCATTACTGCTGCAAATAATACACTTAATTTTTTCATAATTGGTAAATAAATAATTTAATTTGTTTTTAGATTTCAAATTTACGTAAAAGTTAGTTTACAATTTTACTTTTTACTTTTACTTGTAGTTTTCTCTTTTTTATCTCCTTTCAGTAAAACAGCTAATACTTTTTCCGTATAGTCATATTTTCCCTGAAGAAATATAACACTAATGTTATTGCTTTTATCAAGAACTATGCCCAATCCATTTTTTTCGGACATTGTTTTGATAGCTTCCCAGATCTGATCCTGGAATGGTAAAACGAGATTTGTTCTCAGTTTTGTTATTTCACCATTGGCTCCGAAACGTAAGCTGGTAGTGGTTTTGATATTCTTATCA
This sequence comes from Chryseobacterium sp. StRB126, assembly GCF_000829375.1. NCBI lineage: Bacteria > Pseudomonadati > Bacteroidota > Flavobacteriia > Flavobacteriales > Weeksellaceae > Chryseobacterium > Chryseobacterium sp. StRB126. The sequence continues at coordinate 5,257,344 of NZ_AP014624.1, forward strand.
AGATCTACCACTTCTTTTTCTCTCAGTTTCAGTTGGTCACCTATCAATAACACTTTTTCACTTTCAAAGGCCGCTTTTTTTCTTTCATACTCGGACTGCATATTCTGAAGTTCAGACTGCCAGGTATCAATCTGAGAGTTTAATCTCGCTTCGGCTTCTTTATACTGAGGTAATTTATTTAAAATTTCATTCGTATCTACTACTCCAATTTTTTGGGCATTTCCAAACCCGAAAATTAAGAGTAATACAAAAGTGATGGTTATTTTAAAGTTCTTCATATGTATAATTATAATGATTGGTTCATCAAGAAGTGATTTTGCCATCCTGATGGAGTTCCTGACATTGTCTTATCAAATCCATAAGCAAAGTCGAACCCGATCAGTCCGAACGCTCCCATATAAACTCTAACACCTACCCCTACTGATCTCTTCAGCTGGAATGGGTTATAATTACCCCATGAATTCCAAACGTTACCACCTTCAGCAAATGTTAATGCATAAATTTTAGCAGTTTGGTTCATTGAAATCGGGTATCTTAATTCTAAAGTAAATCTGTTATAGATTGTTCCCCCACCTCTTTGAGTAATATCGGCAGCTTCACCACCGTAAGTACTTGCATTATCATATCCTCTTAAAGGAATCAATTCTCTACCGTCATATCTACCACCAAATAATCCGGTACCTCCCACATAGAATCTTTCAAATGGTGGTGCTCCAAGATTTTTGTTATATCCGTCCATGAATCCCATTTCAGCAGAAGATCTCAAGACCAGTTTACCGGCAATTTCGTTATAAACGTCTGCTTTAAACTTGATTTTGTAGAATTCCATCCACTTGTACTTATCAACAGGCTTCATTGTATCGTAATCTTTATTACTGAACAATGAATATGGAGGTGTTAGTTTAGCCGAAAGCTCAATATTAGAACCCGTTGTCGGGAAGATAGGATCTATCCCGGCAGAGTTTCTGCTTAATCCTAAGTTGACACTAAAGTTATTTGCAGATCCATTATACTCTGTAGTCTCACCAAACTGGAATGGATAGTTATTAAAGTCATACTTCTGAAACTGTAATCCTGTATATAGAGAGAAATAGTCATCTGGCCAGTTCAATAATCTGTTCAGACCTACTGATGCAGAGAATATATTCAATTTCTGAGAACCTCCCATGCTATCACTATATCTTACTCTTGAGTTATTTAAACTCACGGAAAGAGCTGTTGGTCTTGTTCCGAATAACCAAGGTTCTACAAATGATACTCCATAATTCTGGAAGTACTGACCTGCCTGCACCTGAATGGAGAAAGTCTGCCCATCCCCTTGTGGTACTGGCTTAAAGTCTTTGAACTTAAGGAAGTTTCTCAATGAGAAGTTGTTAAACGTCAATCCTAAGGTACCAATAAAGCTATTACCCCCATAACCTGCCTGGAGCTGAACCTGAGAAGATCCTTTTTCTACAAGTTTCCAGTTAACATCAACAGTGTTGTCTACCTGATTAGGTTGAATATCCTGTCCTATCTGTTGTGGATCAAAGAATGACATCCCTGCCAAATCAAAATAGGTTCTCTTGATTTCAGTCTTTTTAAATAATTCTCCCGGTTTTGTTCTTAATGCTCTAAGGATTACGTGGTCATGGGTTGTTGTGTTCCCTTGCCATGTTACTTTATTCCAAGTAGCTTGTTCTCCTTCGTTAATTCTGATCTCAAGGTTTACAGCATCACCGTTCACTGATTTTTCAACCGGTGTCACATTGGAGAAAAGGTATCCGTTATTCATGTAAACGGACTTAATATCGGAATCATCTTCTTTACCTCCGTCTTCACCAACCTTTTTGTTGAATCCTACTGCATCATAGATATCTCCTTTCTTATATCCTAATAATCTCTGTAAATATTCTGTAGCGTAAACAGTGTTACCTGTGAACGTAATGTCACCGATATAATACTTTTTACCTTCGTTAAGTTTTACATTGATTTCATAGTTGTTTTTCTTATTTCTCCATACAGAGTCTGAAACAACTTTTGCGTCTCTATACCCTAGGGAGTTATAATAGTTAATCAGATTTTGTTTGTCTTCCTGATATTTATCTTCAATGAATTTTGAAGATTTCAAAATACCACCAATACTGAAACGTTTCTGTTTTGTTTCTTTAAAGGCTTTGTTTCTAAGTTTTCTATCACTTACACTTGGATTCCCTTCAAACTCAATATGGTCGATCTTAACTCTTTTACCTTTCTCTACATTAATCGTCCAGTCTACCAAAGCAGGATCTCCGGCATTTACTTTATCCTCGATTGTAATTTTGGCATCAGCAAAACCTTTTTTGATATAGTCTTTAGGAATAGTTGTCTTAAGACTTGATACTAAGTTTTGGGTAATCTTTGTACCCGGCTTCAGGTTGTTGTCTTTAGCCAGTTTTTCACTTTTTGATTTTCCAATTCCTTTACCCTTGAATTTTACTTCTCCAAGTTCCTTCAGATCCTGAAGATAGAATTTAAGAATTACAGTCTGTCCTTCAATACTTTGAACGTATACTTCTACTTCAGAGAAAGATTGGGTATCCCAAAGCTTTTTAACAGCATTGCTGATTTTCTGTCCCGGAATATCTACGCTTTCTCCTTTGGATAGGCCAGTAAATCTGAGGATCTGAGCTGGTGTATATTTTTTTACCCCATCTACAACAATGTCTTTAAGCGTATAAGTACCTACCTCATTGTCTGCATGCACAGCATTGTTTACTTTTGTGCTGTCCTGTGGAGTTACTTGTCCATAAAAATGTGCAGAAGCAGCAAACATAATGATGGGTAATAGTCTAAACTTCATTTTATCGAGTCTTTCTTTTCTTTAAAATTATTGGCCTTGTATCTGATCTCCGGTTAAACCGTATCTTCTTTCTTTGTTTTGATAATCCAAAATACATTGAAAGAAAATATCTTTGGTAAAATCCGGCCATAGAACATTTAAAAACTGTAATTCAGCATAAGCAATCTGCCAAAGGAGGAAGTTGCTTATTCTTATTTCGCCGCTAGTTCTTATCAATAGATCTACAGGAGGAAAGTCTTTGGTATAGAGATAGTTTTCTAATAGTTTTTCATCTATATCCTCTACATCTATCTTTCCTTCTTTTACATCTGAACTGATATTTTTAACGGCTTCCAGTATTTCGTTTTGTGAGCCATAGCTGATTGCCAGTACAAGATTTCCTTTTGTGTTTTCTTTTGTAAGTTCTACCACACGCTGCAGTTGTTCTCTTACTAAAGCAGGCAGTTTTTCAAGATCTCCTATCACATGCATTCTCAGTCCTTTACTGAAGATCTCCTCTGCTTCTAACAGTAAGGTTTCCACAAGTAAGCTCATGAGGGTATTTACTTCTTCAAAAGGACGATTCCAATTTTCTGAAGAAAATGTATACAGTGTTAAATAAGGGATATTGATCTCATTACATGCATTAATAGCATTTCTTACAGCATTAATGGCATTTTTGTGACCGAAGGTTCTTTCTTCGCCACGAGATTTAGCCCATCTCCCATTACCATCCATAATGATGGCTACGTGTTTTGGTAAATTCTCAGAATTTATTTTATCTTTAATCAACGACATATTAATTAATCACAATAACATGGAGGTCTTCCAAACGAAAACGTTAATCCTAAACTGAATGTATTTAACCAGTCTTTGGATTTATCATCTCCAATATTTCTCTTTTTAATAAACTCTTCTTCTCTTTCCTTAGCAACAGCATAATAGTTTCCAGACTGTAATAAAGAGCCTCCTGTAGCCGGATTTAGGATATCGGCATTAAAGGAATTTTTTACATCCTCAGAAAGAATTTTACTGTGATCAAGCTGATCTGTCAAAGTATATCTAAATGTTGCTTCTGCAAATATAGCCCAAGTATGGTTAAATTTATACTTTAACCCTACTCCAAAAGGGATATGCATGGTAACTTTTTTTCCTAATGAGTATTCGGTAGTTGTTTTAAAGTCCATTTCATTAATGGGAGCAAGAGCTACACCGTCCGGATCTCTTCTGAAATCATGGGCTAGATTAGCTTTAGGTGCATCAAACATCAAGGCACCAATACCTCCAAAAATATATGGGCTTACCATACTTACCTGTTCATTATTAACTGGGAAAAAATTATATTCAAACATTAAACTTGCTTCGTATACGTTATTTTTCCCGTATGCATTTCTATTTCTTCTATATTCTTCTTTCGCAGCTTTATCGCTAAACTGAATCTGGTTATATCCTAAATCCAATCTAACAGTTTGGTGCGGGTTAAAATTAAATCTGTATAAAATTCCACCATAAAACGGGATCCCCCAATCCGACATTCTATTTAAATCCAACGGCTTTTGTAAAATATAACTTGTACTCCCTACATCACCCACTAGGTTACTCATACCTAGACGAACCCCCAATTCGTTTCTTTGTGCTTTAACACTTACCACTCCAAGGAAGGCAAGGAAGCTAAACAATAATTTTTTATTCATAAAAGAATATGGATTTATGGTTATTTTAAAATTTAATTTTTGCAAATATAAAACATTTTTATATTAATGATAATCTTAATGTTTAGTTAAAAATAAACAAAAAAACATAATTTGTTATAAAGTAAACGGCAAAGTGGCAAAAATATTCTTTTTTTCATAGAATCAAAATACACAAAGTATGAAAAAACCCCCATTGAATGAGGGTTTAAGGCTCTATTTTTTATTAAACATTGTCTGCATCTTATTCCGTATCCTAATTAATAACGGTTCTTTATAATTTTTATCTTCATCAAAATATCCATATCCATAACCGTAGCCATATCCGTAACCATACCCGTATCCCTGCTTCGTATTATAATCATTATAAATAAGTCCTAAATGTTTAATTTCATTATTCTGATACTTTTCGGTAATGAGCTTCATCATATATTTCTCTGTGTACTCGTGACGCACCACATAAATATTGGCATCAGAATATTTCATAATTTCATAAGAATCTGCTACCAAACCTACCGGCGGAGAGTCTATAATAATGAAATCATATATCTCCTTCAACTCCTTTATAAAATTAACATTCCTCTGGCTCATCAGCAATTCTGAAGGATTCGGAGGGATAGGTCCTGAAGTGGCGACATCCAGATTTGGGATCTTGGTGTTATTAATAATCTGATCAATGCCCACTTCTCCTGTCAGATAGTTTGAAATACCATATTTATTATCAATCTTAAAATCACCAAAGATTTTTGGCTTTCTAAGATCCATTCCTAAAAGAATAGTTTTTTTGTCACTTAACCCCAATACAGAAGCCAGGTTAATGGAAACATAAGTTTTTCCTTCTCCTCCAACGGAAGATGTTACCAAGATTACCTTACCTTTTTCATCTTCATTATTCATCAGAAATCTCATATTGGCTCTAATTCCTCTAAATGCCTCTGAAACAGATGATTTTGGCTGTTCCAAAACAGTAAGCATCTGTTCACTGTTATTATTTCCAATAACACCAATAAGCGGAATTTTTGTTACGCCTAATAGTTCTTTGATATTTCTGATCTTACTATCCAGCAATTCACCTATTAGAATAAACAAGAGTGGGATTAATAACATTAAAGCGATTATTCCTGCTTTTGCCATTTTTATATTAGGGCTTATAGGCCCTTGTCCAAGATTTTTTGCAGGGTCAATTACGCTAATATCAGACTGATTGGTTGCTACATTTAAACGAGATTCATTTTGTCTGTTTAAAAGACTACTGTAAGTAGCTTCAATCATATTATAACCTCTTTCTGCGTCCAGATATTTTCTTTCTTTTTCCGGATAAGACTGTAAATCGGAATTAGCATCTGCAACCTTTTGATCAAGTTTATTGATCTCATCATAGTATTTGGTATAGTAATTCTTCAGACTGTTAAAAGAGCTGGTTTTAGCATCATTAATCATTCTGTTTATTTCCTTCATAGGCTCAGAAGCGGGTTTATAGATAGTAGCTAATTCTGATCTTTTTGTATACAGAGCCTTAAGCTCACTCACAGAAGCAGAAAACATTCCATCTTCAAAACCGGCCGCATTGGTAGTAATCATTTTATCAAAATTCTGTGACTGAAGTGTATTTCTAATATTATTCAGAGATGCAATTTTGCTTACAATATCCGCTTTTTTGGCTTCAAGGTCTTTTATTGTTTCAAGCGACTTTTCATCTCTATCTTTAATATTATAAAGCTTTTCTGAAGTTTTCAGATAGTTCAGAGCAGTGGCAGCAGAATCTAATCTTTTGCGGATCTCATCCAGGCTTCCCTGTAGATAAGCCGTTGTATTCTTATTAACAGTATTTTTATCTTCCAGTCTTTTTTTCTGAAGCTCAGCAACTGATTTATTCAGGAAATTTACCGTACTGTTAAGATTATATCCTCTTTTACTAATGATCATGATGGTACTGATTTCCCTATCGAAATTTACAGCAATAGTAGAAACAATATCATTAACACTCTGATTTATTGTCGTTAAATTAACAATAATATTATCCAGCTTAATGCCAGGAGTAACTGGATTTTGAACCAGCTTAAATCTCAAATTTGGAGAATTATACCATTCATTTACTCTAATAACTTTATTTGCGGGTCTGTTATAGGCATTAATATTTTGAAAACCTTCTATTTCATAACTGTACAAACTTGTAGAATGCCCTTCTTCCGGCAATACTACTTCATAGGTGCCATTTCCTTTTGGTTTTATTGTAATTGGATAATTTACCTGCTGAAGATGCTTTTTATCGATTTCAAGAAAAACAGGTGAATCGTCTTTATCTAAATAGGTAGATTTTATGAGTCCCTTAGTAGAATAATTTACAAAAAGATTCAATTCTTTAACCAAATATTCATTATGAGATCTTGATAAAAGCATTTTCTTTAGATAAACACCATCCTGATTTCCTCCTTGCCCCCAAATGAAATTAATAGATTGGTTCGGGCTAAAATAACTTGAGGTATTATTGGAAATACTCAGGGATAAATCTGAAGCATAAACATTCTGAGCATAGTATTTACTGTATGCCCAAGAGATGGCATAACCAATAAGGAACATAAAAGCAAACCAATACCAGTTTTTGAGTAACCTTCTTAAAAAATGCTCAATATCAAACAATGCAAAAGTTCCGGACTTTTCTTTGGGAGCTTCGCTTTTTCCTACGTTAGTATCTTTTCCTGGAATCATGAGATTAAAGTCTTTGTAGGATTGTATATAGAGTTAATGCCGTTGTAATTGCTGTTACCCCAGTAAGTAGTGTCTGAATAGGATCTTTACCGAATCCGTTCAAGCTTTTTCTTCTGGTATTAAGATAAATTTCGTCTCCGTTCTGTATATAATAGTAAGGAGAGTTCATCAGATCTTCACGGGTAAGGTCTATTTTAGCAATTTTGATTCCTTCCGGAAGCTTTCTGTGGATAACTATTTCTTTTTTATCAATAGTTCTGTTCAGCCCCCCATTAATAGCCAAAGCTTCGGTAATTGTAAGAGTATTTTTATGGGCTACTTTTTCTCCGGAAAGGCCAGTAGTTTCTACATCTCCAAGTATGTAATAGGTAATTCCATCAGTATTTAATCTTACTTCAGATTTACCTTCCTGGAAGTTTTCATTTACTTTAACCTGTATTTCCTTCGATACATCATCAAGGGTTCTTCCTTCTGCCTTAATGTAGCCTATACCGAAGACATTAATATCTCCGTTGATATCTACTTTTAAACCGTTAAAATAGAAATTAACATTCCCTCCGGCAGATGCCCCTACACCACCTCCTCCTCCGCCTGCTGCAACAGAGTTGTTTACATTTCCGCCACCTGTTCCGCCTGAAACATTATAAGCAGAGTAAAACTGTGCTGCATCTCCTTTAGGAGTAGTCACTATATTAAGGTTAAGCATATCATTTTTGGTAATCCTGTAGACAGGAATATTGTAGGGAACAAGACCTTCTTCATTAATTACAAGGCTTTCACTCGGCTGTAAGTATCTTACATCTTTTGTTGTGATGCACGAGGTAAGTAAAAAAGGTAATAATAAAAATAAATACTTAAAGTTCTTCATCATGTTTGAATATTGTTTACAAAAGTAATATTTAATTGTTAATTTTTGTTATTTCTTAATCGATATATCAAATCCGGTAAATATGCTCCCATAAAGCCCAATACAACAACAACCAACAACAGCAGATTCACATTGATATGTCTCAGATAATATGCCACTGTTACAATCATTAAATAATATAGAATAATATAGAATGTGGATCTTCTATGGGTGAGATTCAATTTTAGAAGTTTGTGATGAATATGGTTTTTATCAGCATCAAAGGGTGACTTTTTGTTATAAAGCCTTACGAAGATTACGTTCAGTGTATCCACAATCGGTAAGATCAGAATTGCTACAGCCACTACCGGTGCAGACTGCAGGTGGTACCTTGGCACATCTGCAAGATTTTTATCTATAAAAATATCTATAAAACAAATGGAGGTAAAAGCCAACAGGAAGCCTAAAAGCATAGACCCAGTATCTCCCATAAATACTTTGTTGGTTCTGTAATTTGACAGATTATAATATAAAAATGCCAAAACAGTTCCTATAATCACTACTGATAAAACAACCAATGGATAATTATACTCCCCCAGTCTGTAATAGCTTATTCCAAATAATGCACTACAGATCACAGAATATCCGCCTGCTAAACCATCAATTCCATCAATCAGGTTAAAAGCATTGATAAGAATAATAAAAGTAACAATACTGAATAGAATACTTACAAAATAGCCTAGTTCAAAGACTCCAAATATTCCAAAGAGGCTTCTGATTCTAATATCTGAACCAATGACGATTAATGAGGATACTAAGATCTGAGCCACAAGCTTTTTATAGGCTCTCATGACCACAATATCATCCATTACTCCAATATACAGAAGGATAACCAGTGAAGCAAATAAGAATTTATAAAGGTCAAACAGCTCGTAAGCGAAAATGGAAACGCATATCCCAATGGAATAAAAGATGGCAATTCCCCCAAGATTTGGGATTTTTCTAAGATGTGAACTTCTGACACCAGGTTCATCCATAAGATTCTTCCTTCTGGAGATCTTTACAATAGTAGGGATGGAAAAAAAGGTAATTAAAAAGGAGAATACGAAACCTAATCCTATTTTTACATAGAAAATAGGTATTCCCGATCCGCTTAAGAACAATTCAAAGTTTTTCATTCTTTTCTTATCCAGTACACATTATCTTTCTAATTAAACTGACGACGCATATAGCTTTCATCATGTTCTATCGTCCGAAACAATAGTACTTACATTTGTGTTTATATCAATTTTCTTATCAACTTTTTCTGTCCGGCAAAAAATAATAGATAAAAAATCTTTTTTTTCATCGGCAAAGATAAAAGATAATTTGTACCAAAACGACTATAGTTCAATATATCTTGAATTTTTATTTGTCTTTCTCTTATAAAAACAGATAGTTTATCAGCCATGCTGTAAAAAGTTTTTTCGTCTTTCACAAAGGCCAGATATGCCAGAAAAGAATATACTCCTTCAAAAATCTGGAAGTTTTTCAGTTCCTTTTTTTTATGAGCATATTTTGATTGACTAAATGCACTTTCCACATCCAACACTGCCTTTAAAATATCAAGCCCTTTTTCCGAATGGGTTTTAGTGATAGAATCCGTACGTTCAAGGTATTGGTAATGAAAGTTCTGCGTTTGTGCGATGGTTTCACACTCCAGCAATAACTGTGGAATTAACTGAATATCTTCAAAATGAACTCCTTTTTTAAATCTTTTCTGATTAAAAAGTTCTTTTTTGAACAATTTGTTGCAGGCAAAATAACTGATATCTGAAAAAACTGAGAAATGATCTTCCAATCTTATCTTTTCCTCCATATTGGGAATTTGTGTCAGCTTTTGGGTAACCTGCCCATTTTCATCTACTTTCTGAATATTACAGATCACTATTCTCGTCTGATGCTTTTCAGCCAAGTGAAGCATTTCTTCAAACATCGTTTCCGTAACATAATCATCGCTATCTACAAAGCCTATGTAATCTCCTGTTACTCTATCTAGACCAAAGTTTCTGGCATCACTTAATCCGCCATTTTCCTTGGTAAAGGTTTTTATTTTGTCAGGATATTTTCCTTCATACTCTTTAATGATCTCTACGGAATTATCTTTACTTCCATCATCTACAACAAGAATCTCGATATTCTGATGGGTCTGATTCACCAGAGAGTCGAGACATTTTGCCAAATAATTTTCGACATTATAAACAGGAACAATAATGGAAATTCTTGAGGGAACGTTGGTCATACATTAAAATTTCGTCAGTCTTGCATTCAACCAGCCTTTTTTAGCATCATCAAAATCCTTTCTTGAGCAGGGAATACAGTTTTCTATATTTTCATCGTCGCCAAAATACCACAAATTACTGAAAGTATCACGCTTAAATGCAAATTGTGTATCATCAATTAAAACATAAAACAATTCATATTGTCTTTCTTTGGGATGAGACTGCTGAATATTGATTCCTTCGATCAGATACCATATCATTTGTGCTAACAGTTGATGATTCAGTTGATTGTCCGAATAAATATTATAATTAAAAATCCCTACCGTTTTCAAGTTTTCACTCAACCCGATTTCTTTCATGTAAGCACAAATTTCTCTTCTGTTCAATCCATTTACTTGTGGATTCATAGAAAAAGGATCACTAAAACTCTCAATAGCATCACAATTTACTGTCGCCAGATCTGCTTTTCTGAAGAAAGGTTCTGTTTTTTCAGTAGAATTCATCATTTCTGCTAAACGGATGATGTCAAACTCCACTTCTTTAATCAATCGTACAGAATCCATTTCGTTCAAATGCTTCTGATATCCTAGATGATGATAGTTTTTAATGGAAAAATTCTTAGCTCCGAAAATTTTACCTAAAAAAGTATATTCATTTATTTCTTCTCCCTGTTTAAGTGAAATTATATTACTGATCTGAGTATAATTGATACTTTTCTGATGGAAATTCAATGCTGAGAACAGTGAAAAAGCAAAGTCATTAGATCCTCCGATAATCACCGGAAGTGCTCTTTTGTAATGACAAGCCGATAAAACTTCCTGTAAAATATAATGGGTATCCTGAACAGACTTTCCCGAGACCAGATCACCAAGATCCACAATCGGAATTTCAAAATCCAACTGTGCAAGTTTGTAAAATTCTTTTCTGACTGCTGTAAAATCCTGTACTTCTGCATCGCCACCTGCTCCTCTATAATCTGACACAAATAAAAGAACAATACTGTCTTCTTTTATATCTTTTGTAATCCGGTTTCCGATCTGCCAGCTTTCTGTTTTAAAATTTCTTGGTGAAATGATAAAGTCTTCAAAATCCATATTGTAACCTGAAAATATAATAGTTTAATAATTGCTTGATCTAACAAACATACAAAAAAACGCTACAACTGTGAACCTTCCGAAGAGTTTTGTTCATAAAAAAAGCCGTTAACACTATTTGTTAACGGCTTTGTATGATATAATTAATATTACTTCTTTTTAGCAGCTGGTTTTTTAGCAGCTGTAGTTTTCTTAGCAGTAGTTGCCTTTTTTGCGGCAGGCTTTTTCTTTTCTGCAAAGGCATTTTTATCCTGATCTGTGATCCATTTCTTTACTTCTTCCAGGGAAGTTTCTTTCAATTCTTCTGCATCGTATTTGGTATCATCATTTTTCTTTGGAATTTTGAACATGGCTTTTCCAAATTTGATGAAAGGTCCCCATCTTCCGTTTTCAAGGGAAATTTTTTCTTTTTCCCATTGTTGGATGTATCTGTTGGCTTCTTTTTCAAGCTTAGCATCAATCAGTTCATTGATATCGCTCTGAGAAAGATTATCGAAGTTATATTTCTTCGGAACATTTATGAAAATATCTTTGTATTTGATAAATGGTCCGAATCTTCCTGATCCTTTGGTTACAGGTTCTCCTTTATACGTAGCAATTGGAGCATCCGCTTTTTTCTTTTCGTTGATGATCTCTTCTGCACGTTTTTGATCTACAGAAAGTGGATCTTCACCTTTTGGAATACTGATGAAAGTTTCTCCCCATTTTACATAAGGTCCAAATCTTCCTACTCCCACAGAAACTGCGTGTCCTTCAAAATCGCTCAATTCAAATGGTAATTTAAACAATTCCAACGCTTCTTCAAAAGTAATGGTGGCAATATTCTGACCAGACATTAATGATGCAAAAATTGGTTTTTCTTCATCATCTGTTTCTCCGATCTGGATCATTGCTCCAAATCTTCCGATTCTGGCATGAATATTTTTACCGGTCTTCGGATCTACTCCTAGAAGCCTGTCCCCTGTTGCACGGTCTGCATTTTCTTCTACATCTTCAATTCTTGGATGGAATTTTGAGTAGAAATCACTCATCATTTCTTTCCATTTCTGGTCTCCGCTTGCAATTTCGTCGAAACTTTCTTCTACTCTTGCCGTGAAACCATAATCAAGAATTTCTTTGAAGTTGTCAATTAAAAAGTCATTGACAACTTCACCAATATCCGTAGGGATGAATTTATTTTTATCACCTCCAAACTTTTCATCAAGGACTTCTTTTTTTATTTTATCTTTATCTAAAGTAATTTTAACAACTTTACGAATATTCGGTTCGATTTCGCGCTTATCTACATACTCTCTATTCTGAATCGTCTGAATTGTAGGAGGATAGGTAGAAGGACGTCCAATTCCCAATTCCTCAAGTTTTCTTATCAAAGCAGCTTCTGTGTATCTTACGCTTGACCTTGTGAACTTTTCAGCAGCCGTAATTGTTTTATAAGTTAAAACTTCTCCGACACTTACTTTAGGTAATAATTTTTCGCTGTTTTCTTCATCATCGTCTTCTGTTTTTACAATACCATAAGCTTTAAGGAAACCATCAAAAATGATTACTTCTCCCTGTGCTTCAAAATGATGTGGTAATGAAGCATTTCCGATCTCAATTACAGTCTTTTCAATTTTAGCATTCGTCATCTGGGAAGCTAATGTTCTTCTATAGATTAATTGGTACAGCTTATTCAACTGTGCATCTCCAATGCTCTTCACTGCGAAATCCGTAGGACGGATGGCTTCGTGAGCTTCCTGTGCTGAAGCTGACTTTGTAGTATAATTTCTTGGAGAAGAATATCCTGCTCCGTATTCTGATACAATCTGTTTTTTAGCACCATCGATAGCTTCCTGGGAAAGGTTTACGGAGTCAGTTCTCATATAGGTAATGAATCCTTCTTCGTATAGTCTCTGAGCCAAACGAGTGGTTGTTGTCACATTATATCCTAATCTCGATGAAGCTTCCTGCAACATTGTAGAAGTGGTAAAAGGTGCAGATGCAGACCGTGTACCAGGTTTTGTTTCAACATTCAGAACTTTAAATTCTGTAGTTTTTGCCTGTTCAAGGAATTTTTCTGCTTCAACTTCTTTTTCGAAGTCTTTTTTAAGTTTGGCAGCAATTTCCTGCTCTGTATTGTTTAAGAAAATTCCGTCAAGTTTGAAACTTGCTTTGGGTACAAATTCACGGATTTCTTTTTCTCTTTCAACAATTAATCTTACGGCTACCGACTGCACTCTTCCTGCAGATAGTCCTGGTTTTACTTTTTTCCATAAAACCGGAGACATTTCAAAACCTACGATTCTGTCCAGCACTCTTCTTGCCTGCTGAGCATTCACTAAGTTCTGATCGATATCTCTGGGGTTTTCAATGGCTTTTAGAATGGCATTTTTAGTAATCTCGTGGAAAACAATTCTTTTTCTGTTTTCAGGCTTCAGTTTCAATTCATCTGCTAAGTGCCATGCAATAGCTTCTCCCTCGCGGTCTTCATCGGAAGCCAGCCAAACCATTTCTGCTTTCTTTACTGCGGCCTTTAATTCTGTCACCAATTTCTTTTTGTCTGCTGAAACTTCGTAATCAGGACTAAAGGTGGCAAGATCTATTCCCATTCCTTTTTTAGGGAGATCCCGGATATGTCCGAAACTGGATTTCACTTCAAAATCCTTACCTAAATATTTCTGAATAGTTTTTGCCTTAGCCGGGGACTCTACGATTACTAAATTTTTTGACATTCTAAAAAAAATTTTTTGCAAAAGTAAAGCTTTTTTATTATATACTTTTTGAAATCACATTTTATTTAATAATTCTATAGGAGCAACAAACAGTCTGTAGAGTATTCCTTCGAAAGTAAAACCTCTGCCGGACATTTCTACTCTGTATAGCAAGGACAGCAGTATAATGGCCATTATAATATAAAACTTCCTGTTAATGACTATGGGTTCATAGGCATATATTGAATCTCCTTTTCTCAGCATCATGGCAAAAAGCACAATCATCAGCATCATATGAATATACATCCACCTTCCCCAATCTATAGCAAGATAAAACAGTGGAAATGAAAAGATAAAGGCTCCGATTAATAAAATATATAAAATCTTTCGCCCATTTAGATATTTTAAATAATAGGTGATATGAAATAGGCTTATTCCTAAACTGATAAAGTAAAGCAGATATTCATTAAGATGTTCTTTAATATACTGTCTTTCATCAATGTTCCAATAGAAAATACCATAGGTAGGATGCACTCCTCTGCTGTTAAGAATTTCTAATGACATTCCTTCGTTCACATTTTTCCCCCATACAACAATAGCTGCCGCAGGAATGATAACCGCCAGAAAAAATTTGATGTATCTTTTGATCTCTAGCGTTCCTTTTTTCATATAGAGTGCAATGGCAAAATAAGGAATATAAAACAGGGTAACTTCGTGTAAAAGTGTACTTATAAAAAGCAATAAACAGAAGATATATTCTTTATATTTTGAAAGCTTATCATTATCTAAAAGATATACAAAATAGGTAAACAGAAGCAATACAATAAATTCTTTTTTTCCAACATAGGTAACAGTATTCAAAAGCCCTACAAAACCAATGGAAGATAGTAAAAGTGAGAGATACAGCAGGTCTGTTACTTTATACCTTATAAGCTTTGTATAACACCAAAAGAACAGTGAAATAATTATAAACTGAAAAAAGTAAACAATATAATTAAGATTAAGTCCTGTTATATCCTGCAGAATAAAAAAGAAACTCCCGGATAGTCCTCTTCTTTTGAAGCCTCCGTCTTCATAGTTAATAAGCCAGTCTGCAAGAATATATCCGTCATCTTTAAGATTAAATGCAAGAGTAAATGCAAGGGTATAAATTGCTGTAACAGCGATAAGAAAATAAATAAATATCTTAATATTAAAATGTTGTACAAACTTTTCTATCCGCATAGTGTATTTTTAAAATCCTCAAGAAGCGAAATAACAAAATAACCTTATGATTTAACAATGTCTCTAGGTATTTAGAGGTATTAATAAAATCAGTCTATTATCAATATCTAAAGTCAATCTTAATTAGGCAATACAAAATTCTTATAGGTATCAATAGAGTAATTTGCCTTTTTAGCATTAAAAATTGAAAAAATAATAAAGTTAAAAAATACAATAAAAATAAGCCCTGAAAAAATAAACCGCCTTTCTATTTTAGAAACCACCGACATCGAATTTGCCATGAGCAACATTACAAACCCCATAAAAACCCCTACTAATCTGGAACTTAAGATAGGATTTTCCCTTAGTATGAAAAATGCACATATCCCTATTATGGTAACATTTCTGTAATACTCGTAATAAGGGCTTCTCTCTTCTAATTTATCATTAAAATATATAATAAAACATGTATAAAGAACCATTAAGATTTCAGGGATACCAAAACCTCCATTAATCCTCGCATATTGTTCATCCATATATCCATTAACTCCATCTGAAATTGCAGTACCTCCTGCTATTGTATTCAAAAAAGCACCAAGCTGTTCATATATTTTAAAGGGAGACAATATCATTGAAACTAAGACTAATCCAAAGATTAAGAATTTGTTCAGAGGAATCCTAACCAACCAATACAATGGTAAGGTTGCCCACGCTGAAGTATGAAATCCTGCAGCCAAAAATACACAGATAAAGTACTTTAAGAGCTTCCTTTCTTTAATAAAGATAAAAGAATAGAACATAATTCCACCAGCCACTGACTGTCTCATCTGTCCCCCTGTAGAAATTAACATTCCTGGGATAAATCCTATTAAAAGTAAAAGCGTAGGATAATCCGAGTTTTTAATTAAGAATGTATAGAATAATATCAGCGAGATAATAGCCACTAATAAAGTAACTACATAAAAAGGAAGCCCTAGGTCGAGCACGACCCTATTCATCAATACGTATATCCATTCTATTCCCAGCTTGGGGGTATTACTGAATGGAATATTACTCAAAAATATTTTCGAATAATCATTAAGATAAGAGTAGTCAAAAATTCCTCTATAAGAGCCATAATCCGGTCCTGCCTCATTTCGAAGTCCAATCAAAATAATTTGAAAAAAACAAATTGTATATAAGATTCCGGGATTTATATATCCGCCGGAATATTCTTGAAAAGAAAGAAATAATAAAATAATGAAAATTACTAAAAAGTAAAGAGGTAATATATCCATACTGCTAATGTATCAAAAAATCAAATATTAATAAAATCTCATAGCTAAAGCTTATTCTTTAAATTATTCTATGAATATCCACACCAAATCATCACTCTTCTTAAGGGTGCAGCTATTTCAATTCCAATAAAATAAGAAGGAACTCTGTAAATAAAATTGGATAAAAAAACTAACACTATAAAACTGATATTTTTTTTTGAAAAAATAGTTTTATAATCAAAAACGAATGTCTTTGCTTCTGCATCTGGCAAAAGAGAGATAATCAATAAACTCCAGAAGATAAACAAATTGTAAAGCCATCTTCCAAAATCAATAGCAATCAAAAACAAGGGTATTGTACCCAATAAACAGGCAAAAAAGAAAAACGTCAATCTTCGTATATCTTCTTTCTTAAATTCTCTTATCAATAAATAGAAAATCACATACACAAACTGCAATGTGAAAGTTATGATATACAGTAAATAACCAGAAAGATGTTCATCATAATAATCTAGTTTTAACAACTTATTTTCTTTCCATGCAAAGATATTATCACTTTGAAAATTGATTCCACAAGCTTTAATGATATTTATTGTATACTCTGACCCAACATTTTTCATCCCTCCAAAAAAGATAATCAGGGCAGGAATACAAAATGATAAGGAGATAATGACCATCTTAGAAGTCTCAACCTTCTTTGTATGAAAATAATATAAAGCAATAAAACATGGAAAAAAGAAAACAAAACTTTCATGTATAAACACCGAAACAAAAAATATGAGGTACAAAAAATACCATCGCCACTTGCTTATGTTACCCTTTGTAAGAGTATAAGTAAAGAAAGATAGCATAAACCATAAGACGCCATCCTTTCTCGCCCCCATGCCAGAGTCGGAAACAAATCCCCATAAACAAAACGGTGTAAATAAAAATACAAAATCAAGAATATTATACTTTTTCAATTGTATTAGCCGTATCAGATAATAGAAGAAAAGAAAATGGAAGAGAAACTGAAAGAAAAATACAGTATACTGTACTTTAATCTGAAATTTCTCATATATAAAAAAAACGATTGTTCCCAGTAATCCCCTTCTTTTAAACCCTCCATCCTGATAATTAATAAGCCAATCTCCGAAAGGGTAACCATTAGCAATGGTATACGCGAAATAAATCTTAAAAATCAAAAAAAGAGTAATAAAGAATAAAAAAAATCGCAAAAAGTAGTTTGTAATAGAATTCATTTGTGTTTTAATACTATTAATTTGGAACCTCACAAAGGTAATTAATTTCACAAAAGGAATTATTAATATACCTTAAAGTTTTTACTGAATATCCATAATTATTCCTAAGACTATACTATTGGCAGCATCAAGCCTATCAATCAGCATATGAAGTACTTTCATCTGTAAAACCCAGCTTTGATTATCGATAGATTCTTTTGCTATTTTATTAATCTTTTCAGAAAGATGAGCTTCTCAAAATTTGGCTTTAAAATATTACGCCCGCTCATTCCCTCTATCTAAATTTTCAAGTGGAATATTTTTCAACCTCCTATTTTCCCGCATATCTACGATCTCTCTTTCAAGTGCTCCTAATCCTACAGTCCAAATTAAAGTTATCCACATAAAACCAGAACGAATATTAAGTATTTTGATTCTATAAAAAAACCGTCTCAAAAACTGAGACGGTTTCAAATTTCACATTAATTCATATTATTCTTTGATAATCTTTACTATGGTTTCAGAATTGTTGATTCTTACCAAATAGGCTCCGGATAATAAAGAAGAAAGATCAGTCTGTTCATTTTCAAACTTACCTGATTTTACCATCTGGCCAGACATATTATAAATCTGGTAATAATACTCTTTAACCCTTTCATTCCCTTTGATGTATAATATACTTTTCACAGGATTAGGGAATAACTCAAGTTTATTTTGGGTTATTTTATCTTCAATTACAGACTTTGCTAAAACATTCGTTGCTCTAGCCGCAGACAATGACGTGATCTGCAGTTTAGGAATTGGACCTAACTCATTTCCGTTTTCATCATATTGTACTTTAACACAACGGCAGTTTTGAGCAAAATATGGGTCAGCATTACTACTGAATGGAGTTAAATAATTTCCGGCATACTGTATCTCCGTTCTTAATGCTCTTCCTGTATAATTAGAACCTAAAGCTCCTAACCAAAAACCTCCATACACGTAATCAATAGCATTGAAATCCGGAGAAGCAGGACTTGCTTCTATGGTATTTCTACCTCCCCTCACTCCCAAATTGGCAAAGCTTCCTATATTATAAGCAGGATTGTCAAAAGAATATCCAACAGCTGCGGAACTTGATGGAGTTCTGTTGATTCTTGTTCCTCCATAATTATTAGGAATGCTGATTCCTCCAGTAGGTTTATAAAAAGGAGTTGCTCCTATAATTGTATTGGACACCCCTGTTAAATCAGGAATCCTCCATCCTTCAGGACAAGGATCGAAAGGAGACTTTTTACCGCCTCTTCCCCATCTTTCCGGAGCCAGGTTAGGTTCATTTGCCAACCAGTCTGCTCCATTGGTATGATTAGTATCCGCTGATTTCGTGGTCATGTTAGGAACCATAAAGATCATTGGATTTTTCACGGAATAGGATAACACCTTGCTGATTTTATCCGCTACTTTATCTGTAGCCAATACATTCGCCTGTACAGAATAATCAGGATACTTTTTAAGATAGGAATCTGAATAATAAGTTGCAGCAGCAAGTGTTGTATACGTAACACTTCCATTGGCCTGTACCGTTCCTAAATAAACAGGAATAGAGTTTCTGTTAGCATTCACAAAAACAGGCAGCGGATCTTTTCTACCCCATTGGAAGTGTAAGCCTCCGGTAGAAGTAGTTTTATTAGCTTCTGCAATAGCCTGGTTAGCCCCAAGATCTCTATCCATTATTTCTGTTTTGATAACTTCACCAGGCTTGATGTAATTGATATAGTTAACAGCGGCCTGGTTAGGTAATTCAGTAACATAGCTAACTGAGCTGATAGGCGTATTGGTTACCCAAATATGCCAGCTCCAGTAAATAGGATTGGTGATGCTTCCATTATGCAGCGTAACCACAGCATTTCCTGATTGGTTCGGAGCAATCTTAACATTAATATTGGTGTTAGAAATATCAGCCAACGAAGTGGGAGCAGCATTAGAAAGTGCAATATTACTGATTAAGCCAGTAGCAGTAGACCACAGTACATTAACTTTCAGATTATTGAAATTCGATGGATTCAGAATATCAGGATTGTTAAGCAGCTTGCTTTGAGCAGAGAATGCTTTACTGATTGGGATCTGAATAGTAGATTCTACTGTATTCTTCACAACAGTATACGAGTTAGGATTGTTTAATCCTTCAGCATATTCTACCACATTATTAAAGTATTCGGTAGGGAAATTATAATTATTAACTTCATACAAAGGATCTTTAATACATCTGCATCCATTGGCTCCTGAAGTTGCTCCTGAACCTATAGGATAATATTGATATCTTCCTGTGATGGAAGGTAAAGAAGGATCAGGGACATCCGGCTGGTCTCTGTCCGGAATCATACGGAAACCTCTGGCTGATACTACAGGGGTTGCATCAAACCATTTTGGCATTGTTGCAGTCCATAAATACGTTTCATGCTGATCTGTATACTGTCCTTCATGGTAATTTCTAACAAGAACACCTGTCCCTGGGAATAACCCCATATTATTTCCTCCTACATTGCTTAGATCTACTCCCACATTGTTGTAAATTTTGAAACCTTTCATATAAGCAGGAGCACTGTTATCATTTGGCTTAATGATATGATACTTATTGGCTTCAAAAGCATTGATGGATATATTATTCTTGATACCGAAGGGACTAAAATCTACTCTTAAATCATCAATATAACTTCCATTTCCTAAGTTGGAAATCAATACAGAAGGTATTCTCCATCCGTTAGGACATGGATCAAAAGACGATTTATCTCTATACGGATTGGCACTAGTATCACTATTATAATTTCCGCTTGTGATAAAGCCTTTTGAATTATCAGACCATAAGTTTAATTCGCTTAATCTATTGGCAGGCAACGTTGTTGAATTACCAAACCAGTTCACCTGAAGATTGGCATTGTTATTATAAAGCGCCTGTCCCGAATTATCATCCTTATTTACATATATTAAACTTAGCGGATTTTTAATAGATAAACGGAGGTTATTGGGAACTGTTGCATTGGATAATGTTACCGTTTTAATTAAATTATCGATCTTCTGTGAACCATTTGCCATATTTCTGGACTGTCTGTGTCTTATTCTTCCGACAGATCCTGAAGCTTCATAAAAGTCATTTCCTTTGTACACCAATGGAGGAATCGGATCTTTTCTTCCCCATTGGTACAGCAGACCTCCGTTTTTGTTAAATTCAGTTCCAGTGATCGTATTGCTTAAAGCTCCAAGATTTCTGTCCATCCATCCCCAGTCTGAATCAGGGATTAATTCTACAGTTCCGTCAGTCCTTTGTCTTTTCACCCCATCAAAACTCTTATATGTTGAACCGTTTGTAGGGTCGTCAGTAACCCATACGTGCCACGACCAGAAGACCTCTCCGTTTACTTTGTAAGCGATTACAGCATTTCCTTCTTTCGTTTTGTTGATCGGAACTTTTATCTTTGCCTCTTCTCCCGAGCCTATAATTTCCAAACTGTAATTTTCTCCAGATTTTATTAATCCATGGATATCTTCCCAATATACATCTGCAGTTACAGCACCGGCCGGGATAGGAGTTCCGCCCATAAGAGGATTGGAGTTCCACATTGTATATGCCTTTTTTACAGGAATATAAAGACCATCTACTTCAGCATTGGTTTTCTTATCCTTACCCGTGAAGATATAACTGTTTGGAGCTTTGGACCAGTCTCCATAGTCAGATACAGCTCCGGAGTTAATCGTAAAGCAGGCAACAGGGCATTCCTCAGTAACCGGGTTGGTAAAAATTCCTACATACTTTATAAACTTATTGATCTCGCTTTCTATATCCATCAAAGGTCTTGATGGACCGTTCCAGCTATTGATTACTTTTCTGTTTCTGATAGCACCTACACCATACAATGATGCCTGAGAAGTATTACTTAATGAAAAATTCTCAGAACCGGGACCTCTCTGCTTGCCATTAAGAGGTGGATACCCAAAATCATTGGTCGTATTGTAGTTGCTTAGCGCAGAAAGAGCAATATATTGTCCGTTGGCTTTATAAACTCTTAATCCTGTAACCTTACTGATCACAATAACAACAGGCTGCTGATTGGCAAATACATCGCCTAATTTTTCATTGATATAGTTATAAAGGTTATAATATCTGTTAACAAGAGCATTAGGATTGGTAAAATCCAGATATCCTCTTCCCCAATCCTCTCCTCCTTCAGACGGTGGTAAAAACCAGTTACTGAAGTTGATAAAGAAACTTTCATTGGAAAATTTTCCCGCAAACATATACACCGGATCATGATAAGAGAACTCGAAAGGACTGGTATCGCTATTCTGATAAATATATTTCTGCGAACTTGCTATTGTAGAAAGATTATTCGGGTTTGTAATGTTAATTACCGGTGAACTGGTATTGGAATTATCTAATGCGGCATTCCCCTGGAAAGACAAAACAATATCATCCAGTTTTCTTACCAGATGCTGGGAAGTCACCCTGTCTTTAACCCCTGAAACGGTTCCATTCGGATTATACACTACAGTTCCATTCTTTTTAGGGGTAAACAGAAGGGTGTACTGGTTTTCATCCAGATCACAGTTCCCGTAAGTGTAATCCGATTGCTTGTAGTGGTTTACTGTTTTATTCCATGTAACTGATGACCAATTTGTCACCGTTTCATTTGAGCTCAATTCAATTTTAACGGAATGTGCACTCAAAACTGATGACGGCAGCTCGAAATTGGCGGTAAGTTCTTCATCATAGTCATAATTCCCTGCAAAAGTTTTACACCATAAAGATACCCAGTTGTTTTGGGCATCTTTGTACTTGATGGTAACCTTTACATCTCCTGCGGTAGTGGGTTTTTGAAAGTTTCCTTTCATAACTACCAATCCCTTCTCATTCACATTTTGTGAAATGATGATAAGAGGATCCAGATCATAGACACTTGGAGGTAAAGCAGTCATATGTTTGAATCCAATACTGGTCTCACCGGGTTCGGGGACAGATGCTGCCCTTGCCCATGTATGAGACGACGCAATACAAAGTACTGCAGCAAAAATCTTTAAGGTCGATTTTTTTTTCATACGTATAGAATTAAAAGTGTTTTTAGTGAATATGATGAATGCATCATCCAAATAATACATTGGTTGTCAAATAGAATTAAAAAATATCCTAATCCCAAGCTTGTCAATTAAAAGCTAGGATTTACAATTTTCTATCTAGAATATATCATTGGTTAAATCAGATTCTTGTGAGTAGGTTTCAGAGGTAACGAAATGAGAAACCTGTTAATGGGTAGAAAGTATTTTTTTTCATGTTTATATGTTTTTAGTTTTTCTATTGTGTGTTTTTTCAACTTTAAAAATTTCAGATGAAACTGATCTTTAAAGTCTTAACAAAAATAGAAAAAAAATATATTCCCACAATAGAGATATTCTATATTTGAAAAACCTGTGAAATAAATCAAAAACAGGTGATTTAGGATATCATAAAGCTTATTTGTTATAAATAATATATAAAAAATGCTGTTCTACTTGAATAAAGTAAAGAACGTTCCCTATTTTTTAGATTTTCCTTCTCCGAATTTGAGTCAACGATAAAAAGTTATTATTGATAATTTTTAAAGAGTATTCTAATATTCTTGTGATATTAGATTGAGGCAATTTCTTTAAAAATTTTCAAAAAAGCTTTAAGGGCAGCCCCATGTCAATTCCCAGTTCATATAATAGAATACATTTTGTGTTTTAATACTGTTACTTTGGAACGATGCACAAGTAATTAATTCCACAAAATGAATTATTCATAAGACTATAATTATGAGCAATAACAAGGGTATCAAAAGGGTTCTCTTCAAAAGGTTTACAAAACTGATTTATGAACATTTGGATAAGATGAGAACAAATATTAAATATTTTAAATTCTATAAAAAAAACCGTCTCAAAAACTGAGACGGTTTCAAATTTCACATTAATTCATATTATTCTTTGATAATCTTTACTATGGTTTCAGAATTGTTGATTCTTACTAAATAGGCTCCGGATAATAAAGAAGAAAGATCAGTCTGTTCATTTTCAAACTTACCTGATTTTATCATCTGGCCAGACATATTATAAATCTGGTAATAATACTCTTTAACCCTTTCATTCCCTTTGATGTATAATATACTTTTCACAGGGTTAGGGAATAACTCAAATTTATTTTGGGTTATTTTATCCTCAATTACAGACTTTGCTAAAACATTCGTTGCTCTAGCCGCAGACAATGAGGTAATCTGCAGTTTAGGAATTGGGCCTAACTCATTTCCGTTTTCATCATATTGTACTTTAACACAACGGCAGTTTTGAGCAAAATATGGATCAGCATTACTACTGAATGAAATTAAGTAATTTCCGATATACTGTATCTCCGTTCTTAATGCTCTTCCTGTATAATTAGAACCTAAAGCTCCTAACCAAAAACCTCCATACACGTAATCAATAGCATTGAAATCCGGAGAAGCAGGACTTGCTTCTATGGTATTTCGCCCCCCCCTTACTCCCAAATTGGCAAAGCTTCCTATATTATAAGCTACATCACCAAAAGAATATGCAATAGCAGCGGAACTATAGGGACTTCTGTTGATTCTTGTTCCTCCATAATTATTAGGAATGCTGATTCCTCCAGTAGGTTTATAAAAAGGACTCGTCCCTACATTGGTATTGGATACTCCTGTTGGATCGGGAATTCTCCATCCTTCAGGACAAGGATCGAAAGGAGACTTTTTACCGCCTCTTCCCCATCTTTCCGGAGCCAGGTTAGGTTCATTTGCCAACCAGTCTGCTCCATTGGTATGATTAGTATCCGCTGATTTCGTGGTCATGTTAGGAACCATAAAGATCATTGGATTTTTCACGGAATAGGATAACACCTTGCTGATTTTATCCGCTACTTTATCTGTAGCCAATACATTCGCCTGTACAGAATAATCAGGATACTTTTTAAGATAGGAATCCGAATAATAAGTTGCAGCAGCAAGTGTTGTATACGTAACACTTCCATTGGCCTGTACCGTTCCTAAATAAACAGGAATAGAGTTTCTGTTAGCATTTACAAAAACAGGCAGCGGGTCTTTTCTACCCCATTGGAAGTGTAAGCCTCCGGTAGAAGTCGTTTTATTAGTTTCTGCAATAGCCTGGTTAGCCCCAAGATCTCTATCCATTATTCCTGTTTTGATAACTTCACCAGGCTTGATGTAATTGATATAGTTAACAGCGGCCTGGTTAGGTAATTCAGTAACATAGCTAACTGAACTGATAGGCGTATTGGTTACCCAAATATGCCAGCTCCAGTAAATAGGATTGGTGATGCTTCCATTATGCAGCGTAACCACAGCATTCCCTGATTGGTTCGGAGCAATCTTAACATTAATATTGGTGTTAGAAATATCAGCCAACGAAGTGGGAGCAGCATTAGAAAGTGCAATATTACTGATTAAGCCAGTAGCAGTAGACCACAGTACATTAACTTTCAGATTATTGAAATTCGATGGATTCAGAATATCAGGATTGTTAAGCAGCTTGCTTTGAGCAGAGAATGCTTTACTGATTGGGATCTGAATAGTAGATTCTACTGTATTCTTCACAACAGTATACGAGTTAGGATTGTTTAATCCTTCAGCATATTCTACCACATTATTAAAGTATTCGGTAGGGAAATTATAATTATTAACTTCATACAAAGGATCTTTAATACATCTGCATCCATGAGCTGCGGAAGTTACTCCCCCAGTTATAGGATAATATTGATATCTTCCTGTGATGGAAGGTAAAGAAGGATCAGGGACATCCGGCTGGTCTCTGTCCGGAATCATATGGAAACTTCTGGCTGAAACGGAAGATGTTGCATCGAAAAACCTAGTCATTGTTGCAGTCCATAAATACGTTTCATGCTGATCTGTATACTGTCCTTCATGGTAATTCCTTACAAGCATACCTGTACCTGGGAATATTCCCATGTTATTCCCTCCTACATTGCTTAGATCTACTCCCACATTGTTGTAAATTTTAAAACCTTTCATATAAGCAGGAGCACTGTTATCATTTGGTTTAATGATATGATACTTATTGGCTTCAAAAGCATTGATGGATATATTATTCTTAACACCAAACGGACTAAAGTCCACTCTTACATTATCAATATAGCTTGTATCTCCTAAATTGGCAACCAATACAGAAGGTATTCTCCATCCGTTAGGACATGGATCAAAAGGAGATTTATCTCTATATGGATTGGCACTATTGTCATTACTCAAATCTCCATTTGTAATAAAGCCTTTTGAATTATCAGACCACAAGTTTAATTCGCTTAATCTATTGGCAGGTAACGTTATTGAATTACCAAACCAGTTCACCTGAAGATTGGCATTGTTATTATAAAGCGCCTGTCCCGAATTATCATCCTTATTTACATAAATTAAGCTTAGCGGATTTTTAATAGATAAACGGAGGTTATTGGGAACTGTTGCATTGGATAATGTTACCGTTTTAATTAAATTATCGATCTTCTGTGAACCATTCGCCATATTTCTGGACTGTCTGTGTCTTATCCTTCCAACAGATCCTGAAGCTTCATAAAAGTCATTTCCTTTGTATACCAATGGAGGAATCGGATCTTTTCTTCCCCATTGGTACAGCAGACCTCCGTTTTTGTTAAATTCAGTTCCAGTGATCGTATTGCTTAAAGCTCCAAGATTTCTGTCCATCCATCCCCAGTCTGAATCAGGGATTAATTCTACAGTTCCGTCAGTCCTTTGTCTTTTCACCCTATCAAAACTCTTATATGTTGAACCGTTTGTAGGGTCGTCAGTAACCCATACGTGCCACGACCAGAAGACCTCTCCGTTTACTTTGTAAGCGATTACAGCATTTCCTTCTTTCGTTTTGTTGATCGGAACTTTTATCTTTGCCTCTTCTCCCGAGCCTATAATTTCCAAACTGTAATTTTCTCCGGATTTTATTAATCCATGGATATCTTCCCAATATACATCTGCAGTTACAGCACCGGCCGGGATAGGATTTCCGCCCATAAGAGGATTGGAGTTCCACATTGTATATGCCTTTTTTACAGGAATATAAAGACCATCTACTTCAGCATTGGTTTTCTTATCCTTACCCGTGAAGATATAACTGTTTGGAGCTTTGGACCAGTCTCCATAGTCAGATACAGCTCCGGAGTTAATCGTAAAGCAGGCAACAGGGCATTCCTCAGTAACCGGGTTGGTAAAAATTCCTACATACTTTATAAACTTATTGATCTCGCTTTCTATATCCATCAAAGGTCTTGATGGACCGTTCCAGCTATTGATTACTTTTCTGTTTCTGATAGCACCTACACCATACAATGATGCCTGAGAAGTATTACTTAATGAAAAATTCTCAGAACCGGGACCTCTCTGCTTGCCATTAAGAGGTGGATACCCAAAATCATTGGTCGTATTGTAGTTGCTTAGCGCAGAAAGAGCAATATATTGTCCGTTGGCTTTATAAACTCTTAATCCTGTAACCTTACTGATCACAATAACAACAGGCTGCTGATTGGCAAATACATCGCCTAATTTTTCATTGATATAGTTATAAAGGCTATAATATCTGTTAACAAGAGCATTAGGCTTGGTAAAATCCAGATATCCCCTGCCTAAATCCTCACCTCCATCAGACGCTAGTAAAAACCAGTTACTGAAGTTGATAAAGAAACTTTCATTGGAAAATTTTCCCGCAAACATATACACCGGATCATGATAAGAGAACTCGAAAGGACTGGTATTACTGTTCTGATAAATATATTTCTGCGAACTTGCTATTGTAGGAAGGTTATTCGGGTTTGTAATGTTAATTACCGGTGAACTGGTATTGGAATTATCTAATGCGGCATTCCCCTGGAAAGACAAAACAATATCATCCAGTTTTCTTACCAGATGCTGGGAAGTCACCCTGTCTTTAACCCCTGAAACGGTTCCATTCGGATTATACACTACAGTTCCATTCTTTTTAGGGGTAAACAGAAGGGTGTACTGGTTTTCATCCAGATCACAGTTCCCATAAGTATAATCCGATTGCTTGTAGTGGTTTACCGTTTTATTCCATGTAACTGATGTCCAATTTGTCACCGTTTCATTTGAGCTTAATTCAATTTTAACGGAATGTGCACTCAAAACTGATGACGGCAGCTCGAAATTGGCGGTAAGTTCTTCATCATAGTCATAATTCCCTGCAAAAGTTTTACACCATAAAGATACCCAGTTGTTTTGGGCATCTTTGTACTTGATGGTAACCTTTACATCTCCTGCGGTAGTGGGTTTTTGAAAGTTTCCTTTCATAACTACCAATCCCTTCTCATTCACATTTTGTGAAATGATGATAAGAGGATCCAGATCATAGACACTTGGAGGTAAATTTGCCCCATATTTGAATCCAATACTGGTGTCAATAGGCTTGGGAACGGATGGCGTCCTAGCCCAGGCATGAGATACTGCAATACAAATTATTGCAGCAAAAATCTTTAAGATGAACCTATTTTTCATACCAAAAGAATTAAAAAGTGTTTTAGAAGGTAAGATGAATGTATCATCCAAATAATATTTTGAAAATCAGATAGAATTCAAAACACTATCACAACCCTAACTTTGTCGACAAGTCAGGATCGTAAATTTATTACCTGGAAAATAGGGTATGTTAAATCAGATTCTTATGAATAATTTTAAGAGGCTGCGAACAGAGTAATCTGTAAATAGGCAGAACGTAATTTTTTATGATTACGTGTTTTTAGTTTTCTGGCTATGTGTTTTAGAAATCCTTAAAAATTCCAGATATAGCTTATCTTTAAATTTTTAACGAAGTTACCAAAAAAAATAAAAAAAAATCTCATAATAGAGAAATTCTATTTTTGAATAAAAATAGATCATAAATGAAATATAAACAATTTACACCATCATAAACATCATTTGCAGTGAAAATATTTAAAAAATACCACCAGTAAAATTGAAAAAATAAATAAACCACATCGCTGTTTTTTACATTTTTCCTGTTTTAGATTAATTATAATAAGCTAATTTAAAATGTATTTTAATAGTCTTATGGGGTTAAATCCAATTGTTTTTTCTAAAAAAATTTCAACAAAAGTTTTAGAGGCAATCCCACATCAAGGCCCAACTCATATGATGGAACACGATAAACAAAGTCAGCAATAAGAACAAGTGAAACAAAAATTATATTTTTATTATTCACCAAAGATCTGTCCATTATTTTTACATCACCTTTCCTATCAGGAAGCTGGAAAATTAGGATAATGAAAAAAAGAATAAAGTGATTATACAACCATCTTCCCACATCAATAGCGATTAAAATCAGAGGAATTGTCAATATAATCAAAATAGAAAAAGTGATTAATAAAAGTCTCTTATTAGAAAGTTCCTGTTTCTTAATGATGAAAATATAATAGAGTATGAAGAATAACTCTAGTGTGAAACTCACCACATAAAGACTGACTGTATTGAAATGCTCTCTATAATACTGAATCTTAATCAGTTCATTTTCTTTCCATTGAAAAATGTTTGAATCCTGTAGGTTAATACCACATTCCTTAACAAGCTGAAGTGTATAGCCATAATCCGGGTTCATATTTCCCATAAAAAAAATGAATACCGCCGGAATAAAAAAAGCCAATACTATTTTAAGACTCTTTTGAATGTCTAATTTCCTGCTATGAAGGAACAGAATAAATAAAAAATAAGGAGCATAAAAAATAAAACTCTCATGAATAAAAACGGACAAAGAGAAAGAAATCAATAGAATAATTTCTCTAAATCCAGAATATTTATTCTTTATTAAAAAGTAAGTAAATATGGAGAAAAGCAACCATAAAATCCCATCTTTTCTAGAGCCAATTGCCGCATCGGAAAGAAAACCCCACAAACAAAATGGGGTAAGAAATAAGAAAACGTCTATAATATTGGTTTGCTTTACCTTAAATAGTAATGACAAAAGATAAAAAAACAAGATATAAACGATTGCCTGAGCTGCAAAAACAGAATACTGTAATTTTATGGAGAATGAATCATAAAAGAAAACAAAAACAGTTCCCAGAAGCCCTCTCCTTTTAAATCCTCCATCCTGATAATTTATCAACCAATCCGCAAAAGCAAACCCATTACATGCATAATAGGCAAATCCAATTTTAAATAAACAAAGAATAGTAACCGCTATAAGGTACCATCCTAATTTAAATCCTTCCAGTGCTTTTTTTATCGAACTCATTTATTATGAATTTCACTGTTTTGGTATTATATTTTTAAACTGATGGGAAGCCACTACAATTCCTGTAAGAATCAATGGTAAAAAAAGTCTTGTTTCCCAGAAAAGGCCTACCATAGCAATCATTATCAGATAAGGAATGGCAAAGAAAAGATACTTTCTGAGGAGCATTTTTCCTTTATCATTACACAACAGGTAACTGAAATATAAACTTATTATTCCAAACAGAAGACCGCTCAGGTTAAAAGGACTGCTGAAATTATCAAGGAAATAAATTCCTTCCACAAAAGAAACATCCTGATGAATCGTTATTCTAAGTCCAGCATAAGGAACAATAAAAGCAATCACCAAAAAGATAAGTTCTTTGATAAAAGTAAAATCTTTATTTTTTAATTTTTCAAAATCAATGCACATTGCGGCGAAGAAAGAAATATTCAGGCATGAAGTTTCTCTTGCCAGCGTAGAAATAAATACCACCGCGCATAAAAGAATAAAATCTGTAAGCTTCCTGTGCTCTAGAAATTTCAATGTGAGTAGTGCTCCCCAAAGATAAAAGAAGATGGCAATAGAATCACAGTTGGTGGGAACATACTGTATAATAACCATAAAAAATATCGCCAGCAGATGGATCATTCTTCTGATCGTAAGAGGCAAGGCACCTAGCTTAAGAAGCGCATGCAGAACAGCTGAAGACAGTATAAAAAAGAAACTGTTAATCAGAAAAATACTATGGTAAAATAACGTTCCCTGCTTTAAAAGAAAGTTTTTCAGAAAGGGAATATAATTGTTTACAATGAAAGTCACTATTTCTGTAACATGTACACTCAGATAATTGGGAATTACCCTGTAAGCATATACAGA
The DNA here is from genome assembly GCF_000829375.1 of Chryseobacterium sp. StRB126. Lineage (NCBI taxonomy): Bacteria > Pseudomonadati > Bacteroidota > Flavobacteriia > Flavobacteriales > Weeksellaceae > Chryseobacterium > Chryseobacterium sp. StRB126. The sequence goes on from NZ_AP014624.1 coordinate 5,288,252, forward strand.
AGCAAACATAAAATCAGGAGCCTTTTCCATGGTTTTCAATCTTACATAGGAAGACTCAAAGCCATAGTAAGCCATCGCAAACAGCAGAAACGGGAGTACTGCTACAAATAGAAATCCGTTTATTTTTTCATCATTTTTTTTCAACATATCAAAAAACAGATTCTTATTTTTTTAATAATAATTATGGTTTAAAATATATTTCATCAAAAGGGAACTTTTACAAAAGTAGAATATTTTATTGATTTTCAGACAAAACTTATCCTGAATTATTTTGATGTAATTCTTAAAAATTTAAATTTGCAGACTTGATTCAAACGTAATGCATCGCTTTTTTATATTTTTATATTATCTGATTTCCAGAAACAAAATTCTTTCTGTTTTTACAGCGTTAGGAATTGCTCTCTTATGCCTTTTCTTTGCTTCTAAGATTAACTTTGAGGAAGACATTAACCAGATTATCCCTAAAAATGAAAAATCAGATCTTACTGCAAAAGTTCTTAAACAGCTTAATTTTTCGGATAAGATTATTGTTATCATAGAAAACAAGTCCCATGAAGACAGCTTCCAGCTTTCTGAAACCGCAGATACTTTTTTACAAAAAACAGAGCCTTTACAAAAGTATATTGGTTCTATTCAAGGGAAAGTAAATGATAATGAAATCTCTGAAACCTTTGATTTTGTGAATCAAAACCTGCCATTATTCCTCAATGAAAATGATTATAAAGAGATTGAAAGGAAACTTCAAAAAGACAGCATTGCTAAACAGGTAGAGGACAATTATATATCATTGGTTTCCCCTACCAGCCTTGTCACTAAGGAATTTATTAAAAAAGATCCACTTGGATTAACCTTTTTAGGAATCAAAAAATTAAACGCCCTCAACATCAGTAAGGATTTCAAACTGGAAGACAGCTATATTGTAACCAAAGATGGCAAAAATCTTCTGCTCTTCATTGAACCTAAAAATAAAAGTAATGATACAAAGGCCAATGAGGCTTTTGTGGACCAGCTCAATACCATAAAAGACAATCTCAATAAACAGTTCAAGGGAAAAACTGAGATCAGTTATTTTGGCTCTCCTATGATTGCGGTGGCAAATGCCAAACAGATTAAAAAAGATATTCAGAATACGGTTGTAATTTCCATGACCGTACTTTTGGTCTTGCTGATTTATTATTTCAGGAACTTCTTTACCCCAATCATTGTCTTCCTTCCTACAGTCTTCTCTGTTTTACTGGCGTTGTTGGTGTTATACTTTATTAAGGATAAAATCTCGGCCATTTCATTGAGTGTAGGAGCCATTCTCATAGGAATTACCATAGATTATGCCCTGCATATTCTTACCCATTACAAGCACAATAATAATATTGAGGAACTTTATAAAGAAATCACCCAGCCTATTATTTTGAGCAGTGCTACGACTGCGGTTTCCTTTTTATGTCTGGTATTTGTAAGATCTGAAGCGTTAAAGGATCTGGGACTTTTTGCTGCCATCACGGTTATTCTATCTTCCATTAGCGCGTTGATTATTGTTCCGCAGCTTTATAAGCCTAAACAGGCTAAAGAGAAACTGAATACCAACTTCATTGATAAAATCGGATCATATCCGTATGAAAAAAACAAACCTTTGATTATTGGATGTTCCATCATTATTCTAGCATGTTTGTTTGGATTCAGGCATGTAGGCTTTAATGAAGATATTGGGGATCTGAATTACATTCCGAAAGAAATGAAAATCAGTGAGGCTAAACTTCAGAAACTATCGGATATTACTTCAAAATCCATTTATACGATTTCTTATGGAAACTCTGAAGAGCAGGCGTTGGCAAGAAACTCTCAATTAAGCACCTTCCTGGAACAAGAGAAAAAAGAGGGTAAAATCCTAAGCTATAACTCGATCGGAAGCATTGTTCTGTCTGAAAAAGATCAGCAAAAGAAAATTGAGGAATGGAAAAAATTCTGGAATGATCATAAAAAGAATCAAACAGTTTCTGAGCTCATCAGCAATGGAAACAAATTTGGGTTCAACAGTTCAGCTTTTGACAATTTCAATGAGGTTTTAAATAAAAACTACGCTACATTAGATATCAAGGACTATGAAAAGGTGAAAGCACTCCAGATTTCAGAGTTCATGAGCAATGAAAATAATTTTTATACGGTTTCCAATGTAGTAAAGGTTGATGAGAAAAAAAGGGATGCTTTCATTAAGGATATTGAAAAGAAACATAATGCCATTGCGATTGACCGTCAGCAGATGAATGAGAACTTTTTAGGTCTATTAAAAAGAGATTTCAATACGTTGATTAATTATTCTCTTCTGGCTATTATTTTAACGATCATTGTCTTCTTCAGGAACTTCGAACTTACTATTCTTACCATGTTTCCTATTGTTCTTACAGGAGTGGTAACCGCCGGAATTTTATATTTCTTAGGGCTGGAATTAAATATTTTCAGTACAGTAGTTTGTACACTAGTCTTTGGAGTAGGAGATGATTTCAGTATTTTCCTTACACAGGCCATGCAAAAAGAGCATACCACAGGGAAAAATGAGCTTCCGACTTACAGAACATCAATTATCTTAGCCGTATTTACAACCATTTTATCTATCGGATCTTTAATTTTCGCTCAACATCCGGCTTTACATTCATTGGCTTTGGTTGCCCTGATCGGAATGTTCTCTGTAATTATCATTACTTCTACTCTATACCCGTTCTGGTTTAGATTATTGATTACCAACAGAGCAAAAAAAGGACTTTCACCTATTACATTCAGATTATTGATAGTCTCAGTAATCAGCTTTTTATATTATGGACTTGGTGGAATGATATTTTCCGCCATAGGAAGCTTCTTTGTGAAAAATTCAAAGGGGAAAACACTGAATATTATCAAACTTATTTTGGCCAAGTTTTTAACTTCTGTTCTCTATTCGAATCCATTTGTAAAGAAAAAGGTCATTCCAAATCCAAATGAAGACTTTAGTAAACCGGCAGTAATTATTGCCAATCATACTTCTTTTCTGGATACTCTGGCTATTGCCATGGCAACCCATAAAATCATTTATTTAGTGAATGACTGGGTATACAAGTCTCCGGTTTTCGGAAAGCTGGTAAGAGCATTAGGCTTTTATCCGGTTTCTCAAGGTATTGAAAACGGAATGGATCAATTGAAGGAAAAAATTGCACAGGGATATTCTCTTGTTGTTTTTCCGGAGGCAGAACGTTCTTATTCCAATGATGTAAAAAGATTCCATAAAGGAGCATTCTATCTTGCAGAACAATTCGGATTAGATGTTCTTCCTTTATACATTCATGGAAATTCGGAGGTATTACCAAAAGGGGATTTTATTATCTATGACGGAAGCATCACAGTAAAAGTAGGTGACAGAATCAGTAAAGAGGATCTGAACTTTGGTGAAAATTATTCTGAAAGAACAAAAAAGATCAATGCTTACTACAGAAAGGAGTTTGCTAAGCTGAGGGAAGAAATTGAAGATGAAAATTATTTTAAAAAGCAGTTATTCCTAAGCTATTTATATAAGGATAATGAAGTAGTGACAGCAGTAAAGAAAGACTTCAATGCCAATAAATCGGTTTACTTTGAGCTGAATAAACATATTGCTGGGGATGCCAACATTCTGCATATTGCTGATGATTTTGGACAAAAAGATACTTTACTTACCCTTTATCAGGCCAGCAGAAGAATTTTTTCTTGGATTAGAAATGAGAATAAAAGAGCAACAGCCGCCCATAATTATCTGGTAAAAAGGAGAAAAATAAACTATATAAAAGATTTGTCTGAAGTGAATAAGAAGATTGATGTTCTTCTGGTTTCTGATGACAGTTTTAATATCAAGGATATTGAGATTTTTCCTGAGACCATCATCTTCATCAATACCACAAACAAGGTGATAGAAAGTGAAAATTATATATTAGAGTTTAGTTCTGAATCGTTAAAAGTATTTAAAACTAAATAATAAATATGAAAAACATATTTTTGTAAACACTAAAAAGATTCCATGAAAAAAAATATACTTGTCATATATTATTCTCAAACCGGCCAGCTGGAGGATATTGTGAGAAATATTGCCAAGCCTTTTGAAGCTCAAAAGGAAGAATATGATATTACCTATTATAATATTAAGCTAAAGGAAGACTTTCCTTTTCCCTGGCCAAGTGATGTTTTTTTCAACACCTTTCCGGAATCTTATTTACAAATACCTAAGGAAATTGTACCGCCTTCAGAAGAAATACTGAACAAAAAGTACGACCTCATCCTGTTCGGATATCAGGTATGGTACCTCACACCCTCTATCCCGATTATTTCATTTTTGAAAAGTGGCTATGCAGAACGTATCCTGAAAGATACTCCTGTAGTTACCATTTCCGGAACCCGAAATATGTGGATGCTTTCCCAGGAAAAACTGAAAATATACTTAAGAGATTTAAAAGCCCAACTTGTGGGAAACATTGCATTAGTAGACCGGCATGACAATTATACCAGCGTGCTGACTATTCTTCGCTGGCTGACCACAGGACAAAAGGAAAAATCAGGTATGCTGCCGGCAGCGGGAGTTTCGGAGGAAGAAATTACAGGTTCTGTAAAATATGGAGAGATCATCGAAAAGCATTTTAGAAACAATGACCTGGAAAATTTACAACCGGATCTTGTAAAAAATGGCGCTATTGAAATCCGTCCGTTTTTAGTACGTGTAGAAAAGGTAGGGAACAAGATTTTCACAGTATGGTCTCATCTGATTATCAAGAAAAAAGAGAAACGCCCATTGCTGATAAAATTCTTTAAGGTATATTTGATGGCTGCGATATGGATCATCTCACCTGTCGTTTTGGTGTTACACCTGCTTACAACCCCTATATTTTGGTTTAAAAGACAAAAACAAAAAAGATATTTACAAGGAATTAATTTAAAATAGAATGTACGACGTATTTATAACAAAAGCTTCAAAATTTTTACCCAATGAACCGGTATCAAATGAGGAAATGGAAACATATCTGGGGCTTATCAATGACGCACCTTCTAAAGCCAGATCACTTATTTTAAGAAATAATAAAATCACTACAAGATATTACGCTTTAGATAAAGAAGGAAACCCTACGCATACCAATGCACAGCTAACGGCAAAGGCAATTGAAGGACTTTTTGATGAAAATTTCAAAAAGGAAGATATGAAGTTATTATCCGTAGGAACTACTTCTCCGGATCAGATTCAGCCTTCACATGCCTCTATGGTTCACGGTGAACTGAACATTGGGAAATCTATTGAAATCAATACAGCAACCGGACTTTGCAACTCAGGGATGAATGCCCTTAACTACGGATTCCTTTCTGTAAGAGCCGGTGTACAGGAAAGTGCTGTATGTGCTGGTTCCGAAAGAATGTCTGCATGGATGACTGCTGATAAATTCAACCATGAAGCTGAAAATTTAAAATTATTAGAAGAAAGACCTATTATTGCTTTCAAAAGAGAATTTCTTAGATGGATGCTTTCTGACGGAGCAGGTGCTTTCCTATTAGAAAATAAACCTAGAGAAAACGAAATTTCTTTAAGAGTGGAATTCATTGATTTCTATTCCTACGCTCACGAGATCGAAGCATGTATGTATGCGGGATGTGAGAAGCAGGAAGACGGAAGCTTAAAATCATGGGCAGATTATCCATCTGATTCCTGGTTGAAGGATTCTATTTTTGCTATTAAACAAGACACTAAAATCCTTGATAAATATATTCTGGTAAAAGGTGCAGAAAGCTTAAGAGCTTCTTTTGATAAACATCATCTAGATACTGAAAAAATTGACCACGTGCTGGCTCACATCTCTTCAGGATATTTCAAAGATGGATTGAAAGAAGAATTCGCTAAAAAAGGAATGGATTTCCCAGCAGAAAAATGGTTCTATAATCTTTCTGACATAGGAAACATCGGGGCCGGATCTATCTTCGTAGCATTAGAGGAACTGATGAACTCCGGAACATTGAAAAAAGGAGAGAAAGTACTTCTTTGCGTTCCTGAAAGTGGAAGATTTGCCTATTCTTGCTCATTATTAACAGTCTGCTAATGGAAAACAGACTGCCAACATCCGATAAAGATTTTGTACAAAGCCTTATCCCGCAACGTGCGCCATTTGTTATGGTACATGAGCTTTCAGAATATTCTGAAAGCCATCTGATTTCCGGTTTTGAAATAAAAGAAGATAATCTTTTTGTTCATGACGGATTTTTTCAGGCTTCCGGACTTATTGAGCATCAGGCACAAAGTGTAGCGCTTCATACGGGATATAAGTATTATCTGCTTGGAAAAGATGCTCCTACAGGATATATTGGTGCCATTAAATCTTTTGAAGCCGAAATATTGCCTAAAATTGGGGATCAGCTGAGATCTGAGGTAACCATCCTCAATGAAGTAATGGGAGTAACGCTTGTAGACATTGTCACCAAATTAAATGGTGAAGTCATTGCAAAATCTCAAATGAAAACTGCTGTAAAATAACTTTTAATGGAAACCAGGGAAGAAAATATCATCAATATTCACAACTTTTTACCGCATCGCGAACCGATGCTTATGGCAGACTATATTCTGGAACTGACCAAGGAAAAAGTAGTGACTTCCTTTGAAATAAAAGAAGACAATATTTTTGTTCATAACAATGAATTGGCTGAAGCAGGTTTAATTGAAAATCTCGCTCAAACCTGCTCATCTATTCTTGGGCAAAGCTTCTTCGAAAACCCGGAAGCAGACACCAAAGTGATAGGCTTTATCACCAATATCAAAAAGATTGAGATTTTCGGACTTCCAAAAGTAAAGGACAAGATCATTTCAAAAGCATCACTGATTTCCCAGTTTGAAAATATCTGCCACATCTTCTGCGAAACCTTCAATAATGATGAATTGTTGATTAGAGCAGAGATTAACCTGTTTATTCAGGAGGTAAAATCGTAAAAAGAAAGAAAAAGGCTATAAAAGCTGTACGTTTTGTACAGCTTTTTTGTTTTTTGATAATTGCATAGATTGGATGTTGTTATTTTTAACGCTATGATCGCAAAGAAAATGTTTACTTCTATTGTTTTAAAGTTCGCAGAGGCGTTTCACTCAGCAAAGACTGCTAATTATTTTTACGTGGGAAATTCTTGTATTCAGTATCAGGTTTTGGCTAAAGCCAGATGAATTTCATGATTTATTTAGGCGGGCTAAAGCCCACCTCTATTGAATTAAAAACATCAATATTATCAAATGTCTTCCTTTGGTGAGTGAAACGCCTCTGCGATCGAAAATATCCAGTATTAATAATCCTTTCGCGAACCTTGTGTTATAAAAATAGCCACTGAAAACATTACAAATCATTGTGAACATTTGTGGAGTTATTTGTGGCATTCGTATTTAAACAATTCTATATTTCACGTGAAACATTCTAAAAACACATGGAACCCTCACTATCAAGCAAGTACCTTATTGAAACAAAAAAGTGGAACATTTCTGCTCCACTGTATCTATTATTAAAACTAAAATATTAGTATCCGAAGATCTCTTCAAGAGACACTTCCTGGAAGGTTCCCATCTTGTTGATAGAATCCATATTCAGGTTTTCTTTCTTACCGATAATCGCGGTATTGTATTGGACAGGTTTCACCTCTGTATTGTAGAATCCTGTCAGCTGTGGCAATGTCAACCCTTGGATCTCAGCATAAGTATCTTTTCTCAGATCATAATCAACCCCTAATTTTTTCAGCGCTAACTGGCTGAAGAAAATATTGGTTCTGTTAATTCTGTTAGACGCGATCTGCTTTAATGCTGAACCTCTTGCGTTTTCAAACTGTGTCGGAATCTGTGGCAACTCCGCCATTAGTTCACTCATTGCATTTACAGCCAAAGGAAGCTTGTTAGCCTGCGTTCCGATATAATTCGTGATGTAGTTAGCATGCCCTTTTTCTGAAGCATTTGCATAAGAAACATACGCAGAATATGCTAAAGACTTACTTTCTCTGATCTCCTGGAAAACGATAGAAGACAACCCTCTTCCGAAATATTCATTGAAAACATTAGACTTTCCGAAGTTGCTTAGGTTTACAGAACTACCTTTTGCTACTTTAGCCATTTCCATCTGTACCATGTCATAATTTGTGAAATATACCTTTCCAGTTGTTGCAGGCTCTGCATATTCCTTAGCTTTTGCCGGCTGCAGACTTACGTTTACAATATAAGGCTGTACCGCTTTCTCCATTCCTGCTTTGTCCTGTCCGTAAAGAAGGACTTCGTAAGGATACTGATTCAGTGTTTTGATCTTTTTCACTAGTTCTACAGCATCAATACTTTCAAGACGGGCTTTAGAAATCACATCCGTCATTCTTGAGTCTTTCCCATATTTTGCATAGTTGGAAAGAGCGCCCATAATTCTCACTTTATCTTTTTTAGCAACTTCTCTGGCTTCAAGAATTGTTTTTACCGTTTGGCTGTAAATTGCTTTATCCGCTTTTACGTTGGTCATCCAGTGATTCATCAACTCCACTCCTTTCTTCATATTGCTTTCAAGCCCGGATAAAGTAACCGTAGTTTGGTCATTGGAAGTTCTGAAGCTATAAGAAATCCCTAGCTTATAAAACTCTTCCTTCAACTGTTCCGGAGTATATTTATCTGTCCCAAGATATTCGAAAAGAGTACCTGCTAACGAAAGTTCCTTATCATGATCTGTTCCAAAAGGGAAAACATAACTTACCTGAGCAATTTCATTGTATTTATTTTTCACAAAACTTACCGTCTTGTCTTTCACCTTTGAAGTCTGAATAGCCGTCTTATAATCGATAAACTCTGGTTTAATTTCAGCAACCTTAGTATTTAAAATATCTTTAAGGAAAGGTGATTGAGCGTCTCTGTTCAGTTTAATAGGAGTAATTCCCGGGTTTTCTACACGAACAAGTTTATCATTCACTCCTTTTTCTTTGTACACTACCACATAGTTATCCTTAAAGAAATCATTCGCAAACTTTACTACATCAGCCTTAGTGATCTTTTCATACTGGTTGATCTCATCCAGCTCCTGTTCCCAGGTTCTTCCTTTGATATAAGAATCATAAAGTTCTGTAGCCAAACCATCAGCAGTTTCCAGCCCTTTCATGCGCTGAACCTTTTTATCATTTACAATAGCTTTCAGCATCCAATCCGGAAACTGTCCTTTTTTAACAAGGTCAAGCTGATCCAATAATAATTTCTTAGCCTCATCAAAGCTTTGTCCCTCTTTAGGAGTTACCACTAATGCAAACGTTCCGTACATTTTGAATGGAGATTCGTAGGCACCCGCTCCTAATGTTTTTTGCTTTTGATTGATATTAAGATCAATTAAACCGGCATCACCTCTGTTGCTCAATATTTCAGCCACCACATCTGCCAATCTCGCTTCCTGACTTCCGTAGGAATCTGTTCTCCATGCCATCGTCATTCTTTGAGTAGATGGGCTTTTTACAGTTCTGGAAACAATTTGAGTCATTGGTTCTTCTGTCACCATCTTTTTCATCGGAAGCTCCTTGTATTTGAAAGCTCCGAAATATTGGTCAACTAATTTTATAGTTTTATCGAAATCAAGATCTCCAACCAATACTACCGCCATGTTATTAGGTACATAATACGTATCAAAATACTTATGAATCGCTACCATTGAAGGACTCTTCAGATGTTCAGAAGTTCCGATAGTAGTTTGCTGTCCGTTCGGATGTTTTGGAAAAAGTGCTTCCATCAAAGCATAGTTTACCAAACGTCCGTCATTATCCTGTGCTCTGTTATACTCTTCATATACGGCTTCCAATTCAGTATGGAAAAGGCGAAGTACCAGTTCCGAAAAACGTTCTTTCTCAACCCTTAGCCATTTTTCAAGTTCATTAGAGGGAATATTGTTTTTGTAAACTGTTTCATCCAGCCAGGTGTGAGCATTAGTTCCCGTAGCTCCTAACGAAGAAATAGCTTTATCATATTCATTCGCAATCGCAAATTTTGAAGCCTCCTGAGATACCTCATCAATCTTTTTGTAAAGTTCCTTTTTCTTTGCTGGATCTTTTTCTGCCTTATGCTGCTCATAAAGATCAGAAATCTGCTGTAGCAAAGCTTTTTCCTTTGCCCAATCCTGAGTTCCCAACTTTGAAGTTCCTTTGAAAACCATATGCTCTAAGTAGTGAGCCAATCCTGTATTATCACTAGGATCATTGTTTGATCCTGTTCTTACCGGAATATAAGTCTGGATTCTTGGAGCATCTTCATTTTTAGCCAAATAAACTTTTAATCCATTTTTTAGGGTATAGACTCTTACCCCTGCCAGGTCATTCTTTACCGTTTCATACGTGTAGCCCTGGGCATCTGTCAGTTTTTGAGTATCGAATTTCTGAGCCATAGCACTAAGCATACAGAAAAGCGAAACAGAAATAAAAAGTTTCTTCATAGTGGTTATTTTAATAATTTTTATATTCAAATTTCTAATCCATTAGTCTTATAATTGGAGACACTTGTTACAGTTTACCTATCATAAGTAGTAACAGTTGGTCTTAAGATTTCATTATCCTCCAATAGTTAAATATCTCTGAGGTAAAAACTGAAGAATAGAAAGATATTACTTAATAGTATAAACCACAACAGAGGCCCCAATATCAAATCACAAATGAAACCGGAGAAAAACAACCATTGTCTTTATCATTAAATTTTGAACAGAAAATCTGGTACAGCCTTTATTTCAACGTAATTCTATCATAAAAGCAAGTACAATTTTCATATTATGTATTTTCACTATTTTAGCCACCTGATTAAAATAATCAAAAACAGGTGAGTCTTATTTCATCTGGAACCTAAAAAATTAAACATTAGTCAGATGAAAAAACAAGACCTACCTCAAGACGAAAGTAATCTGAAATCCGCCAACATGACAGAAATTCTGTATGTAACGGATGAAAATGATAATTATACAACAGCAAACAGTACAGGCTGGGATGTAAAAAAGGCTGCTTTAGACGAATCTATGGAATTGATCTATGAGAGAATTGAAGAAGCAAAACAAAATGTTGCCAATAATATCGTGAGCCCCATCGTTTATTTTATGGAGTTCAATAAAATGGATCTTGGAGTACTCGCCTCTTATGTAGGAATGTGGCAATGGAGGGTAAAAAGACATTTTAAACCCAGAGTATTTAAAACACTGAGTGAAGTGGTACTGAAAAAATATGCCGATGCATTTGGAATTTCAGTCAATGAACTAAAAAACTTCGACGGGAAATAAATAAAGTGATGCATCCATTTTATTTACCTATGAAAAAGATATAAACTGCAAATGAAATTAAACTTTGAACACCATCAGACTGCGCATTGCGAAAACGGTGTTGCTTCTAATCTACTGCTTAACAGAGGACTGAAACTAAGTGAACCTATGATCTTTGGAATCGGTTCAGGATTATTTTTTGTCTATCTTCCCTTTTTAAAGGTGAATTTTGCTCCGGGCTTCAGCTATCGTCCGATGCCGGGTGCTATTTTCAGTAAGGCAGCTAAAAGATTAGGAATTAAAATCAAAAGAGAAAAATTCTCAAATCCTCTGGATGCTCAAAAAGCACTGGAAAGAAACTTAGAACAAAATATCCCTACAGGACTTCAGGTAGGTGTTTTTAACCTTACTTATTTTCCTGAAGAATATAAATTCCATTTCAACGCCCACAATCTTGTTGTGTATGGTAAAGAAGACGGAAAATTTCTTATCAGTGATCCCGTAATGGACTACACCACTTCCCTTACAGAAGCAGAACTTGAAAAAGTACGATACGCCAAGGGAGCACTTCCTCCAAAAGGACATATGTATTATCCTATTTACATCCCTGAAAATGTTCATCTGGAAGAAGCTATTAAAAAAGGAATCAAAGATACCTGCAAAAACATGTTGGCTCCGGTACCACTTATCGGGGTAAAAGCCATGAGATGGGTGGCTAAAAGCATTCCTAAATGGGCAGAAAAGAAAGGAACAAAAGTAACCAACCATTATCTGGGACAGTTGATAAGAATGCAGGAGGAAATTGGAACAGGAGGCGGAGGTTTCAGATTTATTTATGGAGCTTTTCTTCAGGAAGCTGCAGTTATCCTTAAAAATGATGAATTAAAAGAACTTTCAAAGGAAATTACATCTATTGGTGACCTTTGGAGAGATTTTGCAGTAGATATTGCCAGAGTTTACAAAAACAGAAATGCTAAGAGCGATATCTACAACGAATTATCAAAAACAATGCTTCATATTGCAGATTTAGAAGAAGCTTTCTATAAAAAACTGAGAAAAGCAATCTGATATGGCAGAGAATATGATTGAGATTAAAAATCTATATAAAAAATACAAAAATTCTGACGAGTTTTCTGTGAATGATATCTCCGTGAATATCCACAAAAATGATATCTATGGAATTCTTGGACCTAACGGAGCCGGAAAAACAACTTTGATTTCCATGCTTTCGGGGTTAATTAAACCTACTTCAGGACAATTTACAATTGACGGGCTATCTCCACAAAAAGACAATTTCAAAATCAGGCAGATTATGGGGATTGTTCCACAGGAATATGCTCTATATCCTACCCTGACAGCTAAAGAAAATCTGATGTTCTTCGGAAGCTTATATGGATTAAAACATAAACAGCTTACCAAAGCGATTGATGATTCCCTGGAAATTATGGGTCTTTCAAAATTTGCCAATAAGCAGGTAGGCCAATTCTCGGGCGGAATGAAGCGTCGTTGCAACCTCATCGCTGGAACCCTTCACAATCCGAAAGTTCTGTTTTTGGATGAACCTACTGTAGGAGTAGATGTACAATCCAAAAAAGTAATCATCGATTTCCTTTTAGAATTGAATAAAAGCGGAACATGCATCATCTATACTTCCCACCACCTTTCTGAGGCAGAAGAATTCTGTACCAAGATTGCGATTATCGATAAAGGAAGAATTCATGCTGTAGGAACTCCTGAAGAACTTATTTCTCAGATTTCCCATGCAGAAAACCTAGAGGATGTTTTCATTTCATTAACCGGAAAAGAATTAAGAGATGTTGTTGTATAAACTGTGGAGAAGTTTTATTAAGGAAATTCTTCTGCTGAAAAGAGATATTGGAGGAATTGTTATCATTTTTGTAATGCCGTTACTTTTGATTGTAACCATTACTCTTATTCAGGATTCTACCTTTAAAAACCTTGAAGGTTCAAAAATCCCTATCATTTTTATTGATAATGATAAATCTGAAGTTTCTAAAAATATAAAAGGCGAACTGGAAAACAGTAAGACTTTCCAACTGCTGACCAATTTCAATGAAAAATCCGCACAGGATGCTGTATTTGCAGGAGAGTATCAAATGGCGATCGTCATTCCTCAAGACCTTACAAAAGATTTAAATTCCAATATTGATTCCAAAGTTCAGACGATTGTAAGTTCATTCGGATTGGAAGGAGATTCTGCAAAGACGAAAATAGAAACTCCAAAAGCAAAAGAGATTCATTTGTATTTTGATCCGGCAACCAATGCAGGATTCAAAAACTCTGTGATGAACTCCGTAAACAAAATGGTTTTTGAGATCGAAAACAAAAAGATCTACAAAGCATTCCAGGATCAGCTCGGAACAACGGAAAACCTTGAAGAAAATAAAAACCTCATCAGCTTCAAGGAAATCACCCCGAAAAAAGGAGAAATGGACATTATGCCAAATTCTGTTCAGCATAACGTTCCTGCATGGACGCTTTTCGCCATCTTTTTTATCGTAGTTCCTTTATCTATCAATCTTGTAAAAGAAAAAAGCCAGGGAACAAGTGTAAGAGCAAGAATAAGCCCTACTCCCTATTTCGTACATATTTTAGGAAAGACATTTACTTATCTTATTATCTGCCTTATTCAGTTTTTGCTGATGGTGGCTGTAGGAATCTATCTTTTCCCGTATATGGACCTTCCGGCATTTGATGTATCCGGAAAAATGTTTCAGCTTGTTACGGTAACCTTATTTGCAGGACTTGCAGCCATTGGGTTTGGAGTATTATTGGGAACTATTGCAGACACACAGGAACAATCAGCACCTTTTGGAGCAACATCTGTCGTAGTCTTGGCAGCAATCGGTGGAATCTGGGTTCCGGTATTTTTAATGCCTGAATTTATGCAGACTGTAGCCAAGTTCTCTCCTATGAACTGGGGACTAAACGCTTATTATGATATTATTTTAAGAAACAGCGGAATCGGAGGCATTGCCAAAGAACTGGTATTCCTGTTTTTATTTTACATTGCAACCGTATCCATTTCTATTTTCTACGAAAGAAAGCTTCATAATATTTAATCTATTTTTATTACTAATATTGTCAGGAAGTTTCTGACATCCATAAAAACAAAACTCAGGAAGAAAAAACATGCAGTCTAACGAAAATATATTAACCTGTACTGAAGAGGTAAGAGTACGATTCAATGAGACAGATCCGCTGGGTATTGTCTGGCATGGGCATTACATTGTCTATTTTGAAGACGGAAGAGAAGCTTTCGGACGTCAGCATGGCCTTACTTATCTTGATATTCAGAAGGCAGGCTATGTAACGCCTATTGTAAAAAGTACCTGCGAACATTTTCTTCCCTTAAAATATGGGGATACATTCAGAATTGTAACCACTTTCGTGAATTCTGTTTCCGCAAAGCTTATTTATAAATATGAGCTTTTCAATCAGGAAGATAAATTGGTATGCAGTGGAGAAACCATTCAGGTGTTTTTGGATAGCAACGGAAGTTTATGTTTATACAATCCGGAGTTTTTTCAAGCCTGGAAAGATAAAATGGGGTTATCATGAAGAAGGAAATTTATATTACAGACTACAACTGCGTAACTCCCCTTGGTTTTGATGTTAATTCTAACTGGAAGGCGCTTTTAACCGGACAATCGGGAGTTGCTTTATATAAAATTATAGAAACCCAGGATGCTTTTTATGCCTCTGTGATTGATTCTGAAAAACTGAATGAAGAGTTCAATAGAGTTTTTACTCAAGAGGTCACTTTGCCATTCACAAGACTGGAAAAAATGCTTCTTCTAAGCATTAAACCTCTGGTTGAAAAACATAACATAACGGAAGACACTGCTCTTATCCTTTCTACAACAAAAGGAAATATCAGCTTATTAAAAAACCAGACTGAATTACCGGAAGGTATCTATCTATCACAACTAGCCCATAAAATTGCTGATTTTTTCGGATTTAAAACCAAACCTATTGTGGTTTCCAATGCCTGTGTTTCCGGAGTTATGGCTATTGCAGTTGCCAAGAATATGATTCAGGCAGGAAAATATAAAGATGCCTTTGTTATTGCAGGAGATGAAATTTCTGAATTTGTCATTTCTGGGTTCAATTCATTTCAGGCTATTGGCTCAGAGCCTTGCAAACCTTATGATAAAAACCGGAACGGAATTAATATTGGTGAAGCTGCAGCAGCGGTTTATATCACCAATGGTCATTCTGACGAAGGAAGAATCTCACAAGATGATAAATGCAGATTTAAAGTTTTGGGAGATTCAGCCATTAATGATGCCAACCATATTTCAGGCCCATCCAGAACAGGAGACGGTTTATACGGAAGCATCAGAAACGCTATGATGGAAGCCCATGTTTCTGCAGAAGAAATCGCTTTTATTTCAGCCCATGGAACGGCAACATTATATAACGATGAAATGGAAAGTATCGCTTTCAGCAGAATGGAGCTTCAAAATATCCCACTAAACAGCATGAAAGGATATTACGGACACTGTCTGGGAGCTTCCGGATTATTGGAAAGTATTATTTCTATGGAATCTGCTCTTCAAAACACCCTGCTCCCTTCTAAAAATTTTGAAGAGATGGGAGTATCTCAGCCCTTGAATATTATCAAAGAAAATCAGGTTGCAACCGTAAGATATATTTTGAAAACCGCATCTGGTTTTGGAGGTTGTAATGCGGCGATTGTATTGGAAAAATGCTAAAATGAATGTAATGAAGAAAATAAGCAGCTGTACCATAGAACATTCAAAAATAATCCTTGATGAAAACCTTATTTTTGAAACCGAAAGCAATACATTCCCGGAATTTGCCAAAGAAGCCTATAAAAGCTTAGAACTCAGTTATCCGAAATTTCATAAAATGGACAGCCTGAGTAAATTGGCCTTTCTTGCTTCTGAAATGCTTTTAAAAGAAGAAGATCACAGCAGAACTGCATTAGTTTTTGCCAACAAATCTTCCAGTTTGGATACTGATTTCAAATACCAGGAAAGCATTAATTCTCAGGAGAACTACTTCCCTAGCCCGGCAGTCTTTGTTTATACCTTACCTAACATCTGTGTAGGTGAGATCAGCATTAAACACAAAATGCAGACAGAGAATGCTTTTTTTGTTTTGGATGAATTTGATGAAAAATTTTTAAACGATTATGCTGAACAGATTCTCCAATCCGGAAAAGCGGATAAAGTATTGTGTGGCTGGGTTGAATTATTTCAGGAAAATTACAAAGCTTTTGTATATTTGCTAACCTTGTAAAAATGGAACACTATAACAATGTAGAAATGTAACAATTTTAGCTATTGGTAAACTGGTACATGACACATTGGTAAATTAATTAAATTATGGAAAACTTAAAAACTGAATTGAAGCACAAAATTATTGAAGTACTTAACCTTGAAGACGTTTCTGTAGAGGAAATTAAAGACACAGATCCATTATTTGGAGGTGGATTAGGATTAGACTCTATTGATGCCCTAGAATTAATCGTTCTTCTTGATAAAGATTATGGAATAAAATTAGCCGATCCTAAAAAAGGAAAGGAAATTTTCCAATCTATCGATACCATGGCTAAATTCAT
This sequence comes from Chryseobacterium sp. StRB126, assembly GCF_000829375.1. Lineage (NCBI taxonomy): Bacteria > Pseudomonadati > Bacteroidota > Flavobacteriia > Flavobacteriales > Weeksellaceae > Chryseobacterium > Chryseobacterium sp. StRB126. The sequence continues at coordinate 5,305,103 of NZ_AP014624.1, forward strand.
CGAAGACAACAGAACAAAATAATTTTTTTCAAACGCTAGGTTTGCTGAGCTTTTTAAACATCGGAAATATTTTCGGTCGCAAAGGCGCTTCGCTTAGCAATGAACACTAATCGTATTTTCTTGGCTGAGTGAAACGCCCTTGCGAGCTTAAAAACAATTTGAAAATAAAGCTTTGCGCTCATTGCGTTTAAATAATTCATAGAAAAACTAATTAATGAATCAAAATATTGCCATAACAGGAATGGGCATCATTTCCTCCATCGGAAACAATGTGGAGGAAAATTTTATTTCACTACAGTCCGGAAAACATGGTATTTCAGATATTCAGATGTTTGAAACCCGCCATGCCGGAGCCATTAAAACAGGTGAAATAAAATTATCCAATGAGGAGCTTGTACAAAAACTTCAGCTTAGTGAGGACAACAATGTAACAAGAACTTCTTTATTAGGTATGGTTGCTGCTAAAGAGGCTGTAGAAAGTGCAGGAATATCTGATATTAATGGGTACAGAACCGGACTGATCTCCTCTACCAGCGTCGGAGGAATGGATATTACTGAAAAATATTTCTATTCTTACGAAAACTTTCCTGAAAAGCAAAAATATATTGATGCTCATGATGCTGGAAATTCCTCTTTGGTGATTGCCGATCATTTGGGATTAAAAGGCATGGTTTCCACCATCAGTACAGCTTGCTCATCTGCTGCGAATGCTATTATGATGGGAGCCAAACTCATTAAAAACGGAGTTTTGGATCGTGTCATTGTTGGTGGAACAGATTCCCTATCAAAATTTACACTGAATGGGTTCAATACCCTGATGATTCTTACAGACTCTTATAACACTCCTTTTGATAATGACAGAAAAGGATTGAACCTTGGAGAAGCAGCCGCTTTCCTAGTACTTGAATCCGAAGAAATCGTTAAAAAGGAAAATAAAAAGGTGTTGGCTTACCTTTCCGGGTACGGAAATGCTAATGATGCCCATCACCAGACCGCATCTTCTGAAAACGGACAGGGTGCATTTTTAGCCATGCAGCAAGCTCTGAAAATTTCAGGTTTACAAAAAGAAGATATCGATTATATCAATGTTCATGGAACAGCAACACCTAATAATGATTTATCTGAAGGAATTGCCATGATCAGAATTTTCGGAGAAAATCAGGTACCTGAATTCAGTTCTACAAAGGCATTTACAGGACATACACTGGCTGCCGCTGCCGGAATTGAAGCTGTATTTTCAATTTTAGCCATGCAGCACAGCCTTATCTTTCCGAACCTGAATTTCAAAACCAAAATGGAAGAATTTGATCTCAGTCCTGTTACAGAACTAAAGGAGAAAAACATCAATCATGTTCTTTCCAATTCATTTGGATTTGGCGGAAACTGTTCAACCTTAATTTTCTCGAAATCATGAGTACAGTATACATCAATAGTGCATCCTGTATCTCAGTTCAGGACACTTTAAAAGAAAATATCCTTCAGAATCTTACTCCGGAAAATTCGGCGAAGATCATTAAGGCCATAGAACCTAATTACAAAGAATTCATTCCTCCGGCCATGATCAGAAGAATGTCTAAAACCGTAAAAATGAGCTCTGTAGCTTCACATTACGCTTTAAAAGAAGCAGGAATTGAAAAACCGGATGCTATTATTGTGGGAACCGGAATGGGCTGTTCACAGGATTCTGAAAAATTTCTGAAAAATGTGATTGATAATCATGAGGAATTTTTAACTCCTACATTTTTTATTCAGTCCACTCATAATACCGTTGCAGGTCAGATTGCTCTTGGATTGCAATGCCATGCCTACAACTTTACCTATGTTAATACGTCTTCATCGCTGGAGTTTTCATTTTTGGATGCCCAACTTCAGATTAAGGATGGTGAAGCTCAAAATGTTCTGGTTGGGTCTACTGATGAACAAACTGACAGGACCATGGAACTCTACTGTCTGAATAATACCATTAAAAAAGAATCAGATCTTCCTGCTGATTATCTGAATTCTACGACCAAGGGTGTTATTTGGGGGGAAGGAGCAAGTTTTTTCGTTGTTGGAAAAGATAAAACCGAAAATTCCTACGCAAAACTTACCGATATTAAAATCAGTAACAGGTTGGAACTGGAGGAAACTTCAGATTTTATACAGGAGTTTTTAACAAAGAACAATCTCTCCGCAAAAGATATTAATGCCGTAATTTTAGGCTTCAGCGGAGATAAAGATTCTGATGCTTATTATACAAAAGCCATGGATCTGTTTCCAGATTCGGCATTATTATATTACAAACATTTGAGTGGAGAGTTTAATACAGCGAGTGGTTTCTCTACGTTTATCGCTTGTCAGATTCTTAAGGAACAGCTGATCCCGGAAGTGATGATGATTAATACAGCGACAAAAGGAGAAGTGAAAAATGTAATTCTTTACAATCACTTGGCAGGTAGCGATCATAGCTTGGTATTATTGGAAAGAGCATAATCATTTTATTATAAAGTAATTGTTGTTATTCACAGCGAAACGAAGTGAAGCGTGAAATCTCAGCATAGGTAATTTAAATTTATTGGTCAGAATCTTACAGAGTGATAAAAAGAGTTCTAAAATAGATCCAACAGACATAAATTGGTTACAATTGTCATTCTGACGAAGCAAGAATTTCTGTCAGAAATAAAAAAACACCCAATCATGAGACATTATTCATTCATCCTGTTTTATCTCTTCTGTAACGTTTTTATCTATGCGTTTCAGGGAAGCATTTGGGTGTATATTGCATGTTTCCTTGCTTTTTCAGCAGTAGTGGTTTGGGGATCATTTGCTATTGAGCTGGGATATTTCGTCAACAGTATTACTCATAAAAGAACGAAAATCAAGGAAGTGGCTCTTACTTTTGATGATGGCCCTACTGAATTCACCCCGAAATTTTTAGACTTGCTTAAAGAACACGAGATTAAGGCAACTTTTTTCTGTATCGGAAAACAGATTGAAAAATATCCTGAAACCTTCCAAAGGATTATTGCAGAAGGCCATACCATCGGGAATCATACCTTATCACATTCCAATTCAACAGGTTTTTTATCGACTTCAAAAATGATTGCAGAAATTGAAAACTGTGATACAATCATGAAGGATATTGGGAATATACAAACCAATTTATACAGACCCCCATTCGGAGTAACCAATCCGAGTATTGCTAAAGCAATCCAAAGGACTCATAAAACCAGCATCGGATGGAATGTTCGTTCTCTGGACACCATTATTGATGATGAAAAGAAAATCTATCAAAGAGTAACTAAAAGTTTAAGAAAAGGAAGCATTATTCTCCTTCACGATACTTCAGAAAAAACGTATCGTGTACTGGCTGATTTATTAGTATTTTTGGCAGATAAAAAGTATTCAACTTTTACGGTTGATTCCATTACAAATTCAAGAAAAAATGATTAAAAATATTGCTTTCGGAGCATTTTTACTGGTATCCGGTTTCTTTTTTGCTCAAAATACAGCCATGGCCGGAGCAGAAGCTAAAGCATTTGTATCCAAGGTTACTGCAGACACTAAGGAAATCAAAACTTTACAGAGTGATTTTACCCAGACCAAAAAAATGGATTTTCTGGATAAAAGCATTGTTACTTATGGAAAAATGTCTTTGCAGACTCCTAATATGCTAAGCTGGAAATACACCAAACCTTATCAGTACAGTATTGTTTTTAAAAGCAACAAGATCTACATCAATGACCAGGGGAAAAAATCGTCTGTAGATGCCAAAAGCAAAACTTTCGAAAAGATCAATAAACTGATTGTCGGAAGCTCAAACGGAACAATGTTCAATGATCCTGAGTTTACAGTAACTTATTTCAAAAACGGAAATTACAATGTGGCGAAATTTGTTCCAAAGACTTCACAGCTTTTAAAATACATTAAGCAAATTGAACTGTTCTTCCCTAAAACCCAGTCTACGGTTTCTCAGGTGAATATGACCGAAGCTTCGGGAGATACAACTAATATTGTTTTCAAAAATACAAAGATCAATGCTTCCATTCCTGCGTCAGAATTTACTTTATAGCCTTATTCTGGTATTGGCTGTTTCTTGCAAATCCTATCAGCTTACTGATGTGAAGCCAGTTCCGGCAAAAGAAAAAACAGTTGAAAATCTATATTTTTCGTCTGCTGAAGACTATGTTTATAAATGTCAGATGGATATTTATAAAAATCATGTAAGCGGGATTCTGATTATCAAAAAATTGAATGAAACCACGCATCGTGTCGCGTTAACTTCTGATTTCGGGAATAAACTAATTGATTTTGAAATCTCAGATCAAAATTTTAAGCTCAACTATGTACTTCCTGACCTGGATAAGAAAATTGTTATTAACTTTCTGAAAAATGATTTTCAGCAGCTCTTAAAAAGACAATATCCGGTGAGTGAAAGCTTTGAAAATGAAAATGCTGCAATCTATCTCTCTAAGATTGACAATAAAAGCTATTATCTGTTCTTCAATAAAGACAATAATATGTTGAAGCAGATCATTTACACAAAAAACAACAGGGAAAAGATCGATTTTACTTTTGATGCAAAAAAGCATATCTTCGCAGACAGTTTAAACTTAAAACATAAGGATTTTAAGATCAATATAAAACTATTTCAAATAACCGAAACTGAATGATTTCCAACATGAAAAACAGAGTAATATCGTTTTCAAACCGAAATTCATCATCCATTTAATCTTAAAAAATAAGATCATGCAGACCATTCTTACAGATTTTTACACCCTTACTTCATACGAAAAGACCGAGAACGGAAGTTTTATTGCTCAAATCCATTTAAATAAGAACCACGACATTTTCAAGGGGCATTTCCCAGGAAACCCTGTAACTCCAGGAGTTTGTATGATGCAGATTATTAAAGAACTGACTGAAGAGTTGACAGGTTCAAAATTATTTTTAAAAACGGCCTCAAATGTAAAATTCATGGCTATTATCAATCCTTTTGAAACTCCTGATCTTAAACTTCAACTGGATATTACAGAGGATGGAGAAGATGTTAAAGTAAAAAACGTAACCTCTTTTGGCGAGACTATTGCATTGAAATTGTCTGTAAGCTATAAAAAATTAATGTCATGAAACTTATTTTATCCTTCGTAGCGGCATTTATATTTTTCTTTCAGTCTGATCTTGAAGCACTCAGAAACAGCTATGCCAAGGCTAATGATTCCAGTACCAATACCTCGAATTTCATTGACGTTGCAGAAAAGCAGTCAGGTTCTGATCCGATCACTTTAGGGTATAAAGCAGCTGCCAAAATTATGGAAGCAAAGGTATCTAAAGGAAACAGAAAAGCACTTGTAAAGACTGGTGCTACTAACCTTGAGGGCATCATTAAAAGCAATCCCAATAACGCTGAACTTCGTCTGATAAGATTAAGTGTTCAGGAAAACATCCCTAAAATTGTGGGATACAGAGGAAGCTTAAAAGATGATAAAACATTTCTCCTGAATAATTACAGTAAACAGAATGCTGCTTTAAAAAACTATATCAAAAGGTTTGCATTGCAGTCTAAAACTATTACCGAGGCTGAAAGAGCCACTTTAAAATAAAAACATGTCCCTTGCTGAAGTACAAAATGCAATTTCCGAAAGGAAAATCTGCATTTTAATACCTACTTATAATAATGAGAAGACCCTGAAAAGGGTAATTGACGGTGTTTTAGATTACACCGAAAGTATTATTGTGGTTAATGATGGTTCCACCGATTCCACACCTCAGATCTTGAACCAATATCCTCAGATTACAATAATTTCCTTACCTGAGAATAAAGGGAAAGGAAACGGGCTTAAAACAGGCTTCAGAAAGGCAAAAGAATTGGGGTATGCTTATGCCGTAACCATTGATTCTGACGGGCAGCATTATCCCGACGATATCCCTGTATTTGTAGAAGCTCTTCTTCAGGAAGATGAAGATGTTCTGCTGATTGGAAACAGAAATATGTCTCAGGATGGGATTCCAAAGAAAAGCAGTTTCGGAAACAGATTTTCCAATTTCTGGTTCTGGTTTGAAACCGGAATTAAACTGGAAGACACTCAATCCGGATACAGGCTTTATCCTTTGCATAAAATTCCTAAAAAATATTTTACCCCTAAGTTTGAATTTGAAATTGAAATTATCGTAAGAACTGCCTGGAGGCATGTTCCTGTAAAAAATGTTCCCATTAAAGTTCTCTATGATCCTGCGGAGCGTGTTTCTCACTTCAGACCGTTTAAGGATTTTACCCGAATCAGTATTCTGAATACAATTTTGGTAACCATTACCCTATTCTACATTATTCCGAGAAACTTCGTGAATAATTTCAAAAAAAAAAGCTTTAAAAGGTTCATAAAGGAAGATGTGTTAGAAAGTGACGGAAGTAACCGTACGAAAGCATTTTCTATAGCATTGGGAGTTTTTATTGGCCTTTCACCTTTCTGGGGATTCCAGACGCTTCTGGTGATCAGCTTATCTGTACTTTTTAAGCTCAATAAAGTCCTTGCATTTGTAGCCTCCAATGTGAGTCTCCCTCCTTTTATTCCTTTCATTATTGCTGCCTCTCTATTTCTGGGAGCACCATTTGTAAGTGGTGATAGTGATATTTTAAATCAGGATTTAAACTTTGAGCTGATTAAGAACAATCTTCTGCAATATATTATCGGCAGCTTTATTTTAAGTACCACACTTTCTGCTGTTGCAGGAATAGCTTCTTTTTTATTTTTAAATAAAGTAAGTCCGGAAAGCAATTAAAAAAACCTGGAATAAAGTTCCAGGCTCATTATAACAAAATTTGTAATTCAATTAATTCAGGATAAACTGTGTCAGGTCTTTCAAGAACTGTTCATCCACCTTCCCTTTTATTTCATAATCTTTTGGAGATGGTTTACCGGTGCCGGAAATAAATAAGTGACTTAATGCAGGATAAAACCTAAAAACTGCTGTTTTATCATTTTTTAATGTTTCTTTCCAAAGGCTGAAATCTTTCTCAGTTACCTGATAATCTCTGCCCCCTTGTGCAAAAAACATAGGAGCTTTTACTTTTTTAACCTCATTAAGCTGATTGTAATCCTTCAAATATTTCCAATAGGGTGCAGATTGTCCCAAAGGAAGTTCTGATGAGGGTGAACTTACATTAAATTTAGGCGAGTTTAAAAATGATACCTGCTTTTTTACTTCCTGTACAGCCTCAGCTGGAACTTTAGCTGGATCTATAGCATGAAGATAATCATACTGTTCCACTAATAAATCCTGTAATGGTCTCGCATTCCCGGCCATAAAAACATATTTTGAAACCTGAGCCTTTTCTGCAATTTTTGGCATCATATACGCTCCTTGGCTATGCCCAAGAATGATAATCTGATATCCTTTGTAATCAGCATTATTTTTAAAATAAAGAGCTGCGTTTACTGCATCATTGACCGTCTCCTCTTCTACAGTAGATTTTTCATTAAATGTCTCAGGGTAGGAATAGGTTCTTTTATCATATCGGTAAGAAGCAATTCCGTTGGCTAAAAGGTATTCTGCTATATCTTTAAACGGTTTATTTTCCCCAATGGTTTCGTCTCTGTCATGTGCTCCTGAGCCATGAACGAAAATAACCAGTTTCTTTTTATTGTTGGAAGGAGGAAGCAACAGCGTTCCATTCAGTTCAATTCCATCACTTTTTATTTTAAGTGTGGTTTTCTCATCTGGTTTTTCAAATGTTTTATGAGGAACCAGAAAGAAACCCATCAGCTTATTATTCTCTCCAAAAGTAATTTGAATGTCAAGTTTTGTTTTTTCAAATTCGGAATAGTAATAGTAGGTGTTTCCTTCATTATTTACTTCAAGGATATTTTTCAATCCTCCAACCTGACTCTGAAGCTGGTCTGGAATAGCTTTAAGCTGATCCACCGGAATTTGTCCTGCTACGGAAGGATCGAAATAAGAATGTGCTTTTTCTGCATTTTTATCTACAAGCAAAGCTTTAATGAAAGTATCTCCGATCTCTTTTCTATCCTGAGAAAAGAATAAAAGAGTAGATGCGGTAAAGAATAAGGTTAAAAGTTTTTTCATAATCAATTATTTAAAGACCACATCAGCAAATGATAGTGGTGTCATCATTATGGTAACAAATATCGAAATAATAACCAGAGCTAGCTGGGTGATATGGTATATTTTTTCTCTTTCCTCCTCATTGATTTCAAAAGTAAATTTTATTTTATCAGGTCTTCTGATAATCAACCAAATAAACACAAGAACAGCCAGATTCATCAGTACGGGAAATACAAGAAAGATCTTGCTTCCATAATTGTCTTTCATACTTCCGTACCCATGAATAGTGATGGTGTCAGGTATTGAGCTGTAAACAGTGCACAAATACACAGAATAGCAGATGATAATAACAAAAGGAATACAGAACAGCAGTTTTATATATTTGGGGATCATTTCAGTTTCTTTAAAGTTTTCCTCAGGTATTTTTCAACATTTTTTCTGTCGGGAACTGTTGTAATTTCTTTTGTCAATGCTTTTTCAAACTCCATTTTTGCCTTTGAATATTCTTTTTTGCTAAAATAATACTTTCCTGATTGATAATAGACCAGCCAAAAATCGGGGTTCATAGCCTGATAGGATGGGATTACATCATCTGTCAACAGCGTGTTTTTATAATCAGCAGCCTCATTAATTTCTTTCCCGTACATTTTGGACAGTTCATAGTTTTGAAATGCTTCAGAATCTGCAAATGGATCTCTTGCAATATTCAATTCTGTTTTCGCCAGCAGACTTTGTGATAACTGCTTACCGGAAAAAATCTCATTCAGGTCATAACAAACAAATTCTCCAAGCTGATAAGGATTGGAAGAAACCCAAACCAGTTTTTTCTGAGGTGAAAATATAACGGCATGGTGAGCCAATAGCTGATTGAGTGCTTTTTCATTTCCATAACCTATACTTTTATCCTTTAAGCCGGATTTATTTCTTAAAATAGAAGCCATCTTTTCGGGAGTGATCTTCTTTTCTTTCTGCAAAAGCTCCTGAAGTTTTTCATAACGGTATTCTGAATGGCTTTCTTCAATCTGCTTCTGATTTCTTTTGTCATCCTTATAAGCTTCAGACTGGAAATGATTGGTGCAAAGAACTCTGCTGGTATTCTGTACTCTGTACACTCCGAAATTCTCAGGTGAAACTTCAATAATGACTGCATTTTTATCTGCTGCACTTCCCACAAGAATGGATTCTGAAACAAATACCTTTCTTTTTTTAGCAATGGCAATCGCTTCTTCTATATTTTTAGCATATTGTAAAATCTCTCTTGTAACCAGGGAAATCGGAGTCTTTGCCGTTAAAGGAATTCTTGATTTTCCGGCATTAATGGTCACGGTAATTCCTTCCTTATTCATCCCCGAAACCACACCTATCATTCCCGGCCAGCTTACAGACATATAAGGAATCCCATTTTCCGGTTCCACGAATTCAACCAGCTTATTTTGGGCAAACTCGTCTCCTACATAGAAATCAAAATTTCTTCCGATCAACATATCACCGTCTTCTGTATTTTCATTCCAGACTGCCAGGGAAGTACAGCCTACCATTGCCAGATCCTGCATGGCATGCCCAATATCATGAGCACCATGTAAATATAAATTTCTCAGATATCTTGGGGCAATAAAATCATATTGACCTGAAGAATATTGTGACAAGCCATACAATTCGGCCTGATAATCCTCTCTTATATTCAGATACATTTTACGGTTGTACCATTTTAGGAAGATATTTAAAAGCTTCTGTTTAAACTTCGAAGGAACAAAATCCTCCACTTTGGAGAAGAAGATACCCTCTTGTTTCTGCATCAGATCCTGGGTTAATGCTCCGTTATTATAACCCAACTGCAAAGGATTTCCTTTAATATAAAGTTCCCAAAGCTGTTGTTTATTTTTGGTGAGAAAATTCTGTTTATAGCTGAATGTACTGTCATTGATCTTATTAACCTTCGGAACTTCCAGAGTATATTGTTTTACATCAGGAAGATGATGAACAGATTTAGACACTCCGCATGCGCTCAGGAGGCAGGAAAAAAAGAAATATAAGAGAAGTCTTTTATATGACAGGTTATGGATCTCAGTTTTTTTCACGGTTGTTTTTATTAGGTCATTGAGTCCAAACGGCTGTCAATAGTTTCTTTTCCCAGAATTTCAGCACAGGTATTGAAGGCACCGATGGTTACACCCAAAATTCCGTGCATATTTACAGATTGCCCTGTCAGAAAAAGATTATCAATTTTTGTACGGGGAGAAACCATAGTTTTAAGAGGGTTCTCTGAGTTTTTCATATAGCCATACATATTTCCCTCAAAACTGCCGATATAGTCGCGGTAAGATAAAGGAGAAGAGGTATATATATATTGGATTGCATGCCTTAACCCGGGAAGCTTCTTCTCTAGGGCATCAATCATTTTTTCAGTCATTTCCAGTTTGAACTTCTCATACTGTTCTCCTCTTTCATGTTCATCCGCAACTGTATTCACCGTACTTTCCCATTGTTTCACCTCATCAAAATCCATGTAAGAAATAGCGGTGAGACTTTCTGCAAACTTGGGGTGATGCTTTGAAGGTGTAGATGAAAGCATATAGGTCTCCGGCCAGTCTTCTTTGTTGTAACGGGATGCATTCCAAACCTTACTTTCCGAAGAATAATGATAGATATTGTAATTAAAATGGGGTAAACAATGAGGTTTTAAGACAATATAAATACTAAAGCATGACGAAACCGGCTGCCAGCTTAAAACCCTGTTCAGAAAAGATTTTTTCAATCTTCCTTCTCCAATCAGCTTAATAGTAGAACGTATTTCAATATTGGAAATAAACTGCTTAGCGGCATATTCTTTCCCTGACTTTGTTTTTACAGAGGTCAGCGTATTATTTTCATTAAAAATAAATTCGGAAACTTCTGAATGTTTGTGAACTTCAGCTCCATACTGACGAAGTTTTCTAATCAGTAACTTTGAAATCTGACTTCCCCCTTTTAAGCATTTATAGGCACTTTGTATATAAGAATTCACCGTTAAAGCATGAACATAAAAAGGAACATTTTCAGAATCTCCCGCATATAGGAAATTGGAACCTAGTAAGACTGCCTGAAGAGTTTTATTCTGTGTTACAGATTCTATAAATCTTTTGGTATTTAAATGCAGGATTTCTTCATTGTAATTCTCTTTTCCCACTACATGATATCTCGGAAACTGGCTGCATACATACTGAAGTTCTTCACAATAGTTTTCAAGATTTTCCTTTTCTTCAGGAAAATAGGTGGATAGCTGCTCTACAAAATTCTCATAGCCCTGAGCATGCGGATATTCGATCTTATCATCTCCAAAGGAAATTCTGTCATATCCGTCTTCATCCATCTTCTGAAGTTCCAGTTCCTCCATGATCTCCAAGTAGGAGAAGAAACGGTTCAGATTCTGGCCTTTTGAAAGCCCACCCAAATAATGAACTCCGGTATCAAAAATAAGTTTATCCCTTGAAAAAGTCTGCAAATTTCCGCCATACTGGTTATTTTTTTCCAGCACGCAAACCTTCAGGCCTTCTTTTGCCAAAACAAGAGCCGAAACAAGACCTCCCAATCCGCTGCCGATTACAAGTATGTCATATTCTTTTTTCAAAAGAGGGTGTGCTTTTTTTAATTAAGAGATTGGGAATTTAAGAAATTTGGATATTATTTTGTGATTACTATACAGGAAAGTCCTATTTGAACAATATCATTTTTAAAATTCAGTCTCTCAATATTCCTTAGTGATTTTGAGTTTTATTATTAGTTTTCAGGGAATAAAAATAGAAAAATTAATCAATATCATCCCAAAAGTCGAAATAATTAAACCACTGAAGCGGATATTTTTTTCACCATGGTTTCAAGATTCTGAACATAAGACTGTAAAAGTCCTTGAGAATCCCTGTTCTTGATATTCTGAGCTACCCTTGCATACAAGTGATAATGAAGATTTTTTTCTTTCATTACGTAGACATACACAACAGGTACACCCAATCGGGATGCAATAAGAAATGGGCCAGCCGGAAATTTGGCACTTTTTCCCAACAGATCAGCTTCCAGGAATTTTGAACCTTCAAAATAGCGGTCTCCGGTAAAGCAGATCAATTCATTATGGGACAATGCCTGATTAATCTCAAAGATATGCGACATATCTTCTTTGACATAAATGAATTTGATATTGCTCTTTTTTACAGAAACACTTTCCAGGTATTCCTTAATGACAGTAATTTCCTGATCTGTAGTAACCAGATTGATCTGACAGTCAAAATCAATATCTGCAAAGAAATGTTCTGCTACTTCAAAGTTACCGATATGAGCACTGATCAGAACTCCTCCTTTCTTGGCAGCCAAAAGATTTCTCAGATTTTCAATACCATCAAATTCATAGGTGTATTTTTCTCTCAAGCCGGCAGAAATAGCCGTTTTATCAATTAAAATCTGTCCGAAAGTGAAGTAGCTTTTAAAAATGGAGCGTTTGGCTTTCCAATAGCCTAGATGAAGTCTTTTCTGGAAGTAATAGAGAATGTATTGGTTGCTTTTTTTCTGAAACAGAACATAATAAGCAGCCACAAAGTATAAGACAAAATATGAACTTCTGATGCCGATATTTCTAATACACCAGACGAATATTCTGTAGCCCAGAACCGTCCCTTTAGATTTACCTTTCCACTTGTTCATAAATACAGTTTGCTAATATAACAGAGTACCAATGTAACAATATCTCTGAGTATCCTCTTCTATTATTACATTGGTACCTTATAAGGAATATAGATTACTTAATAACTATGCTTTTTTCTCAGCGATCTTTCTTTCAATCGTTGTATAGAAATCATCAAATGTCACCATTTTCTTGAAGTCTGCTTCTCCTAATTTCACTCCGAAATTGGATTCAATCACTACGACCATATCAATGTAATCTAAGCTGTCTAGTCCCAGTGTATTTTTAAGGTTAGCATCATTACTGATTTCATCTCCGTCAACTTCAAATTCGTTAACCAGAAAATCATTAACAATAGCAACAATTTTTTCCCTTTCCATGTTTTTAATCAAATTTTTTAACTATTAGTGCAGAATTGGTTCCCCCGAACCCAAAAGAATTCGACAAAAATACATCAATTTTTTGATTTTTTGTTTTGGAGACTAAATTTATCTTTTGTGCTTCACTATCAGGATTTTCCAGATTAATATTCGGAGCTACAAAATCATTCTGCATCATCAGGATTGAGTAAATAACTTCACTTGCACCAGCCATCCAGCACTCGTGTCCCGTCATAGATTTCGTAGAACTTACCGGAACTTCACTTCCAAAAATCTCGTAAATAGCTTTGGCTTCATTGGCATCACCAATTGGAGTGGAAGTAGCATGGGCGTTGATATAGTCTATATCTGAAGCTTTTAACCCTGACTGTTTCAAGGCTCTGTCCATTGCTAAAGCCGGCCCATCAACATTCGGAGTTGAAATATGACCTCCGTTTGATGAAAAACCATATCCTATGATTTCAGCAATAACAGGAACCCCTCTTCTTTGAGCAGATTCCAGGCTTTCAACAATTAAAGAGGCTGCTCCACCACTTGGAATTAAGCCATCTCTGTTAGCATCAAAAGGTCTTGATGCTTTTGTAGGCTCATCTTCTCTTGCTGAAAAAACGCCTAATCCGTCAAAGCTCGCCATAGAATATTTGTTGGTTTCCTGAGCACCACCACAGATGATCATATCCTGAAACCCGTTCTTAATCATCATATAAGCAAGCCCTAAGGAATGTGAACCGCTTGCGCAGGCCGCACTGATGGTAAGGTTAATTCCTTTCAGTTTAAAAATCGTAGAAAGGTTCATTGTTACAGTTGAGTTCATTGATTTAAAAATCGCGCCCGATCCCATCAATGTAGTATCTTTCTTTTCTCTTGCAATGTCAATAGACTCTACTACTGCCTGAGAAACACTGTCATTTCCGTATAAAATCCCAACTTCATGGGTATCTAAAAAGGCTTCATCAAGATTGGCCTGTTTCAGTGCATCAAGGGTAGCAAGATAAGCATACTCACTTTCTTCTCCCATGCTTACACGCTGGCGTCTGTTCAAAAGGTTCTTTAAATCAGGTTTTGGAACAATTCCTGTAAGCCCTGACCTGAAACCAAATTCTTTTCTGTCCTGATCCAGGACAATTCCGGACTTTCCTTGATATAGGGATTCCCTGACCTCTTCTAAAGACGTCCCGATGCAGGAATAAATTCCCATTCCGGTAATTACAACCCTATTTTCCATTTGTTCATATTGAATTTAACAATGTATCAGTCTAGCAATGTAACAATATTTTTATTGATATTCAATCAACATTGGTACGCTGGTACATTGGTATATTGTTAGATTATTTATGAGTAAATTCCACCGTTAATATTAATGACTTCTCCTGTAATGTATGAAGATTTTCTGGATGCCAAAAACGCTACAAGATCTGCAACTTCCTCTGCTTCACCAAATCTGTTGGCAGGAATCATTGCTTTCAATTCATCTTCATTGAACTCCTGAGTCATATCGGTTTTAATAAACCCTGGTGCGACTGCATTTACAGTAACATTTCTTTTAGCAACTTCCTGTGCAAGAGCTTTTGTAGCGCCAACCAATGCTCCCTTAGCTGCTGAATAGTTCGTTTGACCGGCTGTTCCTTTTACTCCGGATACTGAAACCATATTGATGATTCTTCCGTATTTATTACGAAGCAATTTTTGAATAAAGAAATTAGTAACATTGAAGAAACCGTCTAAACTGGTATTAATTACACTATTCCAGTCTTCTTTCTGCATCCACATAAACAACCCGTCTCTAGTAATTCCGGCATTATTAACAATAACTTCTACCACAGCTTCAGGATTACTCTCCTGCCATGCTGTTAATACCTGCTGTACTTCTTCTGTATTCCCTACATCAAACTTAAGAATTTCTCCTGTAGCACCCAACTCTTCTACTTTTGCCAAAGTTTCCTTTGCTGCAGCTTCATTGGAAGTGTAGTTAATCAATATATGGTAGTTCTTCTCTTCAGCCAGTTTTATACAGATTGCCCGCCCGATTCCTCTGGAGCCTCCTGTTACAATTGCACATTTCATGCGTTAGTGTTTATTTTGTTTTAGTTTTTTTAAGTTACCTCGTTTTTCTTTTTTAAAGACAATTGATTACAGATAATAATTACATTGTCTTTAAATATTTCTTCACTTCCTCCAGATACGGATACATCACCATATCATCTGAGAATGCAGGAATTATTTTTCTAATCGCATCGTACAATTCTTTTGTAGACGATGAAACTTCATTCTGGAAACCAAGATATTCAATAGCCTGAATGATTGTAATGGCTTCAATTGTTAATACTTCAAAGGCATTTTCAATCACCTTTCTGCAAATTACCGCCGCATTGGTTCCCATGCTTACAATATCCTGATTATCATTATTATTCGGAATACTGTGAACATACATAGGATTAGACAACATCTGGCTTTCTGCTGTAGTGGAAGTTGCTGTAAACTGTACACCCTGCATTCCGAAATTGAATCCTAATTTACCTAAATTTACAAAAGGAGGCAAAATTTCGTTGATTTTAGCATTTAAAAGATAGTTCAGCTGTCTCTCAGCCAACATCGTAAGCTTGGTTACCACAATTTTTAGTTTGTCCATTTCCAGAGAGATGTAGTCTCCGTGAAAATTCCCACCGTGGTAAACATGCTGATCCTCAACATTGATAATCGGATTATCATTAGCAGAATTGATCTCATTTTCAAGAACTTTCTCCGTATATTCTAATGTATCTAATACCGGGCCTAAAATCTGCGGTACACATCTTAAAGAATAATATTCCTGTACTTTTTCCTTGAAAACCTTTTCCTGTTCTTCAAAGTGGGTGTATAAATGATCTGCTCTTTTTCTGATCAGTTTACTGTCTGCAAGGTGCGCACGCATTCTTTCTGCTACTTTCTGCTGACCGTAGTGTCTTTTTGTTCCGTTTAAAGCCTCTGATAAATGATCGTCATAAGCCTGAACAATTTCGTTGATGGCACAGGAAAGCTTAATAGAAATATCTGTTAACTGATTCGCTTTATAAGCATTAACGATACCAATTCCTGACATTACAGAAGTTCCGTTCATTAAAGCTAGTCCTTCACGGATCTCAACCTGTATTGGTTGCAGCTCTTCTATTTCAAAAACGTCTTTGGTAGATTTTCTTTCTCCTTTATAGAATACTTCTCCTTCACCAATCAATACCAAGGCAAGATGAGCTAACTGAACAAGATCACCGCTTGCTCCTACTCCTCCATGTTCAAAAATTAATGGTGTAATATCTCTATTAATAAGTTCCTGAAGAAGGTAAATAACAGACTCATGCACTCCTGAATTTCCTAATGATAAGGTGTTCAGTCTTGCCAGCATACAAGCTTTCACTTCCTGAGCAGGTAAAGGATTTCCGATTCCCGAAGAATGGCTTCTAATTAGGTTATACTGAAGCTGGTGTGTATCCTCATCACTGATTTTGAATTGGGCCATTGGTCCAAAACCGGTATTCACACCATATATTACTTTATTTTTTGAAAATTCCTTTAAAAACTGAAAACTTGTATTCACTCTTGATAAAAGTGATTCATCCAGTTCTATTTTTTCATTTCCAATGATAATTTTTTGAAAGTCTTTCAGTTCTAAAAAGTTATTTATTTTCATCAATTAAAAGTAATAGTTGATAATTTTGTAAAATATTAATTATTTGTCACTAATTTTGCGGCAAAGATAAAAGTTATTATTAAAATAAAAAATCAAAGATGAGCAAAGAATTTGTTGACGTTCTTGTAATCGGAGCAGGACCTTCCGGATGCGTTTCTTCATCATACTTAAAGAAGAATAACGTCAGCGTAAAAGTTGTTGAAAAGACAAAATTCCCAAGACTGGTAGTTGGTGAAAGCTTAATTCCAAGGGTAATGGACCACTTTGACGAGGCGGGACTTTTTCCTGCATTAGATAAAATGGGCTTTGAAAAAAAACTGGGTGCCCGTTTCCTTCGTGGTGACGAAGTCTGCATTTTTGATTTCAGCAATAAATTCGGGGAAGGCTGGGACTGGACCTGGCAGGTTCCTAGAGCTGATTTTGATAATACCCTGGCTCAGGAAGTAATTAATAAAGGAGTAGACCTTGAATTTGAAACGGAAGTTATCGATATCAAGTTTGATGGTACAGATTCTATCACAACGGTAAAAACTAAAGACGGAGAAACTAAAGAAATCCACGCAAAATTCGTGATTGATTCAAGCGGCTACGGAAGAGTTTTACCCCGTTTGCTTGATCTTGAAAAACCTTCAAAACTTTCACCTCATTCTGCAATATTTTCTCATGTAAATGATAGTAACAGAGAGCCTGGAGAGGAAGGCACTTTGATTTCTTTTGATATTATTGAAACCGAAGTATGGCTTTGGGTGATTCCTTTTTCTAATGGAAATACAAGTTTAGGGATTGTAGGCCCAACTGAATATATTGATAAATTATCTGAGAACGGAGATACTGCCGAGGCTTTAAGAAAAGCAATTTCCCTTTCAGATTATTATGTAAAACGTTTTGGTGACGTAGAGTTCCTTTTTGAGCCCAAACACCTGAAAGACTATTCATGTTCTGTAAAGACATTATTCGGAGACGGATTCGCCTTAACCGGTAACGCTTCGGAATTCCTTGATCCTGTTTTTTCTTCGGGAATGGCTTTCGCTACAGAATCAGGAATGCTGGCTGCTAAACTGGCATTAAGACAGCTGAATGGTGAAAAAATCGACTGGCAAACAGAATACACGGATTATATTTTATATGGTGTGGATGTCTTCACTACTTATGTAAAAGAATGGTACACCGGAAATCTTCAGGAATTATTCTTCCATCAACCTGAAAACCCGGATGTAAAGAAAAAGATCTGCGCAGTATTAGCCGGATATGTCTGGAATAAGGACAATCCTTTTGTGAAAAAGCATGATACAGTGATTAAGAATCTTGCCAACCTCATCAAACTTGAAAAAGAACAAACTCAAGAATAAAAAAACGGTCTGAAATTCAGACCGTTTTTTGTTTTATTACTTTATAACTTCCTTAATTTTTTTTCCTAAATATTTCCCTGTTTGTTCGTAGGCTCCTGCAATCCTTCCATACTCCATAACGAAATCTTTATTCTGTGGTTTTCCAAGAACTTTATCTCCCTTAAGCTTCATCACAACATTTGATGGATTGTCTGTTTCTACGAAAGTGAGATCTGATGTTAATTTAGCTTCCTGTCCTATTAATCCACCATGCCATCCCGCATAAATCCATTTTGCATCAACAATGAGTGTATACTTAGCATGAGCATCTTTTTTGAAAACAGTTTTTTTAGACTTTCTGTTAATTCCTTTCAGAAAATAATCTAGATATTCTGTGCTTTTAAACTTATCCCATTCTCCAATCCATTTCCCCCAGGCTTCTTCACCCTTTTTAGCTATAGTTTCTGTCTTTCTTTTTTCTATATATTGCGTTTCAGTATAATTCTCTACCTGAAAAGCAACATTTTCAAATTTCACCTGAACATTTACTTCTGTCTGATCCTTTAAAAAGTCAAAATTTCCAGATTCAACATTAATTTGGTCTTGAGCAAAGGTTACTACACCTATTACCATAAAGAATAGCAATAATAATTTTCTCATATTTTTTTATTAGCTTTTTATTTAAGGGCCTAAAGATATTATAAAAATCAATTTTTTATCATTCTTTATTCTTAGTTTTATCTTAAATCAATAAAAGTAATTGGTTTTCTGCTATTTGGATTAAAAACAGTTTTAGAAAGAATATTAAAATCGATGATTTCAATTTTTGGGCTTACTCTCAGTTTTGCACGGAAATGATCTCTTACCTCATTCACAAAGTTTTCAGTTTCCTGATCTGTACTTAATTTGATGATAATTTCATCCAGTCCGATCTCATTAGCCTGAATCACGATCTGGTAACACAGAATATTGCTGAAATCATTCAGAATATCATTCATAGCAGGCGGATACAGTGTTGTACCTTTATATTTGATCATCTGCTGTTTTCTTCCGATCACAGGCCCCAGTCGCATCGTATTCCTTCCACATTCACATGGTTCATAATGCGCTTTTACAATATCCCCGGTTTTAAACCTCAGCAAAGGAATAGCTTCTACACCTAAAGTAGTAATCGTAAGTTCTCCACTCTCCCCTTCTTTTACAATATTTCCTTCATCGTCCAGAATTTCTGTGATGATTAACTCAGGATGATGATGTCCTCCGATTTGAAACTCACACTCGGTAAAAGCTGTACTCATTTCTGTAGAAGCATACGTGGAAAAGAGCTTAATATCCCACTTTTCTTTGATCTTCTGCGAAAGAATATTATCTGTAAAGTCCTGATTTTTGATGCTTTCCCCAATGCATACTGCTCCATAAACACTTGAATTTTTATAATCCAGGCCATGTTTTTCAGCATAATCGATCATCTTCAGTAAAAATGAAGGTACAGTAATCAGGTATTTCGGTTTGTATCTGAAAATAGAATCCCATTGTAACTCAGGTATTCCCGGTCCCATCCTGACAACGCTGGCACCCATCTTTCTTAATCCTAAAAAATAAGCAAGTCCTGCCATGAAACGTTTATCAATGGTAGTAATCATCTGTACTACATCTCCTTTCTGAATTCCGGCACAGGCAAAAGATATGGCTTCATTGTATGCCAGCCTCTCAAGGTCTCCATCAGACAACCCGAAAGTTACCGGATCCCCCAACGTTCCCGAAGTAGTGCTATAATCTACAATCTTATCAGGAGTAATACAGAAAAAATCATGATTATACTGCTGCAGATCATTCTTTGTTGTCACAGGAATCTTCTGCAGATCTTCCAATGTTTGGATCTCTCTTACATTGATATTATTTTCTTTAAACAGTCTCTGATAAAAAGGTGAATTACCTTCAAGATAAACCAGAAGCTGCTGAAGTTTTTCTTCCTGAAATGCCTTTATTTCCTGTGTGCTCGATTGTTCGATGAATGGATGAAATTCCAATGATTTTAATTTTTAAAGGACAAATTTATTTAAAATTAAAGGATTGAAACAGTAAAAAATCAAAAGATTACACCTTCCCAATCATTTATCTCTGAAATGTAAAATTCTGTGTATTCGTATTTCCTGCGCTATTGATGGTTGTGACTTTTAAAGTATGAGAACCTGAGCCTTTTGGACATTTCTCGTCAAAAACATACACAAAATCATTTTTTTCACGGGCAAACCGAAGCCACTTACCATCTAATTCCGCTCTGAATGAAACAATATCACCCACTTTTGTGCTTCCTTTTAACCGTAAAGGACCACCGTTTACAATAGCTCCTTCTTTCCAGTTTGATGAAACTGATGGCAGGCTGTTATCCAATATCAATTCCGCAGTGCCCAACCTGTTGAACTGAGCTTCTGCCTGATCACTATTCCATTTTGCTTTTACAGCATCTTTATCACTTCCATAATTAAACAAAGCCACTACTCTTTCTTTTTCTTCTTTGGAAAGTTTCCTGTTAGGTTTTATTTTCAAGGTGTAATAATCCTGAACCGGAAGATATGGATTCTGCAAAACAATGGTATTGGAAACGGCGTTCCCATCCGAACTGTTTTTTTCGTACATATTAAAATTCACAGCATCATACACAGCATTTTTACTGAAGTTGATTTCTGCATTTTCAGTGGTAAGAGTTTTCTCTTCATTGGCTAAAATTGTTTTTCCGGAAGTTGCAATTCCGCTTCCGGCATTAGTCAACTGAACTTTTGTAATTAATCGGCTGGTATTTCCTTTTACATCTTTTAAAACAATTTCAATATTGTGAACGTTTTCATCCTGAAGGCTGATAATTCCTGACAGATTGGGCGCACTGTAATTTTGCAGTTTCATTCCTTGCAATGCAGACAGATGCTGAACTCCTACTTTATCCCTAATAAATTTAGTGTAATCTATACAGCCATTCAGATAACGGGTATCATCATAGCTTACCTTATCAATGCTAAAACCATAGATTAACTTTCCATCCATCAAGATTTCGGCCTTATAAATCCCCAGATTAAATCCCTGGTTGGCTTTATCTACGGCTTTAATTCCAAAACTTATCATTGGAGAATTAACTTTTACAACATCAGCTGTGTAAACATTTCCAGCTTTTTTAACGGCAATTCCATTAGCTCCGGGCTCGTAAGTACTGAATCTACGGTCATACCAATACAATCCACTGACAATAGGGGCTACAGAATCCGGAATATTAAATCCAAATAATAGCGGATTAAGACATTCTTCTGTTTTGGTATCTCGTATTTCAAAATGTAAGTGTGGTCCTGCTGAACCACCGGTATTTCCACTCAAAGCAATAAGCTGCCCTTTTGTCACCGGAAACTGTCCCGGCTGGAAGGTAATATCCTGTTCCCATTTTTCATCTTTGTATTGCTTCTCCTTTACATACTCATCCAGCTTATCAAAATATTTATTCAAATGGGCATAGACTGTAGTAAAACCATTCGGATGGGTAATGTACACCGCATTTCCGAAGCCATATCGTTCTACTTTTATTCTGCTTACATAGCCATCTGCTGCAGCCAATACAGATAAATTTTCCTGACTGTTCGTCCTCAGATCCAATCCCATATGGAAATGATTGGTTCTTACCGCACCAAAATTGGCAGCCAACTGCATAGGAATATTCAGTGGGTTACGGAAATAGTTTTGTGGATAGTTATTTTGGGCCTGTGTGATAATTGTAGTGATTAAACAAATAGCAACCATCAGTTTGGAGAAGATTTTCATACAGCATTTGGGTTTAGTTCTGTTTAAATATACGAGATTTCAAGCAATGATCGTGCTATTGTACTGTTTCAGATTGGATGTTTTTATTTTTAACACACAAATAGCATGAGTTTTTACAGATGATTATGGATAAATCTGCGAAATCTGTGTGATCTGCGAGAGATTATATTTAGGTTTTGGCTAAAGCCAACAGATCGTTATCTATTTTTTAAGCAGGCTAAAGCCCGCTTCTATTGAATAAAAAAGAATGAAAATTCATCTAAAAAATAAAGTTGAAAATTCACTCATTATTCACTTTTCCCTCCTCTTTTCATTTATATTTCTGAAATTGAAGTTTTTAATAGAAATTACCTACAGAAAACATATCTTATAAACCGACAAAATTTAGTAAATTTGCAGACTTAATTTATCAACGAATATTGAGATATTTACAATGAGCCAATTTAAAGAATACAAAAACCTCAACCTTATTGACGTAGCAGAGAATGTAGCGGAATTTTGGAAACAAAATAAAACTTTCAATAAGAGTGTTGAGATTCGTCAGGGAAATCCTGAGTTTGTTTTTTATGAAGGTCCGCCTTCAGCAAACGGTATGCCTGGAATTCACCACGTAATGGCAAGAGCATTGAAGGATATTTTCTGCCGTTACCAGACTCAAAACGGAAAGCAGGTTTTCCGTAAGGCAGGCTGGGATACGCATGGTCTTCCTGTGGAACTGGGTGTAGAAAAAGAATTAGGAATTACAAAAGAAGATATTGGCAAAAAAATCTCTATTGAAGATTATAATAAAGCTTGTCGTGAAGCTGTAATGCGTTATACCGATGTATGGAATAACCTTACAGAAAAAATCGGATATTGGGTAGACCTTGATGATCCGTACATCACGTACAAGTCAAAATATATGGAAACTGTTTGGTGGTTGTTGAAGCAATTATATGACAAAAGCTTGTTGTATAAAGGGTATACAATCCAGCCCTACTCTCCGAAAGCAGGAACAGGACTTTCTTCTCACGAATTGAACCAGCCTGGAACGTATCGTGATGTTTCAGATACAACGGTTGTGGCTCAGTTTAAAGTTAAGAAAGATTCATCTGCTTTATTCAACGATGTTGACGGAGATGTACATATCCTTGCATGGACGACGACTCCATGGACGTTGCCATCCAACACCGCACTTACAGTAGGTAGAGATATTGAATATGTTGTTGTTAAAACATTCAACCAATATACATTTGAGCCCGTAAAGGTTGTATTATCAAGCGTTCTTTTACCTAAAGTATTCGGTAAGAAATACGCTGAAGGTACAGACGAGGATTTTGCCAACTACACTCCGGAAACTAAAGTAATTCCATTTAGAATTTTAAAAGAATTTACCGGAGAAAAACTTGTTGATACAAGATATGAGCAATTAGTTCCTTGGTTTACGCCAAATGATAACCCTGAAAATGCTTTCAGAGTAATCTTAGGGGATTTCGTTACAACAGAGGATGGTACAGGTATCGTACACACAGCTCCTACTTTTGGTGCTGATGATGCGAGAGTGTCTAAAATGGCTCAGCCAGAGATTCCGCCAATGTTGGTAAAGGATGACAATGACAATCTTGTTCCATTGGTAGATTTACAGGGTAAATTTATTCAGGGAGAAAATGTTCCTGAAGTATTCTCAGGAAAATATATCAAGAACGAATATTACGATGAAGGAACTGCTCCTGAGAAATCTTGGGATGTAGAATTGGCGATCTTATTGAAAACAGAGAACAAAGCCTTCAAAGTAGAGAAATATGTTCACTCCTATCCACACTGCTGGAGAACAGACAAGCCGGTATTATACTATCCGTTGGATTCATGGTTTGTGAAGATGACTGCTGTAAAAGACAGATTGGTTAATCTGAACAAAGAAATCAATTGGAAACCAAAAGCTACCGGAGAAGGACGTTTTGCCAACTGGTTGGAAAATGTGAACGACTGGAACTTATCCCGGTCAAGATACTGGGGTATTCCGTTGCCAATCTGGAGAACAGAGGATCTGAAAGAAGAAAAGATCATCGGTTCTGTAGAGGAACTTTACAACGAGATTGAAAAATCTATTGCTGCAGGAATAATGACTGAAAATCCATTCAAAGGTTTTGAAGTAGGAAATATGTCTGAATCTAACTATGAATTGGTAGATCTTCACAAAAATGTAGTGGATAAAGTTGTATTGGTTTCTGATTCCGGAAAAGCCATGAAACGTGAAAGTGACTTGATCGACGTTTGGTTCGATTCAGGTTCTATGCCGTATGCTCAATTGCATTATCCTTTCGAGAACAAGGAAATGATCGACAGCAACAAGGCATTCCCTGCTGACTTCATTGCAGAAGGTGTTGACCAGACCCGTGGTTGGTTCTATACATTACATGCGATCGGAACGGCTGTTTTTGACTCTGTTGCCTATAAAAATGTAATGAGTAACGGTCTTGTTTTGGATAAAAACGGACAGAAAATGTCCAAACGTTTAGGAAATGCAGTAGATCCGTTTGAAACACTTTCTGTTTACGGACCGGATGCTACCCGTTGGTACATGATCTCGAATGCCAATCCTTGGGAAAACCTGAAGTTTGATATTGAAGGAATTGATGAGGTAAGAAGAAAATTCTTCGGAACTCTTTACAATACGTATTCATTCTTCTCATTATATGCGAATGTTGACGGATTCAATTATTCAGAAAAAGAAGTGGAAAACCGTCCTGAAATTGACAGATGGATCCTTTCTGAGCTGAACTTATTGATCAAGGAAGTAAAAGCATTCTATGAAGATTACGAACCTACAAGAGTAGCAAGAGCAATCAATACATTCGTAAACGATAACTTGAGTAACTGGTATGTAAGATTATGCAGAAGACGTTTCTGGAAAGGAGATTATTCTGATGATAAGATCTCTGCTTACCAAACTTTATATACTTGTCTTGAAGTAGTAGCAAAATTATCTGCTCCTATTGCTCCGTTCTTTATGGATCAGTTATATCAGGACTTAAATAAAGTAACAGGAAAAGAAAACTGTGAATCTGTACACTTAACAGACTTCCCGGTTGCTGATGAAAGTTTAATCGATCAGGATCTGGTTGAAAAAACACACTTAGCTCAGAACATTACGAGTATGGTTTTCTCTTTAAGAAAGAAAGAAAACGTGAAAGTTCGTCAGCCATTACAAAAAGTATTGATTCCTGTATTGGATGCTAAAACAGAAGCGCAGATTCTTGCTGTTGCAGATCTTATCAAACAGGAAGTAAACGTGAAAGAATTACAGTTAATTAATGCCGAAGAAGCATCTCACTTAATTGTAAAACAGATAAAACCAAACTTCAAAGCGCTTGGTCCTAAATTAGGAAAAGACATGAAGGTGGTTGGTGCCGAGATTACGAATCTTACCACAGAACAGATTGCCGCTCTTGAAAAAGAAGGAAAGCTGGATGTTCAGGGCTATGAGATCACGCTTGACGACGTGGAAATCTCTACTAAAGATATCCCGGGATGGACAGTAACTTCAGATGGTAAAACAACTGTGGCATTAGATTTGACGTTAACCGATGAGTTAAAATCAGAAGGTGTTGCAAGAGAGTTTATTAACAGAATTCAAAACCTGCGAAAAGAGAAAGATTTTGAACTGACAGACCGAATTAATATCTCCATTGAAGAAAACTCACCATTCCTTGAAGATATTAAGAAAAATGAGGAATATATTTCTTCTGAAGTCTTGTCAAATAAAATAGAAATTGTATCTTCACTTTCAAATTTTAACGAAATCGAAATAGATGAGGTTAATTTTAAGATAAATGTCGAAAAAAATTAACATGTAATTATTGTATTTCAAATTCCATTTCATAATTTTATTAAAAAAGAGAAAAGAATATGTCAGACGAAAGAGTTAGATACAGCGATGCTGATTTACAGGAATTTAGAGCGATCATAAAAGAAAAAATAGAAAAGGCAGAGAAAGATCTTCAGCTAATCAGAGAAAGTTTCATCAATGACCAGAATAATGGGACTGATGATACTTCACCTACATTCAAAGCATTTGAGGAAGGTGCAGAAACTTTGAGCAAAGAGCAGAACTCTATTCTTGCAGGAAGACAGGAAAAATTCGTCCGTGATCTGAAGAATGCTTTAATCAGAATTGAAAACAAGACTTACGGTGTTTGTAGAGTAACAGGAAAATTAATTCCTAAGGAAAGACTTTTAGCCGTTCCTCATGCTACTTTAAGCATCGAAGCGAAAAACATGCAAAAATAGCCGTAAGGTTTGTAAAATAATATTGGGTTTATATTGTATCTGTGGATACTTTATAAACCTAATTTTTAATGTATACCCATGAGCGAAGTATTGATTTTGGTAATCATTGTAACAGCAGTGCTGGCTTTTTTCAACAGAGAATGGATCAGAAACAGATTTTCTCCAAAGAAGCACACTTACTACACCATTGATGACCAGTTTAATTCTGATAAACGCGACAGGGAGAAAGAAATAGACAGACTTTTAAGTAAAATGGGCAAAAACGGAATTAATGATCTTTCCGAAAAAGACCGGAAAAGACTTGATGAGCTGTCTAAAATGTAAAATTAAAATACTAAGAAATGGAATCAATCATAGTACATCCAAAAAATGCAATGGAGCTTAGCGCACTGAAAAGTGTTTTGAAAGAAATGAACATTAAATTTGAGAAAGCTCATGTGAAAAGTTCATATAACGGACAAAAAGTGATTAAGAAAGCGAGCGATAATAAAAATGTAAAACCAGCTGCAAAACCTTCAAAACCTAAAGGACAACAGTAATGAAAAAGATCTTAGCTATCACATTTTTGGTGTTGTTGATAGACCAAGCCTCAAAAATTTATATTAAAACTCATTTCGAACTGAATGAGAGCATTCCGGTTATAGAAGGATTCTTTAATAAAACTTTTGTTGAAAATCCAGGAATGGCTTATGGCTTTCATTTTGGTGGCATTATCGGAAAATATTTCCTTGTTATCCTAAGGATTTTTCTGATTGGAGGAATGGTTTATATGTTTAAAAAATGGTTGAAAGAAGGTGCTTCCAACTATCTTTTAGTTCCAATGGCGATCATCTTTGCCGGAGCTATCGGAAATCTTATTGACGGAATGTTCTACGGAATGATCTTCGATAGCGGAACAGTTTATGATGCCAGCACTGACCGATGGATTGGCTACGGCGGAGTTTCAAAATTTGTTCCGTTTGGACAAGGATATTCCACTTTTATGAAAGGATGTGTTGTAGATATGCTTCACTTTCCGGTAGTAGACTGGTATGTTCCGGATAGCTGGCCTATCATAGGCGGAAAGCATATTGAATTCTTTAAATATATTTTCAATGTTGCCGATTCGGCGATTACTGTAGGAGCTGCTTTCCTATTAATCTTCAGAAAAAAAGCATTCCCTAACGGACTTGAATTCTAACAGATGTATTTAGAATGAGAAAAATAATCAAAAATATTTTTAAATTTTTCCTGCTTCTTCTGGTTGCAGGAATTATTTTTATTGCCTGGGCCAATTACAGCATTAGAAAGGAAAGTGCAGCTTCTGTATCTTACAATATCGCAGATGTACCTGAAGCAAAAACGGCTTTACTGTTAGGAACTGGAAAAATGTTAAGCAACGGAATGCCCAATGCCTATTTCTATAACAGAATCAAAGCGGCTACGGATCTGTATAAAAGCGGAAAAGTTCAATACATCATTGTAAGTGGAGACAACAGCAGCAAGGAGTATAATGAACCGGAAGATATGCAGTTGGCGTTGGTGCAGCAAGGTATTCCACAGAACAAAACCATTCTGGATCATGCAGGTTTCCGAACTTTGGATTCAGTGGTAAGAGCAAAGGATATTTTCGGGCAAACCAAATTGATCATCATCTCTCAAAAGTTCCACAACGAAAGAGCGGTCTTTCTTGCTCAGAAAAACGGAATACAGGCCTTTGGGTATAATGCGGAAGATGTGAATAAATACGCGGGGTTAAAGACCAATTTAAGAGAGTATCTTGCCAAAGCTAAAGTGTATTGGGATTTGATCTTTGGAGTGGAGCCTAAATTTGGTGGGGAAAAGATTATTATTCCGTAACTTTTTTAACCACGGATTACACAGATTTTCACAGATGGTTATGGATAAAAAATCTGCGAAATCTGCCGAATCTGCGACAGGTTATATTGAGGTTTTGGCTAAAGCCCATGGAATTGTTTTTCTATTGTAAGGCGGGCTAAAGCCCACCCCTATTGATGTTGATATGAGCATAGAAAATAAATCGTAGATATTTAAGAACTAAATCTTTTACTGTTTTTCATGCATTATTCGCGTTAAACCTCGTAAATTTGCAGTTCATTAATTTTTAAATATAAATTTTAAACAAATGTCAAGAATTCTTACCGGCATTCAAGCCACCGGAACACCCCATCTTGGAAATTTATTAGGGGCTATTATTCCTGCGATCGAACTTTCTAAGCAGGAAGGAAATGAATCATTTTTATTTATTGCGAATCTTCATACGCTTACCCAGATTAAAGATGCGCAGACTTTAAGACAGAATACCTACGAGATTGCTGCGGCTTGGCTTGCTTGTGGATTAGATACCGAAAAAACATTTTTCTACAGACAAAGTGATATCGCTGAAACCTGTGAACTATCTTGGCATTTATCATGTTTTTTTCCTTATCAAAGATTAACATTAGCGCATTCATTTAAGGATAAGGCTGACAGACTTCAGGATGTAAATGCCGGTTTGTTTACCTACCCTATTTTGATGGCTGCAGATATTTTACTATACGATGCAGAGATTGTTCCTGTTGGAAAAGATCAACTTCAGCATTTGGAAATTGCAAGAGATGTAGCTTCAAGGTTTAACAACCAGATGGGCGAAGTTTTTGTACTGCCACAATCTGAACTTCAGGAAGACACCAAATATGTTCCCGGAACAGATGGTCGTAAAATGTCTAAATCAATGGGAAATATCATCAATATCTTCCTGCCTGAAAAAGAATTGAAGAAACAGGTAATGAGTATTGAGTCTGATTCTAAGTCTTTAGAAGAGCCTAAGGATCCTGCAACAGATAAAACATTCCAGATTTATGAGCTTATCGCTACATCTGAGCAGACTGAGGAATTAAGAGCAAAATATTTAGCAGGTAACTTCGGTTATGGTCATGCGAAAAAAGAGCTATTAGACCTTATTTTAACCCGTTTTGAGAAGGAAAGAGAAACGTTCAATTATTATATGAACAATCTTGATGAACTGGAAGCTAAGCTTCAGGAAGGTGCTGCAAAAACAAAACCGATTGCTCTGGCAACGCTGAAAAGAGTAAGAACAAGCTTAGGATATTAATTCTAAACTTTAGATATAAGAAATCGGCTGACTCAGAATTGAGTCAGCCGATTATTTTTTATGATATTTTATTTTTTGTAAGGATGAAGTAGTGCATTTGATCTTCAAACTCATAGGTAATATCCCAACCCGGATATTGTTTGATGATTGTTTTAATAATGGATAATCCTAAACCTGTAGAAGTGTGGTCGGAGCTCTGTTTATAAAAACGGTTAAAAATCCTGGATTTATCTAACGGAGCCTGCATTCCACTATTTTGAAAGATAATTCTGTTGTTCTCAATAAAAATATTTAAAGTTCCTTCCTCGTTATTATATTTAACAGCATTTTTAAGCAAGTTAGACAATAAAATATCAGCAAGATCCTGATTAAAGTCTGCTTTAAATATTCCCTTCTCAATAATATTAACCTCTACATTTTTAAAGGCGATAAAGTCCTCATAATTCTCTACAAGTTTATTCACCATCGCATTAAAATCAACCTCTGATATTGCATTAAACTGACTGTTTTCAATCTTGGAAAGCACTAACAGAGATTTATTCAATCCTACCATTCTTCTCAGATCGTTTTTAACTTCCGTGAGAAAGGTCAGATTCTTTTTATCAAGATTATCATTCTGAATCAGAAGATCTATTTTATTAATAACAATTGCGAGTGGTGTCTGAAGCTCATGAGAAGCATTTTCTATAAACTGTTTCTGCTGGTAGAAAACAAGTTCATTACGGTCGATCATCTCATTGATTTCCACATTCAGTTCCTCAAATTCTTTGATGGAATAATTCTGTTCTGCCTGAGAAAAAGGAATCCCAAACTGGTATTTCTTCAGCTTATCAAGAATCTGGTAGAAGGGCCGCATTGCTTTATTCAGTAGATAACTGTTAACAGCAACAATACTTATCACCAAAAGAATATAAAGAACAATTAAAGCTGTTGTAAGGTCATAGATAAGCTCATCTTCTTCTACCGTTGATGTTCTGATGACAAGCCTCTGATGGTTTTTATACTGATCGATAAAATCGGCCTCCAATACACGATAAGGCTGGTCTTTATCATCATACTCCATATAATACATCTTATTATAGAGTCTGCTTTTGTTCTTGTATTCTGCAGCAGTTATCGGCATAATCTTAAATTCATTGAATCCAAAATCATTATTCTTCAACAGCTGCGGATTAAGATACACGGCTTTGATAATCTGTATTTTTCTATCTTTCAACCCATCATCTACATTATCATGCACTTCATCCAGAATATAGGCATAAAACAGCCCTGCCCAGACTGCTATAATCAGCAGCAGGATCATGATAAGGTATTTTATCGTATAATATTTTAATGAAACCTTCATCAGACGAATTTATATCCTATTCCGTAAACAGCCTGAAAATCTGCCTCGGCATGAAGGGCTTTCAGTTTTTTACGAAGGTTTTTAATTTGTGAATAAATAAAATCAAGACTGTCTGCCTGATCGATATAATCTCCCCAGATGGCTTCTGCAAGAGTGGTTTTCTGTAAAGTTTTTTCCGGATGAATAACGAAGTAGTACAAAAGATCATATTCTTTTCGGTTAAGCACCAGGTCTTCGTTTCCTATCTTAACATTTCTGTTTTCCGGATCAATGCTGATATTTTTATACCTGATGATATTCTCACCATCCTGATTTTTTCTTCTTATTACAGATCTTATTCTTGCCATCAGTTCTGCAAGGTGAAATGGCTTTGCCAGATAATCATCGGCTCCTATTTCCAGCCCTGTTACCTTATCATCTACAGAATCTTTAGCAGACAGGATAATTACAGGGTCTTTTTTATGCATTTTTTTAATCTCCCTCAACAGATCTATTCCATTACCGTCCGGGAGCATAATATCCAACAGAATACAGTCATATTCATAGGATATAATCTTTTCCAGTCCGGCTCTGTAATCTTCTGCATATTCTACAATGAAATGTTCTGCTTCCAGAAATTTCTGTACAGTATCCCTTAGGTCCGGTTCATCTTCTACTATTAAAATCTTCATAGGCTCTGCTGCTTGGATAACGTATATCAAATATATGAAATTATAAGGTTGGAAGCTGGAAGAGCGAGGCTGGAAGTTACTTTTGTACCATTTACAACTATCCGTGTCTAAGTGGCAAACAATTTCAAAATCGTCCTATGCAACTTCCCTCTTCCCACTCCCAGCTTCCTTACTTCAAAAATTAATTTGTTTTTACATGATGTCCATCTGCATCAAAGATCAGGCACAGCCCATTCATCAGATGAATCTTATAGGCATTATATTTTTTCTCAATAGAATCAATCACACTGCATGGGTGATGCTTGGTCATAAAAGACACAATATTTTTTCTAATCTTAGCGGAAGAAGCTTTTCTTCCATTACTGTTTATTACACTCCAGTTTACCATAATCATAAAATTTTATTGTTAATCTTCATTTGATCTAATCATCAATTTTTTTAAAATTTCCGTTTCGGTCGAACTCCAGTTCCAGTCCGTTGGAAAGCTCTGTTTTATAAGACCATCTCTTCTTTTCGATCTTAACGATATGCGTATTCGGGAAGTTTCTGCTGCTATAGTTCTTAATTGAGGCAGGAATAAAACCATAAGGGATTTTCTGATGGTTACCATCTACTTCTTTCCAGTTTCCATTACTGTCGAACTCCATTTTCATTCCATTGTTCAGATAGACTTTATATTCATCCACACCATAGATTTCTCTGTCTTCAATGGCAGAGGATACAGGAATGCCTTTAAAATGACCTGCAAGAAAGGTTTTAGCAGTCTTAGGTAAATGATTAGGATTGATCGCTCTGTCCTGTGCTGAAACCAAGCTACCGATCAATAAGAAAATTAAAATAAATACGCTTGTGATTTTCTTTACATTTTTCATAATATTAAATTTTTCTGTTATTATTATGGAGCAAAGTTCCAAATCAAATTAGGAAAGAATTGGGAACAGCTTAATTTGTAGAAATCAAAATGTAAATACAGACTGTTGATAGTGTTGTGATATCTTATAATTAACCACAGATTTATCAGATTGACACAGAATCTCTTATCAATTATCTTTTATCAATCATAAAAGAAGTAAACCATTAAGACAGAGATAAGATATTAAGAGCATTAAGTGCAGTTCTGTTGAGATTGCTTCGCCTTCGGCTCGCAATGACAGTTATCTTAATTGTCTTAATAGCTTCAATAGCCTTAATGGTTCAATAAAAATTTTCAAAGCCTTATTTCAACTTTAAAAATATAAAAAGATTATAAGTATTCTTTAATCTGTTGAAGATGGGTAATAGACTTGAATCCGGTTTCTTGTTTATCTTCTTTGTATACATCAAAAAAGATGGTATCCATACCGAAATCTCTTCCTCCTATAGCATCAGCAATCCAGTCATCACCAATCATGATGCTTTCTTCTTTCTTTGCTTCAGAAAGTCCAAGGGAATATTCAAAAATTTTAGGATTTGGCTTCCTTACACCTACCGCATCCGCACTGGTAATGGTTTCAAAATAAGGTGCAATTCCGGATAGGGTACATTTTCTTTCTGTTACTTCCTGAAAGCCGTTGGAAATAATATGAAGTGTATAATTCTTCGATTTCAGATATTCAAGGATATCTTCAGCCCCTTCCACCAATTCATTATAACTTACAATATTATCCAGAAAGTTCTCTTCAAAATAAAGGGAAAGTTCTTTATTGTTTACTCCAAAATGCATGAAGGAGTCATAAAAACGGTGTTCTCTCAAATACTCTTTGCCTATCATTCCATCTCTGATTTTTTCCCATAATTCTTCATTGATATCATGGTAAACCGCATGAAACTCTTCAAAGTCGATATTATACTTCGAATTGATTTCCTGCTTTTCGAAAAGTTCTTTGATCGTTAAATAGGCATTTCTGCGATGATCCCAGAGCGTATTGTCCAGGTCAAAAAAAACGTGCTGCATTTTCATACAGCACAAAGTTAATAATTTTAATTTTTTGTAATAGGATAATTCTTGCTCTTGCTTTTCACAATTTCAAGGCTTTTAGAAAAATTGAGCAGAAAATCGATGGTTTGTTTTTTAGGTTTCAAAGTTTTCACTTTTAAGGAGTCATTTTTTTTCATAAGCGAAGTATGTTTTCCTTAAAAACGTGAAATTTTACAAAATATTATTTATCTGGTTAATATTATGTTATTTTCATCCATGATTTTTCTCAGGTTTATTAGCGCATATCTTACTCTGCCTAATGTGGTATTAATGCTCATATCAGTATGATCAGCGATCTCCTTAAAGCTTAATCCATCAAAGAATCTTAATTTGATTACTTCCTGCTGGTTCAATGGAAGAAATTGCAGCATTCTCAACAGATCTTCCTGAATCTGATTAGTCACCAGCTGATCCTCAATATTTTCAGATGGCTCTCTGATCAAATCAAAAATAGAATATTCATCCGTTTCAAAAGTAGTCTCTGAAACTTTGATATTCTTAGATTTTGCTCTGAAATGATCGATGATAAGGTTGTGTGAGATTCTTTTGGCCCAAAGGATAAATTTACCCTCTTCGTTGTAACGTCCTTCTTTTAGCATTACAATGATCTTCATGAATGTATCCTGAAAGATATCGTTGGCTAAATCTTCATCATTAATTTTGTAAAAAATGAATGTAAACAGTTCTCTCTGATGGCGATGAATAAGGGTTGATAATGCGCCCTCGTCACCTTTCTGGTAAAGCGAAATTAGTAAACTATCCGATTTTGATTTCATAACTCTTCTCAATATAATATTTGCAGCCCAGCTATCGCCCAGATACATTATCTGGTTTTTGCTGTATATACAAAACAGTTCTTCAGAGTAGAGTCTCGTCGATAGGTGGTACAATTATATTATGACGTAAATATAATAATTTTTTAATAACTGTTAAGCAATTATTAAATTTTCGCTATAAAAATTTAAAAAAAATCACTTAAACATATCATGAATGAATACAGTAGGGATATTTAATGTAAAATTAACATTTAACCCTTTCATTTCTTTTCCATTTAATCGGGTGTCTCCAATAGGGAAAGCATAGCCTCCGGTAAGGTCAAGCATCCCAAATAAGGTAACCCCTATTTTGGGAGCAATATATTTGTTGGTTCCTTCCGCTCCCACTAAAAAGTAATAGGAATGATAGAAGTCCACATTCTTTTCAAAATTAAGTAAAACGTCCGCCTGCAGCTTCGGCATGATGGCAAATTTCGAGTCTGCCACACCCATTAAGGCAGAGCCACCCAATCTGTAAATTACATCATCATTTTTAAGAAAAAGCAGCTTTCCACCCACTTCTCCAAAACTTTGATTCTGATAGGTATATCCTACACTAATCATTTTATGCATAGTATATTGGGCTTTTACCAACGTACTCAGCAAAAACAGGGATAGAAGGGCAACTGCGGTTCGAAAATTCATCATCTCTCAATTTATTAAGGTGTAAAATTAAAAAAAACTGCCTTACTGGAAGGTAAAGCAGTTCATAATATTTAGTCTGGAGAAAAAATTAAATACCAAAAGCAGCTTTAATTTCGTCTACTTTATCTAGTTTTTCCCAAGTAAAGAACTCAAGGCCTTCCAGCGTAAGCTCATTCTTGTGACCTTTGTTGAATGTTTTATCAGCTACATAGTGCTCTTTACCCATGTGTCCGTAAGAAGCCGTTTCCTGATAGATAGGGTTTCTTAATTTTAAGTTCTGCTCAATAGCGTAAGGTCTTAAATCAAAAATAGCAGATACTTTTTTAGCGATTTCTCCATCGTGAAGGTCAACTTTTGCCGTTCCATAAGTATTGATGTATAAACCACAAGGTTCAGCTACTCCAATTGCATAAGAAACCTGTACCAAAACTTCATCAGCAACACCAGCTGCTACAAGGTTTTTAGCGATGTGTCTTGTTGCATATGCAGCACTTCTGTCTACTTTTGATGGGTCTTTTCCAGAGAAAGCACCACCACCGTGAGCACCTTTACCTCCATAAGTATCAACGATAATTTTTCTACCTGTAAGACCTGTATCTCCGTGAGGACCACCAATTACAAATTTACCTGTAGGGTTGATGTGATATTTGATCTGATCGTTAAATAAAGCTTTGATCTCCTCTGTCTGCTGAGCAACTACTCTTGGAACAAGAATGTTCTTGATATCTTCACGGATCTTGTTCAACATTTCTTCTTCTGCTCCGAAGTCATCGTGCTGAGTAGAAACTACGATAGAATCAATTCTGATTGGCTTATGATCATCAGAATATTCAATCGTTACCTGGCTTTTTGCATCAGGACGTAAGTAAGTAATTTCTTTATTTTCTCTTCTGATTGCAGAAAGTTCTTTAAGGATAGTGTGCGCTAAGTCTAAAGCAAGAGGCATATAGTTAGCAGTCTCATTGGTAGCATATCCAAACATCATTCCCTGGTCTCCAGCTCCCTGAGCGTTTGCTTTAGCTTCAAATGACTCATCATTTACCGCTCTGTCCACACCCTGGTTAATATCAGGAGACTGTTCGTGGATTGCAGAAATTACTCCGCAAGAATCTCCATTGAACATGTATTCACCTTTTGTATAGCCAATTCCATTGATTACTTCTCTGGCAATCGTTTGAACATCAAGGTAAGCATCAGATTTAACTTCTCCTGCCAATACTACCTGTCCGGTAGTTACAAGAGTTTCACATGCTACTTTTGAACTTTTATCGTATGCTAAGAAATGATCGATTAATGCATCGGAAATTTGGTCGGCAATTTTGTCCGGATGTCCTTCTGAAACTGATTCAGATGTAAATAAATAAGACATATTATTCTTTGTTTTTTTAGATTAAAAATAGCTATAAAGAAAAATAAGAATAACAATTGCCCAGAAAAAAGAATACTGTTTTAGCATTTTTTTATAGAGGTTGCAATCAGGTCAAATTTTTCCTCGTTCGTAAACGTCAGCAAATTTAAGCACTATTTTTGTAATACTCAAAATTTTTGTTTACTAATTATAATTTTCTTTAAATTAATGATTTATATCATTTTAAAGTCTCTTAATTACTGAGGCTTTATGCTTACAAATTCTTTTGGACTTTCGTGGTAATTCAACTTAAGTTCCAAAGAATTTTTGATGGAATGTGATAATTCATCAATAATCTTTTGCTTAAAGGTCGGCTTATAGTAAATAATACTGATCTCTCTGTATGGGAAAGGCTTCTTGAACCTGAATACATTCTTTTTCTGCTCTTCAGAAAGCTGACTTAATGCCAATTCCGGAAGAATACTGATTCCCCCTACTTTGTCTACCATGTGCACCAAAGTCTGGATATTGGAAGCTAAGAAATCTAAATTCTTAGGTTTCAGTGTATTTTCTTTCAGATGACAGATATTTTCGAACTGATTTCTCAAACAGTTTCCCTCTTCAAGCAACCATACTTTTTCTACATTCAGCTCTTCAGGAATAATATAAGAATTCTTTTTGTTTGCTTCCGTATTAGAACTGTAGATCATCAGCTCTTCATTAAAAAGGAAATCCTGGTAAAACTCATCAGCGGTATCATAAGGTGTAGAGATAATTCCCGCATCCAGTTCTCCTGCTTTCAATGCTTTAATAATATTATCCGTAGTCATTTCCTTTACATTCATCTGTATCTTCGGATTAGCTTCAAGGAATTTGAAGATCTCCGTAGGTAAGATAAATGAAGAAACTGTAGGAATAATTCCCAGATTAATGGTTCCTCCTAAAATGTTATTCAACAGGTTAGCTTTGTTTTTCAGCTCATTGACAGATTCTATAATTACTTTCGCCTGATCGATGATCTGAAGCCCTACATCTGTGGTACGGATCGGGTGTGTAGTTCTGTCGAAAACCTTCACATCCAATTCATCCTCAAATTTTTGTATCATGGCACTTAAGGTAGGCTGGGTAATGAAGCACGCCTGAGCTGCTTTACCAAAATGTTTATACTTATCAACAGCGATAAGATATTCCAGTTGCTGAATATTCATTTGATTAATATTATCTATTACAAAGATATAACGTTTTTGTTATTAGCAATTAAAAATTCAAGTAAATTTGATAATTAGTACCTTTACAGTTGGATTTAGAAAACACGAGAACAATTATTCAAATCATCAATATATGGATTCTAAAAAATTAACGTTAAGCAACGGCGCACCTTATTTTGAGCATCAGGATTCCCAGACGGTAGGACCAAGAGGCCCGGTATTGCTGCAAGACTTTGTCCTTCAGGAAAATCTTGCACACTTCGTTAGGGAAAGGATTCCTGAAAGAATTGTACACGCCAAAGGAAGTGGAGCGTACGGAACTTTTACCGTAACGCATGACATCAGCCAATACACAAAGGCTAAATTATTTTCAAAAGTGGGCAACTCCTGCAGAATGTTTGCCCGTTTTTCTACAGTGGGCGGAGAAAAAGGGAGTGCAGATACCGCAAGAGACCCAAGAGGATTTGCTTTAAAATTTTATACTGAAGATGGAAACTGGGATCTTGTAGGCAATAACACTCCGGTATTCTTCATAAAAGATGCCAAGAAATTCCCGGATTTCATTCATACCCAAAAAAGACTTCCAAGAACCAATTTGAAAAGCGCTACTATGATGTGGGATTTCTGGAGCTTAAATCCGGAATCTCTTCATCAGGTTCTTATATTAATGTCAGACAGGGGAACACCTTATGGCTACAGACATATGCATGGCTTCGGATCTCATACTTTCTCCATGATTAATGATCAAAATGAAAGAGTATGGGTGAAATTCCACTTCAAAACAAAACAGGGAGTAAAAAACTTCACTGATGAAGAGGCCGTAAAAATGGCAGGAGAAAACCCTGACTTTGCACAGGAAGATCTTTGCAACGCTATTGAAAACGGAGATTTCCCTAAATGGACCATGTACATCCAGGTGATGACAGAAGAACAGGCCAAAGATTTTAGATGGAATCCTTTTGATATAACAAAAGTATGGTTCCACGATGATTTCCCGTTGATTGAAGTAGGAGAAATGGAATTGAATGAAGTTCCTGTCAACTATTTTGCTCATGTAGAGCAATCTACCTTCTCACCAAGCAGCCTTATCAACGGAATCAGTTTTTCTCCGGACAAAATGCTACAGGGAAGATTATTCTCATATCCGGATGCACACCGATACAGAGTGGGTGTAAATGCACACCAATTGGAAGTGAACAGATGTCCTTTTGCTGTTAATAATTATCAAAGAGACGGTTATATGGCTGATTCTAGTCAATATCAGGATAAACCGAACTATTATCCTAACAGTTTTGATGATATTAAACCGGATGTTTCTTATAAAAACTATGAGTATGAATTAGATAGTGCTCATGTTGCCAATTATAACAGAAATGACAATGACAGCGATCATTATACTCAACCGGGGCTTCTTTATTCGAAAGCGATGAATGCTGAAGACAGAAATAATCTGATCCAAAATATTATAGGAAGTATGAAAGGAATTACCGGACCGAAAAGAGAGGAAATTATCAATAGACAATTATGTCACTTTTTCCGCGCAAATATTGAGCTTGGCATGAAAGTGGCTTCACAACTAAACATCAATATTGATGCAAATATGATGAATCACTCCAAATAATCATATTGAACAATAAATCAAAAAAAAGGAAAAAAAATAATATTTTTTCCTTTTTTTTATAAAAAATTCATAATTTGCGAAGGATGATATTTTAAAGTGGAAAAATGAGTTACGAAAATATATTATTAAAAAAGGAAGATAAATTATCTATCATTACCATAAACAGACCTGAGAGTTTAAATGCATTGAATGCAAAGACAATTCAGGAGATCAGTGCAGCATTGGATGAGCTTAATTCTGACCCATCCTGCAGGACAATTATCCTTACAGGTAGTGGAGAAAAGTCCTTCGTAGCTGGAGCTGATATCAAGGAATTCAGTGACTTCGGACAGGAAAAAGCTGAGGAACTTGCAAAAAATGGACAAAATACATTGTTCAACAAAATTGAAAACCTATCCAAACCTGTCATTGCAGCTGTAAACGGTTTTGCATTAGGAGGAGGTTTAGAGCTTGCCATGGCATGCCACATCAGATATGCGTCGGAAAACGCCAGATTAGGGCTTCCTGAAGTAACACTGGGATTAATTCCAGGATACGGGGGAACTCAAAGGCTTCCAAAACTTGTCGGAAAAGGTATTGCCAATGAAATGATCTTCTCTGCCAAAATGATCCCTGCTCAAAAAGCAAAAGAGATCGGACTGGTGAATGAAGTATACCCTATTGAAGAATTATTAACCAAAACGAAAGAATTAGCGAACACTATTGCTCATAATTCACCAATGGCAATATCAAAGGCTATTAACGCCGTCAATTTATCTGACACGGAGAAAGGTTTTGAAACTGAAATTAAATATTTCGGGGAACTTTTCGAAATGGAAGATAAGAAAGAAGGAGTAGCTGCTTTCCTTGAGAAAAGAAAGCCGAACTTCTAATCTTTCAAAAGATTTTAATCCAATTATTTCGAAAAAACTAATGATGCGGTATGAATAAGTTTGACAAAGCTTATCTAAAAATGGCTCAGGAATGGGCAAAACTCTCCTACTGTAAGAGAAAACAGGTAGGAGCTCTTATCGTGAAAGATAGGATGATTATTTCAGATGGTTACAACGGGACTCCTATGGGATTCGAAAACTGCTGTGAAGATGAAGGAGGGAAAACGCACTGGTATGTATTGCATGCAGAAGCCAACGCTATATTAAAGCTGGCAGCTTCTACACAATCTGCTAAAGGAGCAACGTTATATTTAACATTGTCACCCTGCAAGGAATGCAGTAAGCTGATCCTACAGGCAGGTATTGCAAGACTGGTGTATATTAATGAGTATTCGGATGACGATGGAATATCGTTTTTGAGAAACCATAACATTGAAATAGAACAAATATCGGACTGTGAACTAAAAAAATAAGCACAAATGACTTGGGATGAAAAGATCAAAGATTTTGAAATATTTCTTCGCTTCGAAAGAAATTTTTCAGACAACACGCTCGACGCCTATGTTCGGGACATTAAGAAACTAAAAGATTACGCAGAAGAAGATCTGGCAAACGTCGGTCCAGATTCTATCGGTTACGAAAACCTGCAGGAATACATTTTCAATCTTTCTAAACAGAAATTCAGTGAGAGATCACAGGCTAGGTGGATATCTTCCATTAAAGCTTTCTTCAAATTTCTATTGGAAGATGAATATCGTGAAGACAACCCTGCAGCGTTACTTGAAGGTCCTAAACTGGGACTATATCTGCCGGACACGTTAAGCCTGACAGATATTAATAAAATTATTGCTGCCATTGAGGTCAATACAGATCTCGGAAAAAGAAACCAATGTATCATAGAGGTACTTTATGGTTGCGGACTCCGTGTATCTGAACTGATTGATCTGAAGATCTCCAATATCAACTTCAAAGAGCAATATATTAAGGTACACGGAAAGGGAAATAAAACTCGTTTTGTGCCTTTAGCTGATTATACGGCTGAATTACTGGAAAGTTACATCAAAGAGGTACGCTCTAAAGGAAAAATCAATAAGAAATATGAGGATACGCTGTTTTTAAACAGTCGTGGTACTTCTATGTCAAGAGTTATTGTATTTCTTATTATTAAAGAACTTACAGATAAAGCAGGAGTTAATAAGAAAATTTCCCCACACACCTTCAGACACTCTTTTGCAACACATTTGCTGCAGAATGGAGCTGATCTCCGTTATATTCAGGAAATGTTGGGCCATTCCAGCATTACTACAACAGAGATCTACACTCACCTCAAGACAGAAGAGCTAAGGGATGTTATCTTAAGCTATCACCCGAGAAATATTAATATTACTCAGGGAAGCTAAGGTCTATCTGACCTTTGAAAAATAATTATAGACGGATGAAAGTATTGAAATATTGCCCGAGCTGTGGCAAAGAGACCTTACATTGGGATAATGAAAAAAAATGGAGTTGTCCTGAATGTGGTTTTACACTGTACAATAATGTAGCAGGCGCTGTGGCGGTTGTTATCAGATGTGGTAACGAAATTTATCTTACCCGAAGAAACAGGGATCCTAAAAAAGGAAAACTGGATCTGGCCGGAGGTTTTGTTGACCCTAAGGAAAGTGCAGAGGAAACCTGTAAAAGAGAGCTTTTTGAAGAGCTTCAGCTTGATATTGATATTTCTAATCTGAAATACCTTACCAGCCTTCCGAACGTTTATCAATATAAAGAAATTGATTACAATACGATTGATCTTTTTTATGAGTATAATGTTTCGGAGAAGTTTGAGGTAAATCTTGAGCTTTCAGAGATCTCTGAAGCGGTATGGATTCCTTTAGAGGAGTTCAACCTTGATGAGATTGCTTTTGATTCTCAGAAGAGATTTTTTGAGGATTATCTGAAGAAATAATTTTTGTAAATATATGCTTCCGCAGATTTTGCAGATACAGCAAATTACTGGTTTTTACCAAATGCTTATTTTGTAAAATCTGCGGGAGTTTTTTTTATGTTGAAAAACAATTTTCCCACAGATTTCACAAATTACACAGATGCATTTCGTAAAAGCTCTGCAATGAGCTGTGGAATCTGTGGGAATTATATTTTAGTATGTCTTAGATTTCAGCATTTCTTCAAAATACTGAATAAGTATGGTTCTTTCTGCCTCTGTAAGCTTAGCCTTGTCATGATAAACAATATAACCAGGTAGTGGCATTGTCTTATGTTTAAGAGCTTCAATAGACCTATCCAGCATATTCTCTTTTAATTCCTTATTATAGGTTCCCCAAACAGAAAAATTAAGACGCTGGCGTCCGTCATTCACATGGCTTTTTACAGACCAGGAAATAGGTGCTACATACGCATATTTAGGATATACCGTTTCATTGGAATGACAGTCATAACAGGCATTCTTAAGAAGCGTGCTTACCTTTTCAGGAGCTTGCTTCATCTGAACAAAATTCACTTTGGAATCAACCGGTTGATTTATTCTATCAATTGGGAAAAACTGGATAAGAGCAAATGTTACCAGAGTCCATAAGATTATTTTCTTTGCCGTCTTCATCTATCTATTTTACTGGAGTTATCACTGCGTTTTCAGACTTTAGCTCTTTTTTACTTTCCTGTATTACAGCTTTTCCTTTTTCTTCTGACGCCGGAGGTGTAACGGGTGCCGGA
Source organism: Chryseobacterium sp. StRB126 (assembly GCF_000829375.1). Classification (NCBI taxonomy): domain Bacteria; kingdom Pseudomonadati; phylum Bacteroidota; class Flavobacteriia; order Flavobacteriales; family Weeksellaceae; genus Chryseobacterium; species Chryseobacterium sp. StRB126. The sequence goes on from NZ_AP014624.1 coordinate 5,347,530, forward strand.
GGTGCTGTAGCTCCTCTAGGATTATCTAGTGTTCTGGTATCTTTAAGATCCCATTCTTCTCTTGTTTCCCATAATGCCTTTATCAAAGCTTTTTTATAGAAAATATAGGCATCTTCTGCGAAGGTTTCGGTAGAGAAATCCGCTTCCCCCCAATACTTGTCGTTATTATTATCCACTAGTATTCTAACAACGTACTCCTCAGGTTTCAGGAAATCAAATTTTACTTTATCTCCTTTGGTATATTTTTGATACACTACCTTGTCTGAAGAATCCAGCAGCTGAATCCAATAGTTCGATGCAGGTGCATTGGACAACGTAAATTCCAGGCTGCCAATCTGATCTATTTTATCAACAGTAAAGTCAAAACGTTTAGATTGGGAGTTCTTTGCATAGAAAGAAGAAACTGTTTCTTTAGGAATTGTAAGCTGATAATCTTTCCCGCTGACAAAGTCAGAATTCACCTGAATCTGGTAAGGATTGGTCTCTGAAATTTTAGCCGTAAATGGCAGAGTACTCAAAGAATCTCCTTTAGCAGCAAGTTTCCACTTTGAAGCATCAATTTTATCTATAAAGTAATTGGATGAAATTTTAAAATCAGATTTTGGGGCCAATGAACCACCCCCATTATCACTGAAAACATCCATTACATTTTTCTTATTGTATTTATAGAATAGAGAAACTGAATACACCGTATCTTTTTTAGGTCCAATATTGTGGCTAAACAACAATTTTTCATTGGTTTCCTGTCCTATATTATTTTTAACTGCATCAAACCAGATTCTAACGGAATCTGATTTCGGCGTGTGTGTTACTTTAATATCTTTAAGCTTATCATTGAGTGACTGAACTTTCACCTCATCGGGATGTCCTTCAAATGTCATAAGAACTCCACCGGCAATCTCCTTCATCTCTAAATATTTCAAAGGCTTCTTTGATGGATAAACACTTAAATTTAAGCCCGAAATTGATTTTTCAACATCAATAACTTCTTTTTTAAATCCTATTTTTTCTTTTCCAGGATCATACACAGAGTTTCCATTTTCATCTTCGAAAGCAATGATTTTATATTTTCCCGGAGAAAGGTAATTAAGCTCATAATATCCGTCATCATCTACCTTGGTAATATAATATGGCTTTTGCTTGTAATTCATGGTATCTTTTACCTGATACAATCCAACTACCAGCTTATTTTCATTAGTACCGGTTTTCTTCTTAATCTGCATGGCATCTTTTACTTCACCACTCACGTACAGATCATCCAGCTTATCTCCTGTAGAAAACGCGAAATTAAAATAGCGAAGAATATTAGACTCATTATTATCCGCAATAGAATTACCAAAGTTGAAATTATACGTGGTATTGGCCTGAAGTGTATCCGTCCATTGGATAAGAACAAATTTATTCGCAATATTCGATGGCAAAATTCTCTTGATATTCTTGATAGGCGGAGAAATGATAAGGTTTTTATTGATATCCTTTAAGGTCACGTATTCATCAAAATCCAGACGGAGTTCCCGGATATCTCTTTTGACGTTGATTCTTGTTGTATCAATATTTGAACTTAAAAACTTTGGGGCCAGTGTGTCTTTTGGACCACCAACAGGAGATCCAACCCTTGCACAAGAGTGTACAAGAAAACAGATAACGAATAATAAAAGAAACCTTTTCATGAAAATGTTTAAGCAAAAGTAAACATTATTCTCCAAAAACTTCATGTCCGCTATTCAAACTATCTTTGCTACCGTTCATTACGGTCTGGAGTTTTTCCTGCTGTAAAGGGAAATTTTCAAATAATCCGGACAATGCAAGGGCTGTATAAACTTTACCTGAATATTTGTTTCCGATGGCCACAATAGTCACTTTAGATTTTAAAAGATGGGCAAATACAGAATTGGTTCCGTGCCACCATCCATTGTGATAGGTTAATTTTTCACCGTTATCAAAGATTTTCATTCTAAAGCCAAGCCCATAATTGTTCATTCCTGCTTTTTCGTTGCTGTAAGGCGTAAATACCATCTGCATCAGATCCGGCTTCAGGAAATCTTTTGAGAACATTGCTTTTGAGAAGTTATATAAATCTCTTGGGGTAGTATAAACGTTTTTATCTCCATAGATCAAATCCAGACGGTCTAAAGGATATAACTTATTAGCACCGTAATAGAAAGACTGTGAAGCTGTTGGAATATCTTTTTCCTGGAAAATGTAAGTATTAGTCATTTTCAATGGTGTGAAAACCATCTCTTTCATTGCTTGAGGAAAAGGAGTTTTGGTTACTTTTTCAATCAATAAAGCCAATAAAGCAAAATTGGTATTGCAATACATAAATCCGGTATCGGTATCTCTTGCCAGATCCGGTTTATATTTGATAATCATATTCAATACATCCTGATTGGTAATAAACTGCTTGGAAAGTTCTGCCGGAGCAGGTTGTATTTTAGTAATAAAGTATTCGTATTTTGGCAGTCCGCTTCTTTGATCCAGTAAAGTCTGAACGGTTACATTTGGGTAAGGAAAACCAGGGAAAAACTGGGTAAGATGATCCGTAAGTTTTATTTTCCCGGCTTCTACCAGCTTCATCATAGCCATTGCTGTTAATGTTTTTGAAACCGAAGCCACGTGTAATGGTGTATTTTTATCAATTGGCATCTGATTGCCTTCTCTTCCGAAACCTCTGTAGTTTTCGTATAAAATCTCATCGCCTTTTGCTACTAAAATTCCGCCACTAAGATCACCACCTTCCCATATTTTTTTATAATACTGGTCAATATAACCGGTTATAGATTCTTTATTGGAAAGCAGCCCGTCTTCTTTGGTAAAAACATGGGTTAGGTCAACACTTCCGTAATTGGGAAGGTTGGTTGTATTTTCAGCTGAAGCCGCTTTGGATTCAGATTTATTTTTACAGGAAAAAAGGGATAAAACAACCGTTACAGCAAGTACTAAATTACGCATCTTCATAAGATTCAAAAATGAGCGGCAATTTAATAAAAGTCAAAAATAAATTATGAAGGAACAGTATAGATTATGAATTATTTAACATTATTGAGTAGTTTTTTGAAGAATAAAAATCACTTTACATAAATCTTCTCAATGCTGAAACACTTCTTTATAATTTAGATTAAGTATCTGTTTTTTTTAATGGTAAAACTTACTAAGAAGAGATTTTTTAGAAATACCTATTTTAAATAGAATCCAGAACATGCAAAAAAAAATAATTTGTATCAAATTTGCATTTTTAATTTTCAATTAATGTCATATTTGCGGGAAATATGTATTTTTACAACCAAAAAAAATTAAATGTTGAAAAAAATTTACTATTTCTCTTTCCTATTTTTGGTTATTAATGCTCTAAATGCACAGTCTCCACTTATATTAAAATTTTTGGTAAGCGATGCTAGCAACCCAAAAATAAAATTAAACACTCAAGGGGTCTACAACTATTCATATGTAAAGACCAACAATTCTGCTATTACAGGCAATGGAACAGGAAACACGGGTTTAACAGAGATAAGCGTTCCCTCAATAGGAACATATAATGTTTCAATCACGCCTACTGGTACATTTAGACTTAACTCTGGACTTGATGCAGATAAAATTGTAGAACTAACACAATGGGGGCAAATTACCTGGAATACTAATTTATCAGGAATGTTTTTGGGATATGCAAATATTCAAATTACGGCAACAGATATTCCTGATTTTTCAGCCGTTACTAACCTCAGCTCATTCTTTTCAGGCTGTACAAACTTATCAATTGTAAATAATATTAATAATTGGAATGTTGGTAACGTGACTAATATGAGCAGTTTATTTTTTAATGCTAAAGCTTTTAATAAGCCAATTGGTAATTGGAATACATCAAAAGTTACAGACATGAGCCAGATGTTTTTTTATGCTGACACCTTCAATCAGAATATTGGCAATTGGAATGTTTCCAATGTAACTAATATGAGTTCCATGTTTAATCGTGCTAAAGCATTCAATCAGAATATTAATAATTGGAATGTTTCCAATGTTCAGAATATGTCAATGATGTTCGAGGCATCTCAGTCGTTTAACCAACCATTAAACAACTGGAATACTTCAAATGTCACAAATATGGCTCAGATGTTTTCTTATCCAAGTTTTAACCAGGACATTTCCTCTTGGGATGTTTCTAATGTTACAAATATGTCTCACATGTTTTGGTCTAACAGTAGTTTTAATAAGAATTTAGGCAATTGGACACTTTCTCCAATAGTCAATTTAACAGAGATTTTTGGTTATAGTGGTTTAGATTGTGAAAATTATGGGGCAACATTAAAAGGCTGGGCTGAAAATCCTAATTCTCCACTTGGGCGACTTGTTGGAGCAGTTGGAAGGATTTATGGCAACGGTGGCCAAATATACCGTAATCAATTAATTAATGATAAGGGCTGGACATTTGTTGGAGACAGTTTTTCTCCAAACTGCTCGGAGCCTTCTTTACATGTTGAAGAAATAAAATCAGGCAAAACAAAATTACTACTGTACCCAAATCCTGCCTCAGAAAAGATCTTTATAAAATCAGAATATGTAACCAAATCGGTACAAGTTTTAGATGCTTCAGGAAAAACATTGATTAAAGCTGGAGAAACAAATCAATTAGACCTGCGACATATTCCTACTGGAATCTATTTTATTAAGATTGCAACAGCCGACGGATTTGAGAGTATACACAAACTCATAAAAAAATAAAAAACAGCCAATTTCCTTTTGCTAAATAAATATACTGGCTTTTGGGGAATAAACGACAAAGCACAGATCTTGCGATCTGTGCTTTTTTATAATTTTATTTTTAAAAATAAAATCATCATTTACTGAAACTCCTTTAGAAACGCTATGTCAAAAATAGATTTGCAGCTATATTCTAACACCAATCATTAAATTCAGTAGGGATGATATTAATTACCTTGCAAATTTCTCCACAATTTTATCTACAATTACCTGAGCAAGTTTTTCTTTACTCTGATGAGTCCAGCCTCCAATATGAGGGGTAACTATAACTTTTTCTGATTCTAAAAGATATTTCAAATCATCATTATCCGTTTCCAGATGCTCAAAAGAAGACTTCTCGTACTCCAATACATCTAGACAGGCAGCTTTTACCTTCCCTGATTTCAATGCTTCTACTAAACTTTTAGTTTTTACATTTTTTCCTCTTGCTGTATTCACAAAATAGAAGTTATTTTTCATCTCAGCCATGAATGCTTCATCAATAAGATAATGGGTTTCAGAAGTCAGAGGAATATGAAGACTCAACACTTCTGCAGACTGCTTCAGTTCGTCCAAAGTAACCTGGGTGGCAAATTCATCAGAAAGCCCGGGAAGAATATCATGGAAGATTACTTTGCACCCAAAGCCAGAAAGTCTTTTAGCTGTAGCTTTCCCCATATTTCCGTATCCGATTAATCCAACGGTTTTACCAAGCAATTCATCACCTCGGTTTTCTTCACGCTTCCAGATTCCGTTCTTTACTTCCTGAGAAGCAATGAAAAGTCTGTTCATCAGTACCAACAGCATTCCAACAACATGTTCTGCGACTGAATCTCTGTTTCCTTCCGGAGAGTTGATTAGTTGAATACCTAATTTTTCAGCTACAGGAATATCGATATTTTCCATTCCTGCTCCTACTCTCGCAATGAATTTCAGATTGTGTGCCTGCTCAAGAAAGTTCTTATCTAAAGGAATACGGCTTCTTATAATGATACCATCATAATTTTTAATTTTATCACAAAGCTCATCATAAGTAGAGGTAAAGTTTTCTTCCAATATAAAGTTTTTGGCTAAAAGCTGCTCGGTGATAAGAGGATGGTTTTTATCTAAAAGGAGAATTTTCATAATTTAAACACAAATGACACGAATTAGTTTCACAAATAACACAAATTATAAAGTGCCGTTAATAACTCTTTTCACTCCGTTTTTAAACTGGAGCGTGTTAAAGTTAATTAACATTCCAAGTCTACAGTTACTTAATCTAAGATAGGTAAGTATTTGAGCCAAATGGATATCGTTCAATGATTCTATAGATTTAATTTCTAACACAAACTTTTTCTCAATCAAAAAACCAAGCCTGTAACCAACATCTAGCTTCACTTCTTCATATACCAATGGCATTGGTTTTTGCCTTTCAACAAGAATATCATGTTTATTCAATTCATAGAATAGGCATTCTTCATAGGCACTTTCCAAAAGTCCCGGACCTAAAACTTCATGAACCTGATAACCTGCTTCGTAAACAAGTCTTGAGATATCATTTTCTGAAATGTCCACTATATTATTTTTTTCATCTTATCCGGCACAAATCATTTGTGAAAATTTGTGCCGAACATTTGTGTTATTAGTGTTTATATTTTTTATTTTTTATCTTTCTTAGAGGTTTGTGGCTCCTCCGGTTCCTGGAATAATTTCTTAAGCTCTACAGATTCCAAAGGTTTCATTCTTCCGGAAAGGATTAGAGAAAGTTCTTTTCTGCGGAATGCTGCTGCATATCTTTCTTTTTCTTCTTCTGTTTCCGGAACCATATCAGGAATTGGAATCGGGCGGTTAAATTCATCTACCGCAACGAAAGTATAGATTCCAGAATTGGTATGAATTTTTTTCTGATTGATAGGATCATCAGACCACACATCCACATACACCTCCATAGAAGTTGAGAATGCTCTGGAAACTTTAGATTCCAGCACTACAACTCCACCTTCAGGAATCGGATGATTGAATGAAACGTGGTTCACAGATGCTGTTACGACTCTTCTTTCACAGTGTCTTGCTGCAGAAATGGAAGCACATCTGTCCATTTTTGCTAAAAGTTCACCACCAAAAAGGTTTCTTAGAGAGTTAGTTTCGTTCGGAAGAACGATATTGGTCATAATAGTCAGGGATTCTGACGCCGTTTTTATTTTTGCCATTTATTCTTAGTGTTTTTTGGAGCAGCCGGAACTGTTTTAGTTGTTTTTCCGGCAGGTTTTACCAATGAATCTTTCTTCAGGGAATCTGAAATCGGAGTTTCAGTAGCATGTACCATTACTTTCACCGTGTCTTTTACAATTCGGTGGGTAGAAGTCTGTACAGACACTTTATTAAAGGATTTCTTTCCGAAGAGCAGTTCTTTTTGGGTAAATGCAAAGTATAAGATACCGAGAATCGGAATGATCAACAGGAAAAACCAAAGAATGGTCTTCTTGAACTTATAATCTTTTTCACGGTTCTCTGAAGTACTTACTTTCTCTCCATTATTAATATCGGAGAATCTGATCTCTTCCAATCCGAAAAAATCCGGACGCCCTGCTTCCACTCTTTTCCCTTTGAAATGAGTATGTCCTTCTTCAATAAAGATCGTTCCCAGATTTTGAATTTCAAGAACCTGTTCTGCCTGAAGCTTTTTCTTCCAGAAATCAGTCTGTATCTTCAGATCACTTCTGGAAGCTTCTACAGACATCTGCTTTTCTTTAGCAATAAAAACAGTAAGATCTTCAGCCTGTACTTCATAGTCAATTGTAAATTCAATCTGACTTGCAGGAGGCAGGATACTTCCGTTTTCGGAATTGATAATCGCTTTAGAATTTTTAAGAGAAAACACTCCAAAGCCTGGAACCGTGACAGTTCCATATTGTTTTAAATATTCTAAAATGTATGCTGAAATATTCATTTGGTGGCAAATTTATAACTTTTTCATGACTTTTTGAAGATATTTAACGGATATAAAAAAGACCGCCGAAGCAGCCTTTTGAGTATTTCATATTAAAATAGGTTCACTGTTCATTATCCCTAATCTTTTTTAAGATAAATTTGCAATTCACTTATTTACAGTCTTTACTTTCTTTTCCGTTATTGAATTTTCCAACTGATTCCAAACATAAAATTCGTTCCTGCCTGCGCAAAGTATAATGGACTGCCATCTTCATTAACAGAGCCATTATTCACGTATTTTTTATTGAACAGATTATTCACCAATAGTTTTAAAGCGATATCATTGTGACCAATCTTGAACTGATACTGTGCATTAAAATCTGTCAGTAAGTAGTCTTTAAGCTCCAAGTTCTTATCTTCCGTGTTATCCAAGTATTGTTTTCCAACATATTGATTCATTAAAGCAAACTGGAAATTTTTATTGGGATTAAACCTTACTCCTAAATTAGCAATCATATTTGGAGAAAACGAGATTTGAGTGTTCCCCAAACTTACCGGAGAGTTTCCAACTTCTATATTAAAATCCTGATTTCGGTTCTGGCTTACAGTTAGGTTTCCGGAAACTTCCCATTGCTTTGAAAGTTTTGCCAAAGCGCCAACCTCTACTCCACGTCTGTAACTTTTCCCTGAATTGGTTCTGATAAACGCTCCAACACTGTTAAGCTGACCATTCAAAACCAATTGATTAACATAATACATGTAATAAATATTCGCCGTTAAAGATAAAAACCCAAATTGTTTTTCAAATCCGGCTTCAAAATCATGAAGTTTTTCAGGCTTCACATCATTATTAGCCATAATATCAGCCCTGTTAGGTTCTCTTTGAGCATGCGCATAAGACAGGAATATTTTCCCGTCATTAATTTTATAATTCACACCCGCTTTTGGATTAAAGAACAGCCAGCTTTTGTCCAGATCAGCTCCATCATCATCTCCTGCCATAATGATCTTTGTATTGTAATTGATGCTTCTAAGCTGTAAATCACCAAAAAATTCAAAATTATCCATTCTGTATAGAGCCTTTGCAAAACCAGAGACTTCATTCTTTATTGAACGGTTTCTGTAGTATTCACTTTCATTGATCTGAGGATAGAACACGCCGGTAACATTTCCGAAATGTTTTCCATAGTACTGATTGGCTACAGCTCCAAAATTTAAATCCAGGTTTTCAAACTTCCCATAAAGGGTAGAAACTACTCCGTAGAAATCATTATCCAACCATTTTTTTCTGATGAAATCAGATTTTGTAATGGTTTGTCCGCCTTCAATAATGTTAGGAAGATGATATTTCGAGAAAGAACTTGCCTGTTTGTAATTTTCGTAATATCCTTTTCCTTTTGTATAATGGAAAGTGGTTTCAAGGCTCCATCGGTCATTGAATTTCTGTTCCCAAAGCAACTGATAATGGTTTTGTCTGTAATTATCTGTTTCGTTATCATAGAAACCTGCAATATTCCCATTGGCATCCTTAATTGCACCAGAATTGTTGAATCTTGGGTTTGTCTCCCATGTATCCCTGCTGATCCCGTTCCATGCCTGATAGGTTTTTTCTTTTCCCCCAAAAGCCATTAAACGCAATTTGGTTTTTCCTTCCTCAAACAAAGCTGTAAAGTTGTAAGAATGCAGATCAGAAGAAGCTCTGTCTATATATCCATCCGAATGGATATTGGTGTATCTCCCCATTACAGAAAGACGATTTTTCCAGAATTTTCCGGAACCTACCTCAGCTGAATATTTATAGGTATTGAAAGAACCGTAGCTATCATCGGTTTTAAAATAAAACTTCTCTTCCGGTTCCTTTGAAATCACATTGATACTTGCACCAAAGGCAGAAACCCCGTTATTGGAAGTTCCTACTCCTCTCTGAATCACAATCTGGGAGGCAGAACTCGTCAAATCCGGAACATTCACAAAAAAGGTCCCCTGGCTTTCAGAATCATTATAAGGAACTCCGTTCATCATCACGTTGATAGCCGTTCCGGAAACTCCACGAATTCTAAAACCTGTATATCCTACACCATTTCCGGCATCTGAAGTGGAAATGATTGAAGTTTGATTTTTCAAGAGGACAGGAAGATCCTGTCCTAAATTTTTACCGTCTAAATCTTTCTGAACATTGATAATTTCCTTAGCAACAGGAAGTCTTTTCGTAAAGCTTACCGCTTCTATCTCTCTGATCTTCAGAGAATCTGTGTTTTGAGCCTGAATAAAGGCTGCAGAGCCTACAGTAAGCCCTAAAAAAAATAATCCTTTCATTCTATAAATCTTTAACATTTAATGAATAAAAGGGGATCGATAAGATATTATACAAATTCAACCCTCCGTAGAGTTGATGTCCCTAAACAGCATTACCTGTTCCAGGTTCAGTGGGTATAATCTCAGCCTGTTAAAGCACCCCTTTATTTCAGCTGCAAAATTACGAAAAATATATGAGATGAAGGATTTGGGATTCGAGGTTAGGGTTCCTTACCTACAAGACTATTATTAAAGTGTTAGAGGTATGAAAAAATTAGAGTTATAAAACCTATTTATCACTTGTCTTTCCGACGAAGGAGGAATCTATTTTATAAATGAGATTCTTCATTTCACTTCGTTACATTCAGAATGACAGAGCATGTTAAGATTAATATAAAGTTGTGTATGACTCAATAGACGTTATAAAACCTCATAAGTAATGAGCAATCATAATTTATCATCTATCATTCATCACTTATAATTTAGTATGTTTTGTTATTTGCATCAATGTAATAATAGTTTTGTCCATCTTTGGTCACTTCGAACATTTTCCCAAGCTTCCAGCTGAAGTTTCTTTTAATATTGGAATATTCGAAAGGAATAATAACTTTATTATTGACATCAATAACCCCAAATTTATCATTATTTGAAGCAACAATCATCGGATCAGCAACATCATCACCTTCCATAATATAGAGATACTGATATTGCGGATAGATCTGGTATTGGCGATAATCTGCAGCGTTAACGAATTTTGATTTTTCAATGATTCCATAGAAGCCATTGAGAACATAGGCCTGGAAAAGCTGTTGTTTGTACTCTTCAAACTTACATTTTCCAAGATCGGAATCTTTAAACTGATATACTCTTTTCCCTGAATGGTCTACACGGTAAGAAATCATGTTCTTTTCTACTGTTGCATAATTTTTCGACCCATATTTTCTCACTTTTTCATTAGGAGAATTAAGCAGATTACAGTCTTCATAGAAGAATACGGCAATATGATACTCCGGCTGAATTATATATTTCCCGTTTTGATTGACATACCCGAAACTATCTCCTTTCTTTTTGGGAATCAGAAGGGGAAGGTCTTTATTAATCACGACCAGATCCGGATTATGCTTGGCTACGACATTTCTCTCTTTCTTCACGGTAGTTTTCGCCCCATTTTTAATCACAGGTTTCTTCACCGATTTGGTCTGAGAGAAAACAGAAATCGAAATAAAAACGCACAAAACATTCAGGATATTTTTCATATTCACCATTTGTCTGCAATATTACGGCCAAAAATAGAAATTATCAAATTCATATTTATAAAGAATCTAAATAATTTCATTCTCATAAAATCGTAAAATTTCGTAATTTTGGGGAACATTTTGAATTGTTTAATCATTTAAAAAACTTTTAAAAAAACGTAGATTATGCTGACCTTCTTTGGTTAATGTTGCATCACATGCGAGATCTCAAAATGTCATTAACTGTATTATACAGACCAGTAAAGAAGCAGCGAAATACTCTACCTTTAATATTGAAAGACCTTCTATTATGAATATTTATAAGGATTACATCAAAGAGATTGAAGAAAGAAAAAACCAGGGGCTTCATCCAAAGCCAATTGATGGTGCTGAATTACTAAGCGAAATTATCGCACAAATCAAAGATTCAGGTAATGCAGATCGAACGGACTCTCTTAAATTTTTCATCTACAACACCCTACCGGGAACAACAAGCGCAGCTGGTGTAAAAGCTAAATTTTTAAAAGAGATCATTCTGGGTGAATCCATAGTAGAAGAAATCTCTCAAGCTTTTGCTTTCGAATTATTATCTCACATGAAAGGAGGTAAATCAATCGAAGTATTATTAAACCTAGCTTTAGGTAACGATACGGCGATTGCTCAACAAGCTGCAGACGTTCTTAAAACTCAGGTTTTCCTTTATGAAGCGGACACTAACCGACTAAAAGAGGCCTACAAAAGCGGAAATGCAATCGCTAAAGAAATTTTAGAAAGCTACGCAAAAGCTGAATTCTTCACTAAGCTACCTGAAGTAGCTGAAGAAATCAAGGTAGTTACTTATATTGCTGGTGAAGGAGATATTTCTACCGATTTACTTTCTCCGGGTAATCAGGCTCACTCAAGATCAGACCGTGAACTTCACGGTAAATGTATGATTACTCCTGAAGCTCAGGAAGAAATCAAAGCTTTACAGGCACAACATCCTGATGCCAGCGTTATGCTTATCGCTGAAAAAGGAACAATGGGTGTAGGATCATCCAGAATGTCAGGGGTAAACAATGTGGCTTTATGGACTGGTAAACAAGCGAGCCCTTATGTACCATTTGTAAATATCGCTCCAATCGTAGGAGGAACAAACGGTATTTCTCCAATCTTCCTTACCACAGTGGACGTTACCGGAGGGATTGGTGTTGACCTTAAGAACTGGGTGAAGAAAGTAGACGAAAACGGAAACCCAGTTCGTAATGAAAATGGTGATATCGTTCTTGAAGAAGCTTATTCAGTAGCTACAGGAACTGTTTTAACGATCAATACAAAAGAAAAGAAATTATATAACGGAGATCAGGAACTGATTGACCTTACGAAATCTTTCACGCCACAAAAGATGGAATTCATCAAGGCTGGAGGATCTTATGCCATCGTATTCGGTAAGAAGCTACAGACATTTGCTGCCCAGACTTTAGGGGTTGAAGCTCCGGCTGTTTTTGCTCCATCAAAAGAAATTTCTCACGAAGGACAAGGTCTTACGGCAGTTGAAAAAATCTTCAACAGAAATGCTGTAGGAACTACACCAGGAAAAGTATTACATGCTGGTTCTGATGTTCGTGTACAGGTAAACATTGTTGGTTCTCAGGATACGACAGGTCTTATGACTTCTCAGGAGCTTGAATCAATGGCTGCTACTGTAATTTCTCCAGTTGTTGACGGTGCTTACCAATCAGGTTGTCACACCGCTTCAGTTTGGGATAAAAAAGCTCAGGCGAACATTCCTAAGCTAATGAAATTCATGAACGATTTCGGTTTGATCACAGCTCGTGACCCGAAAGGTGAATACCACTCTATGACTGACGTTATTCACAAAGTTCTTAACGATATCACTGTAGACGAGTGGGCGATCATCATTGGTGGTGACTCTCACACAAGAATGTCTAAAGGAGTTGCTTTCGGAGCTGACTCTGGAACGGTTGCTCTTGCATTAGCTACAGGTGAGGCATCTATGCCAATCCCAGAATCTGTAAAAGTAACTTTCAAAGGTGAAATGAAGCCTCACATGGATTTCCGTGATGTGGTTCATGCTACTCAGGCTCAGATGTTGAAGCAATTCGGAGGAGAGAATGTATTCCAGGGAAGAATCATTGAGGTTCACATCGGAACACTTCCTGCGGATCAGGCATTCACATTTACAGACTGGACTGCTGAAATGAAGGCTAAAGCATCTATCAACATTTCTGAAGACAATACCTTAATTGAATCATTGGAAATTGCTAAAGGCAGAATCCAGATTATGATTGACAAAGGAATGGATAACCATAACAAAGTTCTTCAGGGATTAATTGACAAAGCTAATAAGAGAATTGAAGAGATCAGATCAGGTGAAAAACCTGCTCTTACTCCAGATTCAAACGCTAAATATTACGCTGAAGTTGTTGTAGATCTTGATGTAATTGTAGAACCTATGATTGCTGACCCGGATGTAAACAACGATGATGTTTCTAAAAGATATACTCACGACACCATCAGAGATCTTTCTTACTACGGTGGTGAGAAAAAAGTAGATCTTGGTTTCGTTGGATCTTGTATGGTTCACAAAGGAGACCTTAAGATTGTTTCTCAGATGTTAAGAAACCTTGAAAAACAAAAAGGCAAAGTAGAATTCAATGCTCCTCTTGTAGTAGCAGCTCCTACTTACAACATCATTGACGAGTTAAAAGCTGAAGGTGACTGGGAATTACTCGAAAAATATTCAGGTTTTGAATTTAATGACAATGCACCAAAAGGTGAAGCTCGTACAGAATACGAAAATGTAATGTACCTTGAGCGTCCTGGATGTAACCTTTGTATGGGTAACCAAGAAAAAGCAGCTAAAGGAGATACGGTATTGGCTACTTCAACGCGTCTATTCCAAGGAAGAGTGGTAGAAGATTCTGAACGTAAAAAAGGAGAATCTTTATTAGCTTCAACTCCGGTTGTTGTTCTTTCTGCCATCATCGGAAGAATTCCAAGTATTGAGGAATACAAAGCAGCTGTTGAAGGTATTGACCTTACTACTTTTGTACCTTCTATCAAGGAATTGACAAGTACAAGTGCTCACTAACAGCATAGACCAATAAGTCGTAAGACTATTGAAAATCATATCAATGGAAGATTTTAGTCCTTTTGGATCTAAAATCTTCCATTTTTTGTTTAGAATCGTTCTATTTTAACTTAAATACGATTTTTTTCCGAGAAAATCGCGAAAATAGAATCTATTTTTTCTTAAATTGAAAGTTATAAAATCTCTTGGTTTTAGAATCAAAACTGCCCTATTTATGGATTATAGGAACATTTTTTGATGTATAAAAAACGATTTTTCTCTTTTAAAATATCAGAGAAAGAAACATTAACGGACAAAGAACAAAACTAAATACGATATGACTTTTGATATTGATATGATCAAAAAGGTGTATGAGCGTTACCCAGAGAGAATTGCTGCGGCAAGACAAATTGTGGGAAAACCTCTTACCCTTTCAGAAAAAATTCTTTACACCCACCTTTGGGAAGGAAATGCTACACAAGCATATGAAAGAGGAAACTCTTATGTAGATTTTGCACCGGATAGAGTAGCAATGCAGGATGCAACAGCGCAAATGGCACTTTTACAGTTCATGCAGGCTGGAAAAACTAAAGTAGCTGTACCTTCAACAGCTCACGCGGATCACCTGATTCAGGCGAAGGTAGGTGCTGATAAAGATCTACAGGAAGGTATCAACAAAAACTCCGAGGTATTCAACTTCTTAAGTTCTGTATGTGATAAATACGGAATCGGATTCTGGAAGCCGGGAGCAGGTATCATTCACCAGGTGGTATTGGAAAACTACGCTTTCCCTGGAGGAATGATGATTGGAACCGACTCTCACACAGTAAACGCCGGCGGACTAGGAATGGTTGCTATTGGTGTAGGAGGTGCTGACGCAGTAGATGTAATGGCAGGAATGGCTTGGGAGCTTAAAATGCCTAAACTTATCGGGGTTAAATTAACCGGTAAAATGAATGGATGGACTTCTGCTAAAGATGTTATCTTAAAAGTAGCAGGAATTCTTACCGTAAAAGGAGGTACAGGATGTATCGTAGAATATTTCGGTGAAGGGGCAGAATCTCTTTCTGCAACGGGTAAAGGTACCATTTGTAATATGGGTGCTGAAATCGGAGCTACAACGTCTACTTTCGGATATGATGACTCCATGAGAAGATATCTTTCTGCTACAGGAAGACAGGATGTTGTAGATGCAGCAGATAAAATTGCTGAACACTTAACGGGTGATGCTGAAGTATACGCAAACCCAGAACAATATTTTGACCAATTAATTGAAATTAACCTTACTGAACTTACTCCACACTTAAACGGACCTTTCACTCCAGACTTAGCAACTCCAGTTGCTGAATTCAGAGCTAAAGCTGAAGCTAACGGATGGCCATTGGAAGTTGAGTGGGCGCTTATCGGTTCTTGTACCAACTCTTCTTATGAAGATTTATCAAGAGCGGCTTCCATCGTAGAAGATGCCGTATCCAAAGGAGTAAAACCTAAAGCAATTTTAGGGATTAACCCAGGTTCTGAGCAGGTGAAATTCACAGCGGAAAGGGATGGTTTTTTAGATTCATTCAGAAAATTTGAGAATGCCAGAATCTTTACCAATGCTTGTGGACCTTGTATTGGACAATGGGACAGAGAAGGAGCTGAAAAAGGGGAGAAAAACTCTATTATTCACTCTTTCAACAGAAACTTTGCGAAAAGAGCTGATGGTAACCCAAATACCCACGCATTTGTAGCTTCTCCTGAAATGGTAGCTGCTGTGGCAATTTCTGGTAGATTAGACTTCAACCCGATTACTGATACTTTAACTAACGAAGCTGGCGAACAGGTAAAACTTAATGAGCCTAAAGGTTTCGAACTTCCTGCAAAAGGATTTGCTGTAGATGACAACGGATATCAGGCTCCATCAGAAGATGGTTCCAGCGTTGTGGTAAACGTAAGCCCTACTTCAGACAGACTTCAGTTGTTAGAAGAATTCCCGGCTTGGGACGGTAAAAATATTACAAGAGCGAAGGTACTAATCAAAGCATTCGGAAAATGTACAACTGACCACATTTCTATGGCTGGACCATGGTTGAAATACAGAGGTCATTTAGACAATATTTCAAACAATATGCTGATTGGTGCTGTAAATGCTTACAATATGGAGACCAACCACGTTAAAAATGAATTAACAGGTGAATATGGAGAAGTTCCTGCTGTACAAAGAGCTTACAAGGCTGCAGGGGTTCCAACCATTGTTGTAGGAGACCAAAACTATGGTGAAGGTTCTTCAAGAGAGCATGCTGCCATGGAGCCTAGACACCTTGGTGTAAAAGCTGTATTGGTAAAATCATTCGCAAGAATTCACGAAACAAACCTTAAAAAACAAGGGATGCTGGGAATTACTTTCGCTAATGAGGCTGATTATGATAAAATCCAGGAAGATGACACCGTTAACTTCTTAGATCTTGACCAGTTTGCTCCAGGAAAGCAATTGACTTTAGAATTTGTTCACAAAGACGGAACTAAAGACATCATCATGGCCAACCACACGTATAACGACCAACAAATTGATTGGTTTAAGGCTGGTTCTGCACTGAACTTGATTAAACAACAAGAGAAATAAAAATTAATTGTTAGATCGATTAATTATAAAAGCAGGCTTCTATGGAAGCCTGCTTTTTATTTTATTCTTACCCTTCTGTATATGATGCATCCGTATTACGATTAAAATGTGATGACCTATTCAATAGGAGCGGACTTTAGTCCGCTTTTCATAAAATAAATCATCGATTGGCTTTAGCCAAAACCTAAAAAAAATGCTCAATCTCCGAAATCTGCATAAGATTTTTAAAATTTATTCTCACGCAGATTGTGGATGGCTAGATATTTCTAAACTAACCCTTATAGGTTCAGTTGCTCCCCTATTTTATTTCAACCTATCTAAAAGATTAGATCTATAGCTATCTCCAATTGGAATTTCCTGTTCTGATACCATCAGCTTTTTCGCTCCAATACTTTTGATTTTATCCAGATTAATGATAAAAGACTTATGAATCCTTACAAACTTATCAGATAGCTGATTTTCCATAGATTTAAGGGTATCAAGAACAATATATTCTTCTCCGGCAGTTCGGATATTCACATAGTCTTTAATACTTTCAATATAAAGAATATCATTAAAGTTGATTCGATGCTGCTGTCCTGAAGATTTAACAAAAAAATGGGATTCTACTTCCTGAAAAGAAAATCGTTCCTGAGCCTTCATAGCGCTTTTCAGAAATCTTCCAAAAGATACTGGTTTCAGAAGATAATCAACAATATTATGTTCATACCCTTCCAGGGCATATTCTGAATAAGCTGTTGTTAAAATATATTTTTGTTTAGAACCCACGATCTTCATGAAATTGATTCCTGTAAGTTCCGGCATCTGGATATCCAGAAAAATAAGATCTGAATCTTTATTTTGAATATATTCCAGTGCCTCAATGGGATTTTCTGTGGAAAAAACCAGTTCAAGAAATGGAATTTTCTGTACATACTGTTCAAGAAGTGAAATGGCCAGAGGTTCGTCATCAACGATGATACATTTTATTTTATTCATCATTCAAATCAATTTTTAAATCTACAATAAATTCTGTTTCGGAATCTTTTATACTCAACTCATGTTTAGGGTATAATATTTCCAGTCTTTTTTTCACATTCTGAATACCAATTCCGGAAACGGAGTCTTTCATCTTATCTTTTTTAAAGTTTAAAAGGTAAAAATGCAATACTTTATTCTGGTCGGAAATTTTCAGCTCAAATCCTTTACCACGCAGGTCTCCGTGTTTAAAAGCATTTTCAACAAATGGTACCAAAAGCATCGGTGAAATATTCAGATGAGGATGCTTAATATTTTTTTTCACAAGAATCAATTCCGGATTTCTAAGTCTCAGCTTTTCCAGCTCAATCAGGCTATCAATATATCCAATCTCTTTATCCAAAGAAATAAAATCTTCTTCCAGGTCTTTTGTACTGTATCTCAATAATTGTCCAAGTTCTTCAATCGCAGGCAAAGCTTTCTCCGACTTCTGATAAACCAGTGAATAAATATTATTTAAGGTATTGAAGATAAAATGAGGATTAATCTGGGTTTTTAAGGCTTTCAGTTCTGCGTTTTTCTTTTCTTCTACCAGCTGAAGTCTTTCTGCATCAAGCGAAGAATATATTTTAAATAAACAGAAAACCGTACTGATAAAGATGGAGGTCACACTATTATAGATATTATCAAAAAAATAATATCCAAATTCTGTTCCTTCAGGATAATTTCTGATCCCGAAAAAGTGAGGAAGAAAGATCTCTTCTGTAAAATAGCGAATTACAACAAAACAGGTTACACTAATAGAAAAACCTGCAATAGCCTTATACAATTTCTTGATATCAAAAAACCTAGGAACAATAAAAAAGTAATTGAAATAAAAGCACACAAAACTGGTCAGAAGATAAGTTAGTTTAAATGCAATATATCCTTTCTTATAAACAAAAGCAGGAACTATGATTGTCCCTACTAAAAACATAGCCCAATAAAAGATATGCAGAAAAAGCAGTTGTTTTGGTTTCATAGCACAAAAATAATTGATCCACTCTATCAAAAGCCAGATTTTCGATAAACCTGCTCATTTTATCGATGAAAATAAATTTACAGTATAAAATTCGCCCTTTATCTAAAGGCTATTTCAGGGAAAAGGCATGGATAATACCTTTGCTTCAGAAAATAACGAAAACATAACCTGATACTCATATGAAACAACATATTCTTCTTATCGCCACTTTATTAAGCTCTTTTGCAGCCGGACAAGCAAAAGATTCTGCCAATCCTGTAAAAACTATTGAAACGGTAATCGTAAATGGTAAAAAAGCATTAGTAGAGCGTAAAGTAGACCGTCTTGTTTACAATGTTCAAAATTCTATGCTATCCAACGGAAGCAGCGGAACTGAAGTATTGGCAAGCACTCCATTGCTTAAAATAGATGAAGACAAAGGAACTGTTTCTATTGCCGGGAAAAATGGTGTTTCTGTGATGGTGAATGACCGAATGCTTAACCTTTCTGGTACTGAGCTTATCAATTATTTAAGAAACCTTCGTTCAGAAAACATTCTGAAAATTGAGGTAATTACCACTCCGCCGGCAAAATATGAGGCTCAGGGAAACAGTGGAATTATCAATATTGTATTAAAGAAGAATATAGATCTTGGTTGGAGCGGCTATTTAAATACATATTATACTCAAAGAACTTACGGCAGCTTTGGAGGAGCAACAGGGATTAACTATCAGGACAAAAAGATAAAGGCTACGGTAAAACTTCAGGGATTTGATACAGCAAAACGTTCTGTAGAAAATTATCAGATCGTAGGAAAAGAATCGTCTTTCAGCAGAGATGAAAGAAAGGACATCTATAATGGACTGGGGTTTAATGCCAATGTTGATTATTCTCTTTCTGACAAATCTACTGTTGGGGTCATTTATGATATTACAAAAGGAAATATTGATATGGATATCTACTCCATTCAAAATTATTTCACTGGAAATATACCAACTTTATTGACGGAGACGGATTCTAAACACCGCTCCCCTTTTACCACACAAATGTTGAATACTTATTTCGATCATAAATTTGGAGATCATAAATTAAGCCTAGGATATAATTATTATGGAAATGTTCCGGATACTCAGGTTAACTTTATCACCACAGATCTTTCGGATTATTCTAAGGAAACAGTTCGAAATCTTTCTGCCGTAGACTATAAGATCTCGTCCGCACAGGCAGATCTTACCTTAAATTTCAAAAAACTTCAGGTGGAAACAGGGGCAAAATACAGCCAGTTCTCCAACAATTCCAATATTGAATATTTTGATCTTAAAAATGATAGGTATGAAATTGATTTGGGTAAAACCAATCAGTTTAAATATAATGAAAAGAACTATGCGGCCTATATCAGCGTCAGTAAAGATTTTGGTGAAAAGTGGTCAGCTAAGGCCGGAATCCGCTATGAGTATGTTCAGACAAACAGTTTCTCTCCTACTACACTGTCAAAGACTGAAAACAATTATGGAAAATTATTTCCTACTGCTTATATCTCTTATAAAGCCAATAGCAGTAACCAATTCAGTCTTAACTATTCCAGAAGGATTAACCGCCCAGGTTTCCATGCTTTGAATCCATTCAGATGGTATTCTAACCCACGCAGTTATTATTCCGGAAATCCTGAATTACAGCCTTCTTTTAATGATAATATTGAGTTTAATTATATTTTTAAAAATAAGTTTTCTGCCAATCTTTATTATCAGAGAACAACCAATAATTATGGCCAAATCTTATTTCTTGATGACCTATCTGTTACCAGCAGCTATTATAATTATTACAATCAGGATACTTATGGGATTAATGTCAATTACACAGACACATTTTTTAAATTCTGGGAAAGTAATATCTCTACTTCATTTAGTTATAATGAAACGCAGATTACGAAGTTTAACCTTATCCCAAAGAGCGGGCAGTCATTTTATTATTCTTTGAAAAATACTTTTCAGCTTAATAAGGCTAAAACATTTTTCTTATTCGTAAACTATTGGGAAACATTACCAGCCAGAGATGGAAATACGTATCAAAAGAACATGGGAAGCCTGGATGCCGGGATAAAAATGAATTTAATGCAAAAAGCATTACAGGTTAATCTTTCCGTAACGGACATCTTTAAACAGGGCAGATTTGTAGGTGATGCTTATTATGCCGATAACACTCAGTCATTTAATAATTATTGGGATGCCAGAAGGCTGAGTGTAAGCGTGACTTATAATTTTGGAAATCAGAAAGTAAAATCCAACACAAGAGCTGTGAATTTTGAAGAAAAACAAAGAGCTCAATAACTAAAAAACTTTTAACCTTCTCTATACAAAAACTAATAACCATAAGAATTTGTAATTAACAGAGAAGTTAGAAAGGGGAAGCTGGAAAAAAGCTGGAAGTTAATTTTAGTCATACAACGACTGATTATGACCATAAAACTACCTTTAAAAAAGGATAAAAACACAACCATTTTAGGGTCTTTATAACTTCCGGCTCCAGTTTCAAATTCATAAATCTTGCATACAAATACACTTAAATGCTTATTATTGTTTTCCAGATACTCTAAAAATACCTTTCATGGCAAAGCAGCGAGGTATTCTGTTCTGAAATAAATAAAATTATCTAAATACCTGTAACAAAGTTTCTTTTTTAGCGTCTAACCGGATAGTAGTAAAAACATTATGAAAAAAACTCTATTTGCGATATCACTGGTAAGCTCAGTGTTCGCATTTGCGCAGGAAAAAGCCAATAACAGCAATAAAGAGAAACAAATTGACGGCATTGTCATTACTAAAACTAAAAAAGCCGTTGAACAAAAAGCAGACCGTACCATTTTTGATTTTTCTGAACAACCCCAGCTTAATAACGGGAACGTTTTAGAAGGAATTAAAAAGCTTCCGGGGCTTGTAGCCACAGATATTGCGGGAATGATGTATCAGGGAAAGATGCTGGATGTATACCTTAATGGAAGACCTTTAAACATTACCTCCAATGAATTAAATTCTTTTCTTGAAAGCATGCCGGCCAATTCTGTAGAGAGAATTGAAGTCGTTACGCAGCCCGGAGCAGAATTTCCAGCTACATCAGGAGGTGCTGTGATGAATATTATTACGAATAAAAACGCCAACAAATACCTAAGCGCCACATATTCTGGAAATTACACCTTCACCAATTACGATAAATACAGAAGCAGAACCACCAATTCCATTAATTTAAATGCCAGAAATAAATATTTTGGATGGCAGCTTAATGTGGGACAAAATTATCGTGAAAGTATGATGAATACACAGCAGGATGACTTATTGAACGGTAATACGGATCGATTTGCCCGTACTTATTTTGCTAAGGCAGGAGTAACTTTTGATCTTGGACAGGACAGATTATTGCTGAACTACGATATTTATCACAATAACAATGATAATTATACTTTAAGTAATGGTAAAGGTGACAGAACCTACGATGAGAATTCACCTAATAAAATTTATATCAGAGACTATACTTTCGGATCTTCAGATGCTGCAAGAACTAATACAGTAAGGCAGGAAGCTGTGGTAACCTATCAGAAACGCTTCTCTGATAAATCTCAGAAATTAGATTTCCAGTTTGGATATACAAAAGCCTACACTAAATTTGGACAGGATAATATATTCTTTGACAAGACTTTTGAAAAAACTTCTACTCTGCCTGAACAACGCCTGCCAACAACGACTCTGGGAAATGTGTTAAGTAATAATTCTGATATGAGAATCGCCAACTTCAAAGTTGATTATTCACAACCTATCAAGCTTCTTGATGGAGGAAAAGTGAGTGCCGGAGGATTATATGAAAGACAGGATTATGATACGGAAAGTAAGGGATTAAAAAACCTTGAATACCAAAGACAGACTGCTTCCACTTACCTTGAATTTCAGGCTAAATTGAAAAAGTTTGACTTCACTTTGGGATCACGTTTTGAAAACTATGACATTTCAGGAATCACTAGATATTTTGATAAAGATGGAAAGCTTGTTCAGGATGATTTGCTTCCATTTGATAAGTTTAAATTCTTTCCGAATGCCAGCATACAGTACAACCTGATGAACCAGGTATATGTGGCTGCGAATTATAATAAAAAGATCACCTTACCAAGTATTTCTGCCCTAAACCCGAATAATACCACATTTGGCGGTCCGAATACTCAAATTACAGGTAATGCCAATCTTCAGCCTACCATCTTTGATAACTATGAGTTGAAAATTTCAGCTTTTGATTATGCATTCATCGGATACAGTGTAAGTTCAGCCAGCAATCAGGTAGCACAGATCATTAGAAAAGATGGTAGAAATCTTTACAATGAGCAGATTAATATCTCTAATATGAAAATTCATAATTTCAATGTTGGGCTTCCTGTTCCATTCCAGATTTTCACCAAGTCCATAGGTGAGATTATGAAATCGAACTTCAATCCTGACAAAATGAATTTCATGTACATTTATGCAGGGTATCAGAAACATGAGATTGATAACCTCAACAATAAAGGATTCTGGATTCTTAACCTGATGACCCAGTTGATTCTTCCAAAAGATATTAAACTGACAGCGAATTACAGCTATCTGACACCAAAAGCAGGATATTTTTACTTCACTGCAGAGAAGCCATTTAGCAATAATTTAGATATTACCCTGACGAAAAAGTTTATGAACAATCGTCTTACAGTCTCAGTTTTTGCGAATGATATTTTCAATGGCCAGATCATGCAGGTACGTTCCAATCCACCATCAGGAGAAAGTGTAATGCTCAGAACGAAATATGATTCAAGAAACTTTGGAATTTCCATCAATTATAAAATTCCAACGAGAAACAAATTGGCGAAAGAGGATCCAAACATCCTGAATCAAACCAAGAAAGAGGATAACGGCGGCGTTATGCAGCAAGGACAGCAATAGATTTAAATGATTAATAACCAAAAATGAGGCAGTGATAGATTACTGCCTCATTTTTATTTCTATTCATTTTATAATACTGAAGTTATATCTCATGCAGATTATTCGGATAGTACAGATTTTTTCTTTATCAAATAATAATATTCTTACACTAAGATCTGCGAAATCTGTGTGATTTGCGAGAAACAAAAATATAGTTCATTCTAGAAATCTAAGGTCTGAAATCTCCAATTCAGTGTATCAATCAAAGTTAACTGATTGATATTTACAGGAAGATCTGTAATTATTTTTAGGGTTTGAAGAGCCATCATACTTCCTACAATCCCTGGTAAAGCACCCAAAACTCCAAGACTATCACAATCCGGCAATTCTTCATCAAAAGGAGGTTCAGGAAAAATATCCCGTAGATTTTTGCTTCCGTGATGATTGAACACGGCTACCTGTCCGGAAAATCCTAAAATACTTCCATAAACCAATGTTTTATCCATTGCGACACAAGTATCATTCACCAGATATCTTGTTAGGAAATTGTCGGAGCCATCTACAATAATGTCATATTGAGAAAGTATTTCTGAGACATTGGCAGCACCAATCTTTTGTTCGATTCCTTTTACTTTTACCTGACGGTTAAGATTCTTCACAAACTTCTCAGCACTCCTGATCTTCAATGCTCCTACTTCATTTTCGGTATGAATAATCTGGCGGTTAAGATTATGAAGTTCCACCTGATCAAAATCTGCAATACCTATAGTTCCAACTCCTGCCGCTGCCAGATATTGAATCACCGGACTTCCAAGTCCGCCGGCTCCTATAACAAGAATTTTTGAAGCCATTATTTTCTTTTGCCCCTCTAATCCTATTTCATCCATAAAGATCTGGCGGCTGTATCTTTTAAAAAGATCTTCTTGTTGCATATTGAACATTTAAAATCCACTATAAACAGAATCCCAATCCTTCATCACCGGATCATATCCTGATTTTTTAATCATATCTTTAATTTCCTCCATGCTTCTTTCATCACTGGTTTCAAATTGTTTCAGAGATTCCTTGTCCACCGCATATCCACCAGGATTAGTTTTTGAACCTGCACTCATGGTAGTAGCACCCAATGCTACAATATGATTTCTGAAAGTTTCATTTTCTCTTGTGGAGATTGATACTTCGAGATCTTCATTCCAGATTCTGTAAGCACAGATCAGTTGCAGCAAGTCTTTATCTTCCATGATAAAATTAGGCTCAATAATTCCTTCTGCCGGTCTTAACCTTGGAAAAGACACTGAAAATTTACTTTTCCAATATTGCTTCTGTAAATAATCGATGTGAAGGGCGTTGAAAAAGCTGTCTACACGCCAATCTTCTAACCCAAGCAGCACTCCAAGTCCCATTTTATGAATTCCAGCCCGTCCAATTCTATCAGGTGTATCTAAGCGAAAATGGAAATTGGATTTTTTACCTTTCGGATGATATTCTTTATAGACCTCCTGATGATAGGTTTCCTGATATACCAACACTGAATGAACTCCCTCCTCATGAAGAAGCTTATACTCAGCCTCCTCTAAAGGCTGTACCTCAATAGAAATATTGGAAAAATGAGACTTCAGCAAACGAACTGCATTCTGAAAATAAGGAACACCTACAATTTTATTAGCTTCTCCACTTACCAAAAGAACATGGTTGACTCCCATTGACTTTAATACTGAAACTTCTATCATCAGTTCTGCATCAGTGAGTGTTTTTCTCCTAAGATTATTATCCAGACTGAATCCACAATATGTACAGATATTCTGACATTCATTACTCAAATACAAAGGCGCATACAGCTGAATGGTCTTCCCAAAACGCTTCTGGGTAAGAGTTCTTGTCATATTCGCCATGAGTTCCAATTCCTGTGAAGCTACTGGCGAAAGCAGGTTCAGAAAATCATCCAGTGTTCTCTTTCTTTTCTGGAGACTGTTCCGAACCTCGGAAATCGTTACTTTTTCAAGTCTGGTTTTTACTTCATCCCATTGATACTGTTCGAAAACCTCCTTAAAACTATTCATGATTCTTATTTTTATTCAAACAAAAACGAAGTTAACGGGCTTGATGCTTCTGCATGATTGGCTATAGCTCCCAAACCAGATTCAAAGGCTCTTCTTCCGGCAATAACGCCCTCTTTAAAAGCAACAGCCATATTCACCGGATTTCTGGCAACAGCAATAGCAGTATTAACCAAAACCGCATCTGCTCCCATTTCCATTGCTTTTGCAGCATCTGACGGTGCGCCAATTCCCGCATCTACAACAACAGGAACCTTACTTTGGCTAATGATAATTTCTAAGAAATCCAGTGTTCTCAAACCTTTGTTGGTTCCGATCGGCGCTCCTAAGGGCATTACCACAGCAGTTCCTGCATCTTCAAGCCGTTTGCATAAAACCGGATCAGCGTGAATATAAGGCATCACTACAAAACCTAATTTGGCCAATTCTTCAGTGGCATACAATGTTTCTATAGGATCTGGTAATAGATATTTAGGATCCGGATGAATTTCCAGTTTTACCCAGTTGGTTTCCAATGCTTCTCTGGCTAACTGTGCTGCCAACACTGCTTCTTTAGCTGTTCTTGCTCCTGAAGTATTGGGTAAAAGATGAACATTCGTTCCTTTTAATGAATCTAGTAAATCATCTTCGGCTGACTGAGCATCAATTCTCTTCAAAGCCATCGTAACCATATTGGATTCTGAGGCCACCACAGAGGCTGCCATATCTTCAAGGCTTCCGAATTTTCCTGTTCCTAAAAACAATCTGGATTCAAAAGTTCTGTCTGCTATTAATAATTTTTGATTATGCATATGTAATTATTTATTTTTTTGAAGGGCATTGTCCCAGTCTTGTCAAGGTTTAAAACATTGACAAGGCTTTAAACTCATTAATAATGGACGGCTGGTTAGTAATCTGCCCTGAAACTGCCACACCATAAATTCCGATCTGCTGTAAGGTCTGAATATCTTCAAGACTGACTCCTCCAATAGCAAAAATTTTAGGAATTTCCATTGATTTTTCATGAAGCTGATCTATTATTTTCTGATACCCTTCAAACCCAAGAATAGGACTAAGCTTTTCTTTTGTAGAAGTGAATCTTAATGGCCCCAACCCAATATAATTGCATGATTCATTCATTCTTTGAAGAACATCTGAAAGGGTATTTGCCGTTCCGCCAATGATCTTATTATCCCCTAAAATAATTCTTGCTTCTTCAATGGAACCATCATTTAATCCTAAGTGGACTCCATCAGCATCTATCGTCTTCGTTAGTTGAACATGATCATTGATGATGCAGATTGACTGATATTCTGAGCAAAGCTGCTTTGAAGTTTCACAAAGGTTTATTAATTCATTTTCAGGTGCATTTTTCCAACGGATCTGTACCCATTTGATCCCATTATCTAAGGCTTTGTGGATATTCTGTTCCTGTTCCTGCCTTGTACTTCCCTGTGAGATGTATTGTAATTTTTCCATATTAACTATGAATGTGTTCCCAATAAAGAGGGATTGCTTTTTAAAAATTGTTCGATATATAATATCCCTTTTCTGTAAGCAATTTCCAGGTTTTCACCTTTTGATAGCTCTCCTGCATTTTCTAAATACGCTTAAAGGTTCGTCACTCTCCCAAACTGCTCCTAATAAAGCCACACCATCTACCCCAAGATCAAAAACTTCCTGAATACGGTTGAAATAAATACCTCCTAAGGCGATCAGCTTTACATCCGGATTATTTCTTTGACTCAAGCTTTCCATAACTGTTGAATCAATTCCATATCCTTTTTTGGAAATACTTGGAAAGAATGGACTTATGAAAGCATATTCCCATTCTCTTTCCAGCGTATTATAGGTAGTAATTTCATGAACAGAGGTTGAAACTATATTTCCCTTCATAAAAGGTTTATATTTTCCTTCCTTTCGGTCTTCTTCTCTGAAGTGAAATCTTGAAATCCCATAATTTCCCCCAAGATCATAATGACTGTGCAGCACCAATTGCTTATAAAACCGTTCATCAATACTGTTGATAAAACAAGTCATTTCTTCCCGGCTGATCCATGGTTTTCTGATATGAAGCAGATCCAATCCATCGTGAAACATCTGATTGATGATCTTTGATTCGTTTGGAACTATCGTTTCAGGAGTGATGACGAGAATCATATATAAATTTCCTTTCCTTTTTCAATAAACTCCTGCGACTTATCAAACATTCCCTGTTCCGCAGATTCACGGATTTCCTGGGTAATCTTCATCGAGCAGAATTTTGGTCCGCACATAGAACAGAAGTGAGCGATTTTAGCTCCGTCAGCTGGAAGTGTCTCATCATGATAAGCTCTTGCCGTATCCGGATCTAATGAAAGATTGAACTGGTCTTCCCATCTGAATTCAAATCTTGCTTTACTTAACGCATTATCTCGGTATTGTGCTCCCGGATGTCCTTTTGCTAAATCTGCGGCATGGGCAGCTAATTTATAAGTAATTACTCCTACTTTCACATCGTCTTTGTTCGGAAGGCCTAGATGTTCTTTCGGGGTCACATAACAAAGCATGGCACATCCGAACCAACCGATCATAGCCGCTCCGATTCCTGATGTAATATGATCATAACCGGGTGCAATATCTGTGGTTAAAGGCCCCAAGGTATAGAAAGGTGCTTCGTCACATACTTCCAATTGTTTCTCCATGTTTTCTTTGATCATATGCATTGGAACATGCCCCGGACCTTCAATCATCACCTGTACATTGTGCTTCCATGCAATTTTTGTCAGTTCACCCAAGGTTTCCAGCTCTGCAAACTGAGCGGCATCATTGGCATCAGCAATAGAGCCCGGACGAAGACCATCTCCCAGAGAGAAAGCCACATCATACTTCTTCATGATCTCACAAATCTCCTCAAAATGAGTATATAAAAAGTTTTCTTTATGATGATAAAGACACCATTTTGCCATAATAGAGCCTCCTCTGGAAACAATTCCTGTTACTCTATTGGCTGTAAGGTGAATGTACCTTAGTAGAACTCCGGCATGAATAGTGAAATAAGATACTCCCTGTTCTGCCTGTTCAATCAAAGTATCTTTAAAAACCTCCCACGTTAAATCTTCCGGTACTCCTTTTACTTTTTCCAGCGCCTGATAAATTGGAACTGTACCAATGGGAACCGGGCTGTTTCTGATGATCCACTCTCTCGTTTCATGGATATTTTTTCCTGTGGAAAGGTCCATAATTGTATCGGCTCCCCATCGGCAAGCCCAAACAGCCTTTTCCACTTCTTCATCTATACTTGATGAAACAGCACTGTTCCCGATATTCGCATTGATTTTCACCAAGAAGTTTCGTCCGATAATCATCGGTTCACTTTCAGGGTGATTGATGTTATTCGGAATAATAGCCCTTCCTGCAGCAATTTCATCTCTTACAAACTCCGGAGTGATCTTGCTTTTCGGGGTATTGGCACCAAAACTGTTTCCAACATGCTGGCAGGCCATTTCTTTTGGGACCGACTGCAATTGTTCTATTCTTTGGTTTTCTCTGATAGCAATATATTCCATTTCAGGAGTAATGATGCCTTGTTTTGCATAATAAAGCTGAGTCAGCTCCTTTCCTTCCTGAGCAACTTTCGGTTTATGATCGTAGGAAAAACGTAATGCATCAAGTTTAGGATCTGCCAGCCGGGCTTTTCCATATTCTGAGGTGATTCCCTCCAGAATTACAACATCTTCTCTGTCCAGAATCCATTGTTCTCTTATCCTTGGAAGCCCCTTTTGAATATCGATTGTTGCATTTTCATCGGTATAAGGCCCCGATGTGTCATAGATTGTTACCGGAGCATTTTCTTCAAAATTTCCGTTTGTCAGCTTGGTAGGGCTAAGTTGTATTTCACGCATTGCTACATTGATAGGATGAATTTTTCCTTCAACATAGATTTTCTTTGAGTTCGGAAATGGCGAACATGTAATTGAATGAGCCATAGATATTGGTATTAAGTATGAGAATTATCCGCCCTGAGTGGCAGTAATGATTAAAATTGAATCCAGATTGTTAAGGGAGGTTTCCGCCCAGGCAGACAGCGGAATAATACGATTGTTGAGTGCTACGGCAATACCTTTCTTTTTCCCGGGCAGCTCCATAGCCAATAATGCTTCCAGATTATCGGGAAGTATATCAAATGTTTTTCGGGTGTGGTTGATTATAAGTTCCATTCCTAATGATTTAAATATACTTTAGGAATGGCTATTATTGTACAATAGAATGTACAGCAAAAGTCATCTACTTTTCCCTACGCTGGTATAATCCAGATCAGGTTCAAAGGGTAAAGTCTCAGTCTGTAAACACAGACACCCCTAAAGTGTGTGACGAAGGTAGTTATTTTTTGAGAATGGGCAAAATCAAATTTTATGAAAATAAAAATCCCGCTTATAGCAGGATTTTATTAATTTATTCTTCACAGGCTCTCCAAACAGCATCGTTTTGTGGAACAGGAGCTATAATTTCAATTTTTTCTTTAGTCACAGGATGAATGAATTCCAGTTTTCTGGCATGGAGATTAATTCCACCATCCGGATTGGAACGTGGAGAACCGTATTTTAAATCTCCTTTGATCGGAATCCCAGTTTTAGATAACTGAGCTCTGATTTGGTGATGTCTTCCGGTTTCAAGATCTATTTCAAGAAGCAGATAATTATCTAAAGTTTTGATAATATTATAAGTTAAAATAGCTTCCTTAGCGCCTTCTGTAGCTTTTGGAAAAACAATCGCCTTGTTGTTCTTTTCGTTTTTCTTTAAATAATGAACCAGCCTTTGACTTTGTGGAATTAATTCTTTCCCAACTACCGCCCAATAGGTCTTTTTAACCTCACGGTTTTTCACCATCTGAGTAAGACGGGAAAGTGCTTTTGAGGTTTTAGCATAAATAACCAGCCCTGAAGTGGGACGGTCTATACGATGAACCAAGCCGAGAAAAACATTTCCCGGCTTAGCATCTCTTATTTTTATAAAATTTTTAATAGATTCCAATAGTGATTCATCACCGGTCTTATCGCCCTGTACAAGCTGACCGACTTTTTTATTCACTACCAGAAGATGGTTGTCTTCATATACAATCTGCTCCTTCATTCAGTCTATCTGTTTCTGTTTCTATTTGACATTGAAAGAATAATCCCCGCCAAAAGACCAATTGTTTTAAGTCCTGAAATCATTGAACTATCCGGCAATAAAGCTCCGACCACACAAACTCCTGCGGCTGCATACATCGCATACATAAAGTTTTTATTAGTCAGCATAGGTGCCTGAATAAAGAAGCTTGCTCCTATCAGAACATAGAAGACTTTTCTTGAAAGTAAATGATTGATCTCAGGTGAAAATAAATTGAACCAGCCTATAGCAAGACAGATTAATGCAGCAATAGATAGTATTCCCTGGATAGATTGTTGTTGATTTTGCATGAATTAATAACTTTCGTTTTGGTTAGGGAAGTCAACATTTTTTACATCTTTTACATATTGAGAAACTGCACCTGTGATTTCTGTGTAAAGATCAAGGTATCTTCTCAGGAACTTCGGACTGAAACCTTTGTTCATTCCTACCATATCGTGGTACACCAAAACCTGACCATCACAATCTGCTCCTGCTCCAATTCCGATGGTAGGAATAGAAATACTCTCAGTAACTTTTTTAGCTAATTCGGCAGGAATTTTTTCCAACACTACAGAGAAACATCCTAATTCTTCTAAAAGTTGCGCATCAGCAATCAGTTTTTCAGCTTCTGCCTCTTCTTTTGCTCTTACTTTATAAGTTCCGAATTTATAAATCGACTGTGGCGTTAATCCCAAGTGCCCCATTACAGGAATCCCAGCATTGATGATTTTTTTAATAGATTTCGAAATCTCTTTTCCCCCTTCAATTTTCACAGCATGAGCACCTCCTTCTTTCATCATTCTTACTGCAGACTCTAATGCTTTTTCAGGATTACTCTGATACGTTCCGAATGGCAAATCTGCCACCACTAAAGCTCTGTCAGTTCCTCTTACCACGCTTTGAGCATGATAGATCATTTGGTCTAATGTAATAGGTAATGTCGTTTCAAAACCTGCCATTACATTGGCTGCAGAGTCGCCAATCAAAATAGCATCTACTCCACCGGCATCTACCATCTTTGCCGTGGTAAAATCATAAGCAGTAAGCATTGTTATTTTTTCCTTGTCGAATTTCATTTTACGCAAGGTTTCAGTCGTAACTTTTTTAATTTCAGAGTGAACAGACATAATTTATCTATTTTTTAAAAGTTAAAAAGTCGGCCTGTAGCCGACTTAAGTTTTTATGATTTTTATAAAACTACGTGACCGAGTTTCATGAGTTTATCGTGATTTAGAATCTTGATGTTTCGCCCGTCAACTTCTATCAGGTTATCCTGTTTGAATTCTGAGATCAGACGGATGGCACTTTCAGTAGCAGTACCAATGATGTTGGCAATTTCTTCCCTGGTTAAGGAGATTTTGATGAAGCCTTCCGGATCTACCCCTAATTTTTGTTCCAAAAGCAGCAATATTTCAGCCAGCCTTTCTCTTACCGTTTTCTGGGCAAGGAACGTTATGGTATTGGATGATTCTCCTAATTCGTAAGAAATTTTTTGAAGCATTACAAAAGACAACTGTGGATCTACCTCCAGAAGATACATAAAGATATCTGCTGGTAAGAAAACACATTCAATGTCTGTCATAGCTTCTGCTTTGGCTTGGAAGTTTTCCCCGCAAAGCAAAGAACGATAGCCGATGATATCCCCTTCTTTGATAAATCTTAAAATCTGATCTTTCCCAAATGCTCCCGATTTTGATAATTTAGCGGCTCCTTTTTCAAGTACGAACACACCTTTTGGTGTTTCCCCATCTTCGAAAATAGTATCGTGTTTCTGAAAACTCAATCTTTTTTTACCGTTAATATATTTTTCAAAATCTGCGCTAGAAAGTCTTTCCTTAAATGATTTATCATTAAAAACTCTGGCGAACCTCTCTTCAATTGCTATCTGTTGTTCCTGCGGCATTTTATATGATATTTATCACAAAAATAGAACTTTTTAACTCGATAAACAAAAAAAATTGTTATAATTTTGTAGTTCAATAATTTAGGGAGGTGAGCGAGAACTGTTTTCATTGTGGCCAAGGGATAGAAAAAGAGAGAATTTTGTTTGATGAAAAGACTTTCTGCTGCAATGGCTGTAAGTCTGTTTATGAAATTCTGAATATAAATAATTTAAGTAATTTCTATGAGCTTAATAAAGGGGCAGGAATTCGTCCAAGTGATGAAAGTTCTACCCAGTTCGATTATTTAGATACTCCGGAAATTTTTGAAAAAGTCACCGACTTTTCTGAGGGAAATACCAGCCTTGTTACCTTTAAGATCCCTGTAATTCACTGTTCTTCATGTATCTGGCTATTAGAAAGTCTTCATACCCTTAATCCTTATATCAAGTACTCTCAGGTTAATTTTACAAGAAAGACTTTACAGATCTCATTCAACCACAACGACCTGAAATTAAGTGAACTAGCTAATTTTTTAACGAATTTAGGATACAAACCTGTTATCAGCCTTGAAACCGCTGAAAAAAATGTAGATCATCTTGATAAATCTCTTCTTGTAAAATTTGCGATTGCAGGTTTTGCTTTCGGAAACGGAATGTTTTTAGCATTCCCGGAATATGTAGGAGGTGAAGATTATTGGATGGAGCATTATAAAGGTCTTTTCAGGGTTCTGATGTTCTTATTAGCATGTCCGGTTGTTTTTTATTCTGCTTCCGACTATTATAAATCTGCCTGGTATGGATTAAAAAATAAAATCGTCAATATTGATGTTCCTATTGTATTAGGAATATTTGTTCTATTCGGAAGAAGTGTTTACGAAGTAGCAACAGATTACGGTCCGGGATATTTTGATACGCTTTGCGGGCTTCTGTTCTTCATGTTAATGGGTAAACTATTCCAGAAAAGAACATACAGTGCTCTTTCTTATGACAGAGATTACAAATCGTTCTACCCTATTGCTGTAACGAAGGTTGACTTCGAAGGAAAACAGGAAAACATCCTTCTTTCCGAGGTAAAAGTTGGTGACAGAATTTTAGTTAGAAATCAGGAAATCATTCCGGTAGACGCAATCCTTATCAATGGAGAAGGAAACATCGACAATAGCTTTATTACCGGAGAAAGTGAAAGCATCAGCAAACAACCCGGAGACAAAATTTTTGCCGGAGGAAAGCAGGTAGGATCATCTTTAGAGCTTGAAGTTATTAAAGATGTAGACCAAAGTTACCTTACTCAACTTTGGAATAAAGAAGCCTTCAAAAAACACGAAACAGGTCTTGATACCCTGACCAACAACATCAGTAAATATTTTACATTCATTATTTTAGGCATTGCGCTTATTTCAGGAATTTACTGGGCATTCATCGATTTAGAAAAAATGTTCCAAGTAATTTCAGCGATTCTGATTATCGCTTGCCCTTGCGCTCTTGCATTGTCCGCACCTTTCACTTTCGGACACATTATGAGGATTTTAGGTCGAAATAAGTTTTACGTAAAAGATACTCTAACGATTGAAAAAATTGCAAAATTAGACACGATTGTTTTTGATAAAACCGGAACTATTACCCACAGAAAAAAATCAAATATCAAGTATCAGGGTTCCGAGATCAATGAATTCGATCAACTGAATATCAAAACCTTATTAAAAAATTCCAATCATCCCCTGTCTAAGTCTCTTTATGAGTATATAGAGTTTAATGACAATTATTTCCCGGTGGAAGACTTTCAGGAAATTTCAGGGAAAGGATATGTAGCCAACGTAAGAGGAAACGTTTACAAAATTGGTTCTGCCCGTTATAACAATCAGGAGCCTAAAAATCTTGAAACCGCTGTTTACATCAGCAAAAATGGCGAATTTTTAGGAAAATTCATCTTTAAGAATGAGTACAGGCCTAAACTTAGAGACTTATTTAATAAACTCACCAACTACAAAATATTTATTTTGAGTGGAGATAATTCCTCAGAAGAAAACCAGCTTAAAGAACTTATTCCAAACTATAAAGGAATGGCCTTCAACCAAAGCCCGGAAGACAAGCTGAACTACATCAAAAAACTTCAGGATCAGCACATGAAAGTGGCTATGCTTGGGGACGGACTGAATGATGCAGGAGCGTTAAAACAGAGTAATGTAGGAATTGCTATTGCAGATGACACCAACAGTTTTACTCCATCTTCTGACGTTATCATGAACGGGGATAAAGTAGTTACTTTAGACAACTATCTGAACGTCTGCAAAGGCTCTATCACCATTGTGAAAATGACATTTATAATCAGTTTTCTTTATAATATCGTCGGGTTAAGTTACGCAGTTACAGGACACATGCATCCGCTTTTCGCGGCTATCATCATGCCAGTAAGCTCCATCACAGTAGTTACATTTACTACAGTTTCAACTTGGATACTGGGTCGAAAATACTTCAAAAAACGGGCTTAAATCCTCTTATTTAGACTGATTTTAAATTAGCTGAAATCGGCATTTCGTGATGAATGTCATTATTTTTCACTAAATTTGAACCCCGAAAATAGGTTAATTTTGTTGTCCAATGGATATTCTATATTTAATGATCGTCTGCAGTGTTTCTTTAGCTGCGATCTTCCTGGTCGTATTTATAGTGTATGCCAAAAAAGGGCAGTTTGAAGATGATGAATCTCCGGCTGTTAGAATTCTTTTCGATGATGAAGTCAAAGAAAAAAATGAAACTGGCAACAAGGATAAAGACGAAAAAGAAAAATAATAAAAATTGAGAAAAATAGTGAATAGTTGATATGGAAACACAAAAGTTTAGTTATGACAATAGTATTGTCCGTGCGTTCCTCTATGCAACCATTATCTTTGGTTTCATAGGATTTACGTTCGGGCTTACGGCGGCATTAATGCTTTTCTACCCTGAATTACCTGAATTCTTATTCGGTACAGATGATACAACCATTAAAAGTTTAGCATCGGGTAATATTCAAGGGTTAATAAACACTCATGGAGCCTTTGGTTTTGGTAGAATCAGGATGTTGCACACCAATACCGTGATCTTTGCGTTCGTGTGTAATATTGTTTATGTAGGAGTATACTACTCTACGCAAAGATTATTGAAGACAAGAATGTACAGCGATACATTATCTTGGATTCACTTCTGGACATGGCAGTTTATGATCGTTGCTACGTTCATTACGTTCTTTATGGGTATTAATACTTCTAAGGAATATGCTGAACATGAGTGGCCGATCGATATTTTGATTGCATTCTCATGGATCATTTTTGGAGCAAACATGATTCTCACTATTTCAAAGAGAAGAGTAAGACACCTTTATGTTGCTATTTGGTTCTATCTTGGGACTTGGGTAGCCGTAGCAATGCTTCACATATTCAACAACCTTGAAGTTCCATTATCTTTCTCTGGCTGGAAGTCTTATTCTGCATATGCAGGAGCAAAAGATGCCATCGTACAATGGTGGTATGGTCACAATGCGGTAGCATTCATATTGACAACTCCGGTTCTAGGTTTAATGTATTACTTCTTACCAAAAGCAGCAGACAGACCTGTATTTTCTTATAAACTGTCTATTATTCACTTTTGGTCACTAATCTTCGTATATATCTGGGCTGGTCCTCACCACCTTCAGTATACCGCTCTTCCAGCATGGGCACAGGCAGTAGGAACTGGTTTCTCTATCATGCTTATCGCACCATCTTGGGGAGGAATGTTAAATGGTCTTCTTACCTTAAGAGGAGCTTGGGATAAAGTAAGAGAAAATCCTATCCTTAAATTCTTCGTAGTAGCTGTTACCTGTTATGGGATGGCAACATTTGAAGGACCGCTTTTAGCAACTAAAAACATCAACAAAATTGGTCACTTTACAGACTGGGTTATCGGTCACGTACACTTAGGAGCTCTTGGATGGAATGGTTTCATGGCATTCGGAGTTATCTATTATTTGGTACCCATTATGTGGAGAACAAAAATTTGGTCTGTAAAATTAGCTAACTGGCACTTCTGGTTAGGAACATTAGGAATCATTTTCTATGCAGTACCAATGTATATTTCAGGATTCACACAAGGATTAATGTGGAAACAATTCAACCCAGACGGAACATTATTATGGAAAAACTGGTTGGATACAGTAACTGCAATTATTCCTTACTTTAAAATGAGATTCTTAGGAGGGCTATTCTATATTTCAGGAGCTATCCTAATGATCGTTAACGTAATTGCTACTGTAAGAAAAGGATCATTCCAGAAAGAAGTTCCTGCTGAAGCACCTGCATTAGCAAATATCGGAAACAAACGTAAAGAAGGAGAAGGATTCCACCTTTGGTTAGAAAGAATGCCAATGCTTTTAACAGTATTATCATTATTTACTATTTCCATCGGAAGTATGATAGAAATCATTCCTACTTTATCGCTTAAGAAAAGTGTTCCTACCATTTCAGCAGTGAAGCCTTATTCTCCGCTTGAACTTGAAGGTAGAGATATTTATATTCGTGAAGGATGTAACGCTTGTCACTCTCAGATGATCAGACCGTTCAGAGATGAGATTACAAGATTTAACGGTAAAAACGGACAGTACTCTAAAGCAGGGGAATTCGTATATGACAGACCATTCCTTTGGGGATCTAAGAGAACAGGACCGGATTTACATAGAGAAGGTGGTAAAAACCCAAGTTCTTGGCACTACAAGCATATGTATAACCCAAGATCTACATCGGCAGGTTCTATTATGCCTCGTTACCCTTGGTTAATTGCTACTAACTTAGACAGATCTAAAATGGTAGATAAGATGAAGCTTATGAAGAATACATTTGATGTACCTTATACAAAGGCTGAAATCGATTCTGCAGATAAGTGGGCAAACAACCAATCGGCTAAAAATTGTAAAAGATATCTTCTCTGAAGCAAATGACTTGAAAGAGGCTTATGCTAAGAAACCTCAGGGAGAATTAGAGAAAAAAGAAATTGTAGCTCTTATTTCTTACCTACAGAGATTAGGAACAGATATTAAAACAACTGAAATTAAAACAGCAAGTAATAACTAAAAACATTAAAAGGTTAGTATGATTCCTCAGAACTTTAAAGATATATTATCCAATACAGAAAATGCTGGCTTCTACCAGACCCTGGCTCTGATTTTCTTTATGCTGTTCTTCGTAGCTCTGGTAATCTATGTTTTTAGCAAGCCTAAGAAATATTACAAAGAGGAAGAAGAGGCTCCCCTTGGAGAGGATGAAGACGACGATTTTAATTTAAAAAATTAAACTATTTTTTATGAAACAAAGAACACCTGTTGTTGTAAACATCTTGATAATAATCGGACTTTTAATAGTTTTTTATTATTTGTTTGTGCAGAGCTACGCGTTCCTAGCTTCGCCTTACTTCTGGGGAACTGTTGTTATTGGTAGTATCCTTGCCTTTATCCACAGTGCTATTGGAGACTTGATTGAAAACAACAAATTCAAAAAATTATCTCCGGAAGAGAAAGCGGCTTATTTAGCTGAAAAGAAAATTCCTTTCTTCAAAAGAATGTATGCAGCTGCCTTTAAAAAGCAATCTGATACAGAAGAAAAAGATATCCTTATTGACCATGGATTCGATGGAATTATGGAGTTGGATAACCAATTACCAAAATGGTGGGTAGGTTTATTCTACTTTGGGACTGCTTTTTGTATTGTATATATTGCAGCCTATTCATTTACAGATTTCGCTCACCCGTTAAGCGAGTATGAAAAAGAATATAAAGAGCAATTGGCAAGCATTGCAGCTTATGAAGCAAGCCAGCCGCCTGTAACAATTGAAACTGCTAAATATTCAGCAGATAACATTGCAGAAGGTAAAGAATTATTCAAAACAAACTGTGCATCTTGTCACAAAGAAGATGGTAGCGGAGGTATCGGTCCGAACTTAACGGATAACCACTGGATCAACCAACCTGAGAAGACGTTATTCAAAAACGTATTCCATATGGACTGGAATGGTTCTCCTACTAACCCTGCGATGAGAGCATTCGGTAAAAACGGAGAAGTTTCTGGAGCTGAAATTGAAAAGATTGCAGCCTATGTATATCACATCAACCAGGAATTACCACCAGTAACTCCGGCTCAAGGAGGAGCTGCTCCTCAAGGAACTGAAGCACACTGGGAAAAAGAATAATCTAAAAAATTAGAAACATATGAAAAAAACATAATTTGTTATTACCT
The DNA here is from genome assembly GCF_000829375.1 of Chryseobacterium sp. StRB126. Lineage (NCBI taxonomy): Bacteria > Pseudomonadati > Bacteroidota > Flavobacteriia > Flavobacteriales > Weeksellaceae > Chryseobacterium > Chryseobacterium sp. StRB126. Next base: position 5,386,566 of record NZ_AP014624.1, read on the forward strand.
TAAAAATAGTAACGAATTATGTTTTTTCTTTTTTAAATACATTACAATATGTCAGACATAGAAGAAATAGAAGTACGAGGCGGACAGGGACAGGTTCTGGACCCTGAAACTTACAGAGATTCTATCGGGACAATGGAGCAATCCGGTAAAAGAAGATGGGTATTTCCGAGAAAACCAAAAGGAAAATACACCAACTATAGAAACATTGTAAGCTATCTATTATTAATTATTTATTTTTCATTACCATTTATCAAAATCAATGGTAATCCATTGTTGTTATTCAATGTGATAGACAGAGAGTTTTTCATTTTTGGACAGCCTTTCTATCCACAGGACTTTTTTATCCTTACTTTAGGTGCCATCGCATCATTAATCTTTATTATCGTTTTTACGATTGCATTCGGAAGAATTTTCTGCGGGTGGATTTGCCCTCAGACAATTTTTATGGAATCCATCTTCCGTAAAATCGAATATCTGATTGAAGGTGACCGAAACAAGCAAATGAAGCTGGACAGACAAGAGTGGAACAGTGAAAAGATTTGGAAAAGGACTTTAAAATGGTCTGTTTACATTGTTATTTCATTAATCATTACTCACTTTATGTTCATGTATATTGTGGGCTATGAAGAAGTATTCAAGATTGTGTCTGAAGGGCCGTTTGCGCATCCTACCAATTTTATCGTAATGATTCTCCTTACCGCCGCATTTTACTTTGTATTTGCATGGTTCAGAGAACAAGTATGTACATTGGTTTGTCCATACGGTAGACTTCAGGGTGTATTAATTGATAAAGATACCATCAATGTCTTCTATGACTTCAAAAGAGGAGAAGGAAGATCAAAATGGAGAAAGGGAGAAGATCGAAAAGCTGCAGGTAAAGGAGATTGTATTGATTGTCATCAGTGTGTAGTGGTATGTCCTACCGGAATTGATATTAGAGACGGACAACAGCTGGAATGTATCAACTGTACAGCGTGTATTGATGCCTGCGATGAAGTCATGGAAAAAGTAGGCCTTCCGAAAGGTCTCATCAGATATGCTTCTGAAAATGAAATTGAGAAAGAAATTCCATTCAAGTTTACCGGAAGAATGAAAGGATTCAGTATCTTCTTATTCCTTTTGGTAGGATTCTTAGGATATCTTCTTTACAGCCGTGGAGAAATGGAAGCTAAATTCATTAAACCGGCAGGAAGTACATTCTTCGTGAAAGAAGGAAAAATCATCAATACCTATAATTATACCTTCCTGAATAAAACCAATGAGAAGAAAATGGTTACCATCAAGGTCATTGCACCTGCTCATGGGGAGATTACTTATAGTGCTTCAAGCAAAATTCCGGTAGACAGAGATAAAATTTCCAAAGGAACAATTAATATCAGTTTCCCTGAGGATGAAATGAAACTTTCTAAACAGAACATCACAATCGGAGTTTATGACATGAAAGGTAAGCTTATCGATTCTTATCAAACTTATTTTGAAGGACCATTCAAATTACAATTTTAATTAGACAAAATGAAGAACTTTAGTTGGGGACACGGTGTTGTAATTGCATTAGCAGCATTTATTATTTTTATATTATCCATGATGTTTCTTTTCCCGAACGGGCAAAAAAACTCTGAAATGGTAACAGATAATTATTACGAAGAGGAATTGCAATACCAGGATGTAATTGACTCTAAGAAAAGAGCTGACGAACTGCAGGAAAAACCTGTATTCAGCCAAGACACCAATGGAATTAAAATCACTTTTCCAAAGGATTATACTCATTCAAACACAACGGTAAAATTTGTTTTAAACAGAACCGACGACCAGAATTTAGATATCAAAAAATCTGTAGAACTTGATGCCAACCACACGTTCATTATCCCTGCACAGGTATTGAAAATGGGGAATTATACCTTAAGACTGAGCTGGACAAAAGATAAAACAGACTATAGAATGGATTATGATGTGATATGGAAATAGGACTTATTGTATCGGCTATTGCCTTAGGCTTTGCTTCCGGTTTTCACTGTATCGGAATGTGTGGGCCTATTGCTTTATCGATGGGATTAACCAAGAAACAGGCAGCTAATTTTTATCTTCAAAATCTTACCTATCAGTTCGGAAGAATTTTTACCTATTCATTATTAGGTGCACTTCTTGGAATTATAGGGCAAGGATTTGAGATGGCTGGTTTTCAGAAATACCTGACCATCACTGCCGGCGTTCTGCTTATTATTATGGCTGTATTCTCATTTGGCGGAAAAGACTTTGCTTCAAAGATTCCTTTCCTGTCCAAATTTTTATACTCTGTTAAATCTAATTTAGGGCGCTTGCTCCAAAAGGCAGATTACCGTTCAAGATTTACAACCGGAATTCTTAATGGATTCTTACCATGCGGAATGGTTTATATGGCCCTTACAGCAAGTCTAGCTGGCGGAGGAATATGGCAGGGAGCCTTATATATGGCTTTATTTGGTTTGGGAACCCTTCCGTTCATGTTCGCCATCGTTCTGGCCGGAAATCTTATGAATCAGGCTTTCAGAACAAAGGTTTTAAAGGCAGTTCCTATCATTATGATTATTTTAGGCGGACTTTTCATTCTCAGAGGTTTAGAGCTTGGAATTCCTTATGTTTCTCCAAAAGCCGAATCCATGACGATTTCAAAAGATCCTAACGGAGCTGTTAACTGCCATTAATTAGAATTTATAATATACCATGAAGAAAATAATCGTCTTATTTTTAATAAGTCTGTTTACTCTACAATCCTGCAGCATCAATACCGAAGTTATCTATCATAAAGATTCAGCTGCATCTATGATTACGGATGTAGATACCCGAGAGTTTATGGCAGAGATGCAAGCTATGACACCAGATTCATTAAAACAAGACAAGTTTAAGGAGATGGACAGGTTCCCAACGGTGTGGACAAGCATGTATGATCTTCTAAAAAAAGAAGGAAAACTGAAAACGGAAAATCAGGACACGATCAGGATTATAAAAAAGGTTTTTATAAAATCTACAAAAGAAGACAATAAACCCGTCCCTATTGGATTTTCCTTTAAATTAGATCACATCACCCCCACTGATTATGAAATTATTAAAAATTTCAATAAAGACGAAAAATTACCCTTTGATCAAAACATACTCAATACCTGGGATGGAAAAACATTAACCATTAATACGGATTTTTTCAATATTAAAAACATTGAAGAAGTACTTCGATCTCAAGGATCAAAAGAAGAGACGGAAAAAATGGAAGGTATGATGATGATGTTTCTTAAAAATATCGGAACAACTTTAAAGTTTGAAACAAAAATAAAATCGATCACCGGCAAACATGACTGGCTAAAACAGCTTGATGACTACTCGGTAAGAGTAGAATACGATCTAAAAGCTATAAATGAGAAGGATTCAAAATTGAAAAATGCTGATAAAAAGATTATCATTGTCACTGAATAAAAACAAAACCCACCGAAATTCGGTGGGTTTTTACTTTAAATTAAATCATCAATTAGTTAATGATATCAAACCTCGCGTATTCCGCAATTTTCTTAGGAAGTTTAATTCCTTCCGTGGTTTGATTGTTCTCCAATAACGCAGCCATAATTCTTGGCAAAGCCATTGCAGATCCGTTCAGGGTATGAACCAACTGAGATTTACCATCGGCTTTGTAGCGGCACTTCAATCGGTTAGCCTGGAATGTTTCAAAGTTGGAAACAGAACTTACTTCTAACCACATTTCCTGTGCAGCACTCCATACTTCAAAATCATAAGTCATTGCCGCAGCAAAACCTGTATCTCCACCACACAGTCTTAATACTCTGAATGGAAGTTCAAGATCTGTAAGAATTTCTTTGATGTGCTCTACCATTTCTTCTAATACAGCATAAGAATTTTCTGGTTTTTCTATTCTTACAATCTCTACTTTTTCAAATTGGTGAAGACGGTTCAACCCTCTTACATGAGCACCGTAGCTTCCTGCTTCTCTTCTGTAGCATTGTGAGAAAGCCGTATTTTTAATCGGAAGATCTTTTTCATCCAATAATACATCACGGTAAAGGTTCGTTACAGGAACTTCTGCAGTAGGAATCAGGTATAATTTATCTTCGCTGATATAGTACATCTGTCCTTCTTTATCAGGCAGCTGTCCTGTTCCAAAACCAGAAGCTTCATTTACTACGTGAGGCGGATTTACTTCTGTATATCCTTTTTCAACGTTCTTATCAAGGAAATACTGAACCAAAGCTCTTTGCAGTCTTGCTCCTTTTCCTAAATAAACAGGGAAACCTGCTCCTGCAATTTTTACTCCTAATTCGAAATCAATAAGGTTATATTTTTTAGCCAGTTCCCAGTGAGGAATAGCTCCTTCACCAAGACCTTCTACTGTATGAGACTGAAAAATAGTTTCATTATCGTCAGCAGAAGCACCGCTTTTTACCAATTCATTTGGAATGTTAGGAAGCTGATACAGAATGTTTAATAATTCGGTTTCTTTTACTTCCAGTTGAGATTTCAATTCTGAACTCGACTCTTTGTACTGTGCTGTTTTAGATTTTGCCGATTCCGCTTCTTCCTTCTTTCCTTCCTTCATTAAAAGTCCAATTTCCTTGGAGATTTTATTGATCTCGGAAAGCTGGGAATCTAATTCAAATTGGATTCTTTTTCTTTCGTCGTCAGTAGCAATAGCTTCGTCTACCAACTCAAGATTCTTGAATTGTCTTTTTTGAAGACCTTCTAAAACGCGTTCTTTGTTGTCGCGTAAAAAATTGACTTGTAACATTTTATTGAGATGTTAAATATTAAATTCAGCCTAATATAAGCTAATAATTTTACAAATTTAAAACTATTTTGTGATAGTCACGTTATTTATCGAATTGGGGGCGCCTGCATCTTTTGAAAATACAGATTTATTATTGTATAAAACTTCAGAAACCTGAAATAATTCCGGTGTGTTTCTATAACGGATTTCAAGAATATCCGTAATCGACTGAGTCGTATTATTAACGGTTTTGTTTAAGGTAAGTGCCATCCTTGAATAATAAGTGGTACCGGCAGAATCAAATTTCTTTCTTTGGGCTCCTCCAATATATTCGATATAAAAAACAGAATCCTGTCTCATTCTCAGAGGAATAGAGGTAACAGGAGAGATATCCTTAGCTCCCAACATATCATTTACTGAAAAACTGGTAAAAGAGCCGCTCTTTTTAGCATTCAATAAATCCGGATTGGTATCAGACTTCATATAGATATTCAGAATCTGATCAATTCTTTGTAAAGAATCGTCATCACTTCCGCAGCTGATAAGCACACCGCTTAATAATAAGATATAAAGAAAGATATTTTTCATTCCAGCAAAGATAAAAAGATTTTGCCATTAAGGCAGTTTCCTTAAGTAGGAAAAGAAAAAAAACAGAAACCCCAACCCTGAAATAAGAAGTGTAGCCGTCATTGCAATTCCCATCCCAATAGCACCATAAGCAGGAACCAATAGATAAGCAAGCACCGCCAGAAATATAAGAGAACCACTGCTGAGCCAGGTATTAATTTCAACTTTCCCTACCGCCGGCAAAAGGTTTCCATACAGATTTCTGGTTAGCATTCCTAAAGTGAATCCCACTGATAAGATCATAAATAGTGTTGTATTCTCTACATATGCTTCTCCAAAGAAGAAAATAATAATATACTTTTTAAATAGATAAAAGAAAAGCAGGATGCCCAGGCAAATGGGAATAAAAAATTTATTAAAATTTACCACATAGGACTGCAGAAACTTCTTATCCTTAAAATTTTTTGAAAGAACCGGGAAGTCACTCTGCAGAAAACTGGTCGCTAAAAAAATAATATTAGAAGGAATCAGAATAGCAGTTCTGTAATTGGCAACGGCATTTTCATTCATCATAAATCCAAGTAACATGATATCCAACGAATACAGAGCATCTGAAGTAAGGGAGGTAAACGCTGTAAAGATCCCATATCTCCACATTTCTTTATAATTCTCAAGCTTGAGTGCCTGATGAGAATAAATATCTTTCTTTAACCACAGTAAAGATAAATATGGAGCAATACTGATGGCAATAAGATAACCGTAAAATTTAAAGAAGTAGGTAAGAACCAATACCAGTAATAATCCACCAATATTCACTACATTGTTGATTCTTGCAAATATCTGATTGCTACCGGTAATTCTATAAAAAACCTGGATATGATTGAGAAAGTAAAACCCTCCAAGTCTTACAGCACAGGCAGTAAAAATAATGAAGATATCTTCATACTTATGAAAATAGAAGACAGAAGCGCTCAAAAACAGGATAATAAGGATCAGTTCAAAAAGAAATCCTTTGAAAAAAAAGTAAGACGATATCTTTAATTTCTCTTCTTTATCGGGTGAAATAGATCCAAAACGCATTAAACTCTGGCTGCTTCCAAAACCAGTGAAAGGGGCAAAAATAGTGAGAACAGAAAGGACAATACTTAAAACTCCAAACTCATTTTCAGGCAATAATCTGATAATCAATAAAGACCCAAAAAAACTACTGATTTTTGCAATAAGGAACGAAAAGAAAACATGATGTCCACTATTACTGAAAAAACTTCTTAAAAAATCTATCAGACTTTTCATGAGATGCTGTTTTTAGAAATAACTTCATCATAAACGGCTGTAAACTGTTCGGCAATAGCCTTTCTGGAATATTTATCAACACAAAAATTCCTGATTTCAGCTTCACTTTTAAAGAGATATTCCTGTTTACAAACTTTCTCCAAAATATGATAAAGCTGATCTGTATTATCTTTTTCTACTCCAATTCCTAACCCTTCAATAATAAATTCTGCGGCTCCGCCCACCATAGTTGAGATCACAGGTTTTCCACATGCATAGGATTCCAGAATGACACACCCCTGAGTCTCATTTTCACTGAATAAGATAAAATAATCTGAGTTTTGCATTTTTCCAGCAACTTCAGCATAACTTATAGCATCAAAAACCTCTATATACTCTTCTGCTGATAGCTTTTTAACCAAAGCCAGCAAAGATTCCGAATCACCATCTCCTCCTATCTCCAGACTCACCTGATATCCGTTTTGATGCAACAGATGAACGGCATTGATAATGTCTTTAGGCCTTTTACGGGGAATCAAACTTGATACATGAAGAAACTTCACATGATTTGACACCTTAGTTTTAGGGTTAAGGGTAAAAACTTCAGTATCTACCACATTCGAAATAACTTTCATTGGTGTGGAAATTCCCAACTGTTTCAGGCTCTCTTTCAGGTTATAGCTAACCGGTAAGATATATCCGGCATGTTTAGCAATATATTTTGCAATACGTTTAATATTCCCTGATGTTTGGGAAAGATTTTGCTTTTGTAAAGCCGTCCAGTGTTCCGTAACTACAAATGGAATTTTAAATTTCTTTTTCAGATAAACAGCAAACAACATATTGTTATGCAAAACATTAGCATGAACAAGATCCGGTGTATTCAGTTTGGCAAATCCATTAAAATAAGCTCTCATTCTTCTTAAAAAGTTCTGAACCGGATTTTTTGAGTTTTTATAATAAATGATTAAGGTTCTGATCCCATTAATTATTCTGTCATCATAAAAATACAGCTCTTCCTGCTCAAAATTACCTATAGCATGCAGTATTTCAACATCACATGATAATGAAACGGCTTCCGCGTGTCGCTGCACAAAATTACCATTGGTAGGTTCTAATGTATTAGGAAACCATGACGAGATGAAGAGTATCTTTTTTCTTTTCAAAATGTTATTGAGTTGTATCTGTGTTTTGCTATTAATGCAAACCACATCACAGCAAACAATGGTTAAAGGTAATCAATTTCCCTCTTTTATCCGAACAAGTTCAGAATATCAAAATTTCTATAATTCCGGGTATAAAAAAAGGACGATATACATCATCCTTATGTTATTCTTGATTGTAAAACACTTAACTGATCCCTCCAGCCCAACTTTTCTCCAATGGAAGAAGAAAATGGCTTAAAAAATCAAGATAAGTATTTTTAGAAAAGTCAAAAACTTCAATGTTTTTAGACAATTCACCATTTCTTAATTTGTTCTTGAAATCAAGAAGTTTTAATGTTTTTACTTCTCCGTTTTCTACAAAGCTGGCTTTCATCCTGTCAAATAATCCCAACTGATACTCTTCATCAATCTCTCTCATCACCTTTCCTAAAGCATCAATACTGCATCCTGATGCCATTTCTTTCTCTTCATCAACACATACAATAATGAATTGATTTTTTTCAATTTTAAATGATGAAGAAAGCGGTTTTCCATGGGCAGCCCAAGTGGCAAGGAAATCAAATAGTTTTTCCGTGATAGCCTTTGCTTCTTTAGTTTCAAATGGTCTTGAAGCCGGATATATAATGACTCTGTAGTCGTTTGTTTCTACAACGTTTGATTCTTCAATTTTCATATCTAATCAATTTAGAGGATAAAATTACGATTTTTTCTTCAGACAGAACGTGACTTATATCCTGTAAAGAGATTCTTCCCTGTTAAAGAGATTCAAATACGGCATTGTAAGAGTTCTCGTTTCTACTCAATACTTTTGTCTTAGAATAGCCCTTATCAAGGAGTATACGAATTAGTTCTTCTTCACTATGATCTGAACTTTTCAACGCAATATTGTTTATTTCTATGATAATTTTAGGCTGATAATGAGCAAGAATTTTCTGCATCCCTTGTAATGCGGAAAACTCACCGCCTTCAATATCTATTTTAATAAGATCAATCTTTGTAATTTGTTGATTTTCCACATATTCATCCAGAATAATACTTTTCACCTTCTCTTTTGCAGTGAAATTCTTAAGATAAGACGAAGCCATTCCTACATTTCCATAACTTTCGTCGTACAAAATTTCAATATAATCATTGTTATCTGCAACAGCCAGATGCTCGAGCGTAACATTTTTGAAGTGATTAATGGAAAGATGTTGAGAAAATTTTTCATAATTAGGCTTAAAGGCTTCAAAAGCGTACACTCTACCCTCTTTTCCAACAATTTTAGATGCATTTAATGAAAATAGGCCAATATTTCCTCCCACATCTATGAAGGTATCTCCATTCTTCAAAACAGAATACAGATAATCTATCTCATTCTTTTCATAGTCTCCTACGAAATAAAGCTGCTGTTGAATCCAGTCACCGAGATCTAAATTAAGTTGGATGGAGCCTCTGTAAACAATATTTTTCTTTACCCCATCAAAAAGATGGTATGGATTGAAAATATACTTATGAAAAGTAAAATATTTTTGTCTGAAAAAAGGGATGCTTAAAATAATTTTAAAAAATGAAGCTAGAAGACTTCCCATACTAGTTTTATCTGTCCGCAATATACAGCATTTTGAATAAAAAAATTGAGATTGTTTCTGAAGTTTATGATTCGATATTATAACATTTGCTTTTACAGTAAATAGTAACCAATAATATAACTTCACTCCTTTTCTTAAAGATAAAATTATACAATGGTTGAGAGTCTAGTATTATTATATTTTTGGCTCAATACATAAAGAGTCATAATAAAAATAGGGAAGATAAACGGGAAGAAAAGTCTTAAGTCTGCTGACTGTGGAAAGAAAAAGAATTTGATGTACACATTCCCAAGAAAAAGAACCGAAATCATTCTTACCCTAGCCTCTTTCGACATCCAAAAAATTAAGCCTATCATGACAGAAACAGCAAGAGTTACTTTTTTAAAAGCAATAATTTTGCTGTAAACAACCTGTAAATAAGCAGACAAGCTCACATGAGCCGGCTGGGCCGAGATGATAGGTCTTCTATGGATAAATGAGTCATAAAAAAGATCTACCCAACCCGGATAATTATAAAATCTCATGACGAATACATAGATTGATAAGATCACAATGCCTTGTGCCATAAGAACAATATCAATTTTCTTTTCTGTAAAGTAATCAAATAAAAAAACGGCACCAAGGTAGGTTAAGGCAAATGTAATATAATCAGGCCGTATAAAGGTCATGATCAGAAGAAGTAAGAACATTCTCCATTGCCCCCATTTTTTTATAAGCCCTATCACAAACATTAAGATAAACAGAAAAATAAACATATCCGGAGTAGACTCCCCTGCCATAAAAGTAATTGTTGGCATAAACATAATCCCAGCTGTTAACAGGGCTGCAAGAATATACTTTTCTGGAAACAGTAATTTTAATATATAAAAGAGTAATACCCCTGAAATAAAGTAAGAGATAAAACCGGTAAATAATACAGACATTGGTGGTGAAAGCCCCAGCTTATAAAAAAGAGTAATCATGAGGACATACCCTATCTTTATCTGAAAATAGGGTAATTGTTCTGTGAAAGACTGTGTATTTTTTGCAAAATATTGCCTGGCTATGGCCCAGGGTTTAACCCCTATAAGGTTGTTATACTGATCTGCAGGGGCCTCTTTTTTTATATGTGAGAATGTAAGTTCACGAACTTTATCTGGAGAATCCGGAAACTCAGTTGTGAACATACTCCCCAGGTATCCCGGCATATCCCAATCATATACTCTGTTGTTATAATTCCGATAGGTCAGAAACGCTAATATGGATATTATGAACAAAAAGGATATACCCCATTTAACCCTCATATAACAATATTACAGTCTGGTGACGGGTAAGATTATAGATCGTCTGCTTCAGCAAGAAGCTCAACGATATCTTTTACTGCCACTTCAGTATTTTTGTTGAAATGCTTTACCCCATCTGTCATCATCGTATTGCAGAATGGACATCCTGTAGCAATCACTTTAGGTTCAAAAGATAAAGCTTCTTCGGTTCTTTCGATATTGATGTCTTTATTTCCTTTTTCAGGCTCTTTAAACATCTGTGCTCCACCAGCTCCACAACAAAGACCGTTTGTTCTGCAACGCTTCATCTCTACAAGCTCTGCATCAAGCTTTTCAAGTAAAATTCTTGGTGCTTCATATTCATCATTCGCACGTCCTAAATAACAAGGATCGTGGAAGGTAATCTTTTTACCTTTGAATGCTCCGCCTTCAATTTTCAATCTTCCTTCTTCCATTAAGGTTTTAAGGAATTGAGTGTGGTGAACTACTTCAAAGTGACCTCCAAGGCTTGGATATTCATTTTTAAGAGTATTGAAACAGTGTGGACATGCTGTTACAATTTTTTTCACTTCGTAAGCATTCAGAACTTCAATATTGGTAAGGGCCATCATCTGGAAAACGAATTCGTTTCCGGCTCTTTTCGCAGGATCTCCGGTACAGCTTTCTTCCTGTCCCAACACTGCAAATTCAACCCCTATTTTATTCAATATCTTGCAAAATGCTTTAGTAATTTTTTTGGCACGGTCGTCAAAACTACCTGCACATCCAACCCAAAATAAAACTTCCGGTGATTTTCCTTCGGCAGCATATTCTGCCATTGTTTTTATATTGAAATCCATTTCTTTTAAATTAAATAATGTAACAATCTAGCAATATATCAATGTAACAATCTATTGGTAAATTTTTAAATTGATACATTGGTACATTTATTAATCATTGGCCCAATTCAGACGGTCTGCCTGGTTATACTGCCAAGGAGCAGCATTGTTCTCCACATTTGTCATCATCAGATTCAATTCCTGTGGAGCAGCTGACTGTTCCATTACCAGGAATCTTCTCATTTCGAAGATAATAGAAAGCGGATCCAACAATACCGGACAAGCATCCGTACATGCATTACATGTAGTACAAGCCCAAAGTTCTTCCTTAGTGATATAGTCATTCAACAGCTTTTTGCCGTCGTCTACAAATTTTCCGTTTTTATCAATGTTTCTTCCTACTTCTTCCAATCTGTCTCTTGTCTTCATTAAGATTAATCTCGGAGATAGTTTTTTGCCTGTAATATTGGCAGGACAAACAGAAGTACAACGTCCGCATTCTGTACATGAATACGCATTCAGCAATTGCACCTGATTAAGATCAAAAATATCTTCAGCTCCAAATTTGGAAGGGGCATCTGCTTCAGCTCCTTCTGCTGGTGCAGCATAAGGATCTGCATTAGGATCCATCATCAGCTTGATCTCTTTAGTTACAGAATCAAGGTTGTTGAATTTTCCTTTTTTATCAAGATTAGCATACCAAGTACTTGGGAAGGCTAAAATAATGTGTAAATGTTTTGAATAATACAGATAATTCATGAAGAACAAAATTCCTACAAAGTGGAACCACCAGGCCCCTTTTTCTGTAAAATGTAAAAATCCGTCTCCGAAATTAGTAAAAACAGGTCCAAGAATAGTTGAACTGATCGGGAAGCTGCCCAGTACAGGCATCACCCCTCTTTGTTGCAGTACCCAATCGGCAGCGTTCATTTTAAAGAAAGCCATCATTAAAGCAAACTCAATAATAAGAATCCAGTTAGCATCATGTTTTGGCCATCCGAAAAGTTCTTTCATGGTTAATCTCTTCACTCCATAAAAGTTTCTTCTGATGAAAAACACCACCACTCCTATCACAACAAGAAGAGCAAGAATTTCTAATGTCGCTGTAAAGAAACTATAGAATCCGTTTCCAAAAACTGAAGCCAGGAAACGATGTGTTCCAAACAGTCCATCAACAATAATTTCAATAAGTTCTATATTGATAATAACAAAACCAACGTACACGAAAAGGTGTAAAATACCGGCAACAGGACGTTTCACCATCTTGCTTTGTCCCATAGCTACTCTAGCCATGGTACTCCAGCGTTCAGATTTTCTATCGTTTCTGTTGATCTCGTGACCAAGTCTGATATTTCTATAGATCTTCAGCAGGCTTTTGGCAAACAGTCCAAATCCGGCCACTAATAAAATCAGGAAAATAATGTTATCGATGTACTGCATAAGGCGTATTAGTCTTTATTATTTTTACCGAAAACTGAGAAATTGATGTATCTCTTAGGGTTCGCTTTCATATCTTCAATCAATGAATTCAAGTTAGAAGATGCTGAATTCAGGTTGTTGTATAATTTATCATCCTTCATCAGCTTTCCTAAGCTTCCCTCTCCTTTGTCTATTCCGCCAATTACCTGATTCAGTTTTCCTACAGTAGCATCCAGATTAGCAATTGTTGCATTTAATTGCTTCGTATCGATACTTTGTGCAAGATTTCCGTATTTATCCAATGTTACTTTACCACTCTGCATAGTAAGGCTCGCATCGTCCAATACTTTCTGTAGTTTAGGATCATTATGACCGACAAGGCTGTTTACACTTCCTGCCGTTGTTTCCAATGCTCCTACTGTCTTATTAAGGTTAGATAATAACGCTTTGATTTCTGCTCTGTTCTGAGCATCTACAAGCAGGTTGGCATTCGCCATTAAAGAGTCTACTCTATGTAAAACAACCTGTAACTGATCTTTTACCGGGCCTACCTGAGAAGACAAACTCCCCATCATTCCCAGTTTGAAAGCTCCTTTCAAAGTGTCTCCATCTTTTGCTGTAACTCCACCATAAACCAGATTTACTCTCATTTCTTTACCGGACATTAATCCCGGTTCGAAAATTTCCAGTGATGAGTTTTTTGAAAATTCGAACTTGTTATCAACTGTAATTTTTACAACAAAACTGATTTTACCATCCTTTGCTGTTTGAGGAATGATCTTATCAACCTGGCCTACTTTAAGACCATTAATAGAGACTGCTGAAGACTGCGCAAGGCCTTCTACATTGTCATATTTTGCGTAAAAGATATTGTCGGTAGTAAAAAGGCTCTTCCCTTTCATAAATTGAAACAACACCACAAAGCCTACGATAGCTAGAAGTGCAATCACACCCGCTTTTAATTCTTTACTGAACTTCACTTGCTAATTTTTTTCTAATAAGCAAATATAATACATTTTAAATAAATCTTTTCCTTTATTATTCTGCGTTAAATACAAAAAAAAAGCGACAAAAAAATTGTCGCTTTTATATTGATAGATATTTAATCTCTTATTGTTGCTGATTTCCCAGCTTGTTCCAGATCTCGATTCTGTAGTCCTGGATATCTGCATTATCCTGAAGACTTTTCAACCAAGCCTGTCCGAACATTCCTGCATTTCTTTGAGAAATAGACTCTGTAAATTGCTTAATATCACCTGGCTGTTTGTTTACAGTCTCTGATTTTTTAATCAGTACATAAACACCTGTTCCTCCTTCAACGGGGTTAGAAAGTTTACCTTTTGCAACGCCAAACGCTGCACCGGCAACTTTAGGTTCCATAGCTCCATTAACTGAAGGGTTTAATAGGTTCACCTGAGCAGTTTGTTTTGTAGTAGCAAACAATGCAGCAATCTGATCTAAACCTGAAGCTTTCGCTCCTGCAATTTTATCAGAAATTTGTTTTGCAGCCAATTTGTTTTTAACAATCACTTCAATCTGATCTCTTACAGATTCAGGATCAGCAAGACCAGCTTCTTGTTTTCCGTTCATGAATACAACAATTTTGTCTCCTGTTCCCTCTACATTGAATAATTCTGTATCTCCTTTAGATCTTTTCTTATCAAAAGCCCAAGTAAGGATTTCACCATCTTTTTCAGTACCTAATCCCTGAAGTTGTCCTTCAAATCTCTTCGCCGTTTTAGGATTAGTGAACTGGAAGTTTCCTTTCTTAGCAATATTCACGAAATCGTTGAAAGATTTCCCTTGAACCTGCTGAATGAATTTTCTAGCGTTTTTATCTGTTTCAGCTTCTGTAGCATCTGAAGGCTTGATTTCTTTTACAAGATTAGCCACCTTATACCCCATTGATCCAGATTTTTTATCTTCAATATTGATGATGTGGTAACCAAACTGAGTTTCCACAACCCCTGTTGCTCCTTTAGGATTGTTGGCAAGATAAGTAAGGAACTCAGGAACAAAAGGTGTTTCCGGAGTTGTCCATCCAAGGCTACCCCCTTGTGCAGCAGAGTTTGGATCATTTGAAAGCTTAAGGAATTCTGTAAATTTAGCCGGCGTTGCTTTTACGATAGCTCCGATAGAGTCTGCTAATTTCTTAGCCTGCTCTTTAGATCTAGATACTCCTTCTCCTGCCGGGCTTCCTTTGAAAGCAATCAGAATATGTCTTGACAATGTAGAATCTGAAGTCTTCTTACCTACCAGCTTAGAAACTACATAGAAATTTTGTTCTTTATATGGACCAAATGTCTGTCCCACCGCAGCTGTTGCGATCTGACCTTGTATCGTAGCAGGCAATTGTGTAGGCTTAACATACTGAGGATTGAAAGGTGAATCTGAGTTTGCCATTACAAACATAGAGTCATTCTTTGTATTCTGGAAATTTTCAGTACCTCCACTAGCATCTGTCCCTCCTGAGTATAATTTTGTAATTTCCTTTAAAGCGGCTGCATCATCTGCTGCACTTGGCTTAGAAGGGAAAAACACAATACCTAAGTTTCTGCTAGGCTCAGCTTTGAACATTACCGGGTGCTGCTTGATGTAGTTCGCAAGATCTTCCGTAGTAACATTGATCTTTGTTTTTTGAAGGTAAGCTGCATAGTCTACCTTTACAAAGTCGATGTCAGCAAGCTGATCTCTTTCTTTCATCAATTCTTCAGCTTCTTTCTTACCGGTAGTAATCCCTGCTGAAATATTGGTAAACACCTGTCTTGCCATCAGTCTATACTCGATTGATTTTCTAGTTTTCAACCATTGAGCATATCCCTGAGGATTAGTGTTCTTTAATGTTTCAATTTCTTTTTTAAGGTCTTGAGTTTTAAAGTTCCCTTTCTCATCAAAAAACTGTTGATTTTGAGCGAACATCTGATCATACTGGATTTGATTCCAGAAATAATCATCAGTCATTTCAAAGCCCAATTTCTCAAACTGTTGCTTGATAAGTTTAGATTGAACAAGTAACTGCCAAGCCTGCTCTTCAAGACCATTCTTTGGACGACCTTGTTGTTCAGCCTGTTGTTGCAGCACGAAAAGTTGATCATTAAACTCTTCGCGGGTGATTTTCTCACCGTTTACTTTTCCTAAAACGTCAGGATTCTTACCAAAAACCTTGTCGATACTATCTGGGTTCACCAAGAACGCCAAAAGCGCTAAGGCTATTACTCCCATTAAAAGCCAAGGCTTACTCCTAATCTGTCCTAAAATTGCCATTTTATAAATTATAGTTTTTTATCAGTTTGCGAAAATACACATTTTTAAGAAATTAGAGAAGCAGAAGTTCTTTATTTTCATTTTAATTCCTAAAGATTATCTAAAAAAGGAAATTTTGACCATATTTTTTAGCAAAAAACAAATGGCATAAGTATTGTGCAATCTAGAACATTATAATATAGCACACGTTTTCAGCGCTTATTATAAAAAATCCATTTAACGATTAAATACGAAAATGACAATTTGTCATTCTTTCCATTATGACAGAATTTGAAGATATAAGTTTAGAAGAAATGATCGGCGACGGTTTTGATATCGTTACTGAAGAAATCAATCTTTCCGATTTTGGGGAGACTGAAAAAAATTCCGAACAGAAAATATTCCCAATACTTCCGGTAAGAAATATGGTTATGTTCCCTAATGTGGTAATTCCTATTACTGCAGGAAGAAAAACCTCTATACAACTCCTTGAGGAAGCGCAGAAAAACGGAGATTTCATCGGAATTGTAAGCCAGAAGAATTCTGATCTTGAGCAACCTACCGAAAAGGATATCTATACAACCGGTACACTAGCAAAGATTATTAAGATTATAAAACTTCCTGAAGGTAACATTACTGCTATCACCAAAGGTTTCCATAGATTTAAAATCAAGAGAATCGTTGAAAACCAACCTTATTTCAGAGCTGAAATAACCAAACTGAAGGATAATAAACCCAAAAATCAGGAGGAATATGAAGCTTTGTTGGAAAACATCAAAGATCTTGCTTTAAAAATTATTGAGCTGGATCCTAACATTCCGAATGCGGCCAATTTTGCGATCAAAAACATTAACAACAACGATGATCTGCTGAATTTCATCTGTACCAATGCCAGCTTCCCGTCTTTGGAAAAGCAAAGACTGCTTGAAGAAAAAAGCATGATGGAAAGAGCTAATAAATGCTATGAAATGATGCATGAGGACTTCAGAAAACTGGAATTGAGAAATCAGATCCACCAGAAAACCTCAAAAGATCTTGATAAGCAGCAAAGAGAATATTTTCTAAACCAACAGATCAGAACAATCCAGGAAGAATTAGGCGGTGGACCGGAGAGTGATGTTGCAGATCTTATCGCTAAGGCGAAAACAAAAAAATGGAACCAGGAAGTTGAGGATCACTTCCTGAAGGAAATTGGAAGATTACAAAGACAGAATCCTAATTCTCCGGACTATAATGTACAGAGAAATTATCTGGATTTCTTCACAGATCTTCCATGGGAAACTTACACCAAAGATATTTTTGACATTGCTAAGGCTGAAAAAGTATTAGATAAAGCCCATTTCGGACTTGAAGATATTAAGAAAAGAATTCTGGAACACATGGCTGTTTTAAAATTGAAAAACAACATGAAATCCCCCATTCTATTGTTGGTGGGACCTCCGGGAGTAGGTAAAACTTCCCTAGGAAAATCTATTGCGGATGCTTTAGGCAGAAAATACGTAAGATTATCTTTAGGAGGTCTTCATGATGAAAGTGAAATCCGTGGACACAGAAAGACTTATATTGGTGCAATGGCTGGAAGAATTCTTCAGTCTATTAAAAAGGCGGGAACCTCAAATCCGGTAATTGTTTTGGATGAGATTGACAAAATTGGACAGGGACTTCACGGAGACCCAAGCTCTGCACTTTTAGAAGTTCTTGATCCTGAACAAAATAAAGCGTTCTACGACAACTTCCTTGAAATGGGATATGATCTGTCGAAAGTAATGTTTATTGCCACAGCAAACTCTCTTTCAACCATTCAGACTCCACTTTTGGACAGAACGGAAATTATTCAGATCGCAGGATACACTCTGGAAGAAAAAATTGAGATTGCAAAACGGCACTTAATCAAAAAACAGCAGGAAGAGAACGGTTTGGATGCCAAATCTTTCAAACTTGGAAATGCTGAACTTAAACATATTATTGAGGCACATACTTCTGAAAGCGGCGTAAGAACCCTAGAAAAAAGAATTGCTTCTGTTGCAAGATGGGTAGCATTACAAACTGCTTTGGTAAAAGAATATGATCCAAAGATTTCATTGGAAAAAGTAGATGAAATTCTTGGAGTTCCAAGACCGAAAAGTTTATCTGAAATTACAGATGCCCCAGGTGTAGTAACAGGTCTTGCCTGGACAAGTGTAGGGGGTGACATTTTATATATTGAAAGCATCCTAAGCAATGGAAAAGGAGCGTTAACGATGACCGGAAATCTGGGAACTGTTATGAAAGAATCTGCTACTATTGCATTAGAATACATTAAGGCTAAACATAATGAATTGGGAATTCCTCAGGAAGATCTGGACAAGAAAAACATCCACGTTCACGTTCCTGAAGGGGCTACGCCAAAAGATGGACCATCTGCCGGTATTGCTATGTTGACCTCAATGGTTTCTTCTTTTAAAAATAAAAAGATCAAACCTCACCTTGCCATGACAGGAGAGATTACTTTAAGAGGAAAAGTACTTCCTGTAGGAGGAATCAAGGAAAAACTTCTTGCTGCAACCAGAGCAGGAGTAAAGGATGTTATTCTTTGTGAAGCCAATAGAAAAGATGTAGAAGAGATTAAGAAGGATTATTTAAAGAATCTGAAAGTACACTACGTTAACAGAATGGAAGAAGTCATAGACATTGCCATTGAAAAATAAAAACAACTTATTTACATATTAACTTCTCAATAAGAAACACGTTCTGAAATTCAGGGCGTGTTTCTGTTTTTACAGGTGATTTTAAGAGTGAATTTTGATATGCAGAAATAAAAATCCACACTGTTTGAATAAAAAACTCTTAAGTTCGATGGGTTTTTCTTATTTTTATTCCTTACTGCAGATTTTAGATTATGAATTTTCTTAGACTTCCTTTCCTTGTTAAACTTACCCTTGTTGTTATCTCGATTATTGGGATCGGGTATCTTTTAGCATTGGGCCAGACCATTTTAGCCCCTTTTTTCTTTGCATTCCTGATGGCTATGCTGTTTTTACCGGCAGCCACTTTTATGGAAAAAACACTAAGATTTCCGAGATCTGTATCAACAATGACTTCCGTATTCATTATGTTGATAATTTTAGCAGGAATCATTTACTTTTTCACCAATCAGCTATCTGATTTCAGCAAGGATCTTCCTCATCTGAGAGAGCAGCTTACTACCGTTTTTAACAATGCCCAACATTGGGTTTCCAAAACTTTCAATGTAAAGGTAGATGAGCAGGTAGATTACATCAACCAGGCACTGAATAAGCTTTTATCTTCTTCCGGTGCCATTTTAGGTTTTACATTCGGGATTTTTTCAACAGGATTTGGGTTTATCATATTCTTTACTCTATTTTTCATCTTTATCTTAAATTACAGAAGACTGTTGAATAACTTTATTATTACTGTATTTAAAGAAAGACATAAATCAAGGGTTCAAGATGCTGTGAATGAAATTCGTATCATGACCAAGAAATACATCTTCGGACTTTGTCTTCAGGTTATTATTGTATCTATCCTAACCTCTATTGTACTTACCGTTTTAGGCGTAAAATATGCTATCCTTTTAGCGGTTTTAACAGGGTTATTAAATGTAATTCCCTATTTGGGTATTTTCACATCGCTACTGATCTCCTGTTTTATCGCATTTGCTACTGGCAGCCCTTCAACATGTATTTATGTAGCCATCGGATATATTGGCATTCATGCCATAGATGGAAATATTGTACTTCCATTTGTTGTAGGTTCCAGAGTGAAAATCAATGCTTTATTTTCTTTCATAGGCATTCTTTTAGGAGAACACCTTTGGGGAATTGCCGGAATGTTCCTTTGTATTCCCGCCATTGCCATTATTAAGATTATCTGCGAAAAAGTTGAAGATTTAAGACCTTGGGGAAAACTACTTGGAGAAGAAGAAAAACCTAACAAAAAGAAGAAAAGCTATAAGATTTCAAAAAATATCACTTTGAAAGAAATGGACTGATATTATGAGTGATGAGTAATAAAAAAATCAATCTCAATAAAAACGGCTGCCCTTAAACAGGACAGCCGTTGTATTATTCGATTTATGGTAAAGCGCAATATGGGTGCATTCCATTTGGACAGGTTTCTGTACAAAGAATATTAGACTGTATATCCGGACAGTATCCATAGTCCTGCCCTCCACCACCAGTACCTCCTAAACAAGGATCACCAGGTGGAATTTTACATGGGCATCCTATAGGGCCAATATCACATTTTCCAATACCAACTCCACCCTGGATTTCTCTTAAGTTTGTTCGATTTAGTTTTTTAAGATTTTTCAACATAATATTATTAGTTTAGTTTGTTTTCAAATATAAATAATAAAACGATGCAAAAGTTCGCATTAACCTACCATTAACCCAACCAATATAACCTTTCATTAAAAAAATCACATTAGAATTGTATTTTTATTCTACATTTGATATAAAATATTTATTATGAAAATCATCAAATTTATCATCTGTATTTTATTTGGGGTTATGTTTATTAATGCGGGATTAGACAAGTTCTTTCATTACAACCCGGTTCCTCCACTCACCGATGCACAAATGAAAATATACGCAGCATTTGGAGAAATAGGATGGCTATTGCCACTCGTAGGAACTGTAGAAGTAATTGGCGGCCTTTTATTTATCTTTCCAAAAACAAGAGCATTAGGAGCCATCATTATTCTGCCAGTTTTAACAGGAATTTTGATTCATAACGTATACAGAGATCCCTCCACCACTGGTATTTGTATTTCCGGCATTCTATTTCTGATTAATATCTGGATATTAATTGATAACCGAGAGAAATATAAAAATCTGGTTGGATAGCAATTAGAACTTCAAAGATAGCAGATGACATCAAACATCATCTGCTATCTTCCATTATATAAAAGCGCTAAATCCGGTAATTGATCGTCCTACAATGAGCGAGTTAATTTCTTTTGTTCCTTCATAAGAATAAATAGCTTCGGCATCTGCGACAAAACGGGCAACATCATATTCCAGAAGAATACCATTTCCGCCCATCACTTCTCTCGCTCTGGAAACAATATCCCGGGTTCTTAATGTACAGAAAACCTTAGCCAATGAAGCATGTTCATCCTTTAAAATCCCCTCATCCTGCATTTCAGACAACCTGAAAACCATAGTCTGCATAGCAGTAAGATTGGATAACATTTCCACCAAATGCCCCTGAATCATCTGAAAGGAAGCAATCGGTTTTCCAAACTGTTCTCTTGTTCGGGTATATGCCAAAGCGCTTTCATAAGCTCCTCTTGCACATCCGGTTGCCATCCAGGCTACTCCTGCCCTTGTCATTCTCAGCACTTTTCCTGTATCTTTAAATGAATTAGCGTTCTGCAGGCGGTTTTCTTCTGTAACCAGACAGTCTTTAAGGGTAATTAATCCGTTCTGGACTATTCTCAAAGCCATTTTTCCTTTGATTTTCTCTACAGAATATCCCGGATTGTCTTTTTCAACAATAAATCCTTTTACTTCACCGCTATCTAAATCTCTTGCCCAGATAATAACAAGATCTGCAAAGGTGGCGTTTCCTATCCATTTTTTCTGACCGTTTAAAACCCAGCCTTCATCCGTTTTCTTACAAGTAACGGTAAGTCCGCCCGCAGCTCCGGAGCCTACTTCCGGCTCGGTAAGTCCAAAGGCTCCTATTTTTTCAAACTTCTGCATCTGCGGAAGCCATTTCTGTTTTTGTTCTTCTGAACCACAGATATAGATAGAACCCATTGCTAATCCTGACTGCACTCCAAAAAAGGTAGCAATAGAGGCATCAATTCTTGCCATTTCCATAGCAATAACCCCTTCCATCAGAAAAGGCATTCCCGGACAGCCATATCCTTCATAGGTTACTCCGCAAATATCCAGCTTTTGAAATTTTGGAATCAATTCAAAAGGGAATTCATCTCTAAGCCAGTAATGGTTGACCAAAGGTTTTATTTCTTTCTCCATAAAGGCTTTTACTTTCAGCTGGATTTCCCGCTGTTCAGGAGATAAAGTATGGTAGATATCATAAAAATCACCATCAATGGGAGGAAGTTCTTTCTTTTTCTTATCAGGATCAAGCATTTTCATGAGCCCTGAGAGTTGTTTATCATCAAGCTTTGAAAAATTATGCATCAATTTGGGCAAATCTACTTTTTGTGAAATAGCACTTAGCTGCTCAAAATCTATGGACGTAAATAGCCCTATTGCATTTCTGATTTTAGAAAAGGTATTTGACATAATGATATATTGTGATTTTGGTTTGTAAAAAGATAAGCAAAAATTACTCCGAAAGCAAACAATCAACTCACCACTTATTTTACAAAACATTAATATTCAAATCGTTAAACGAGAATATTCTCTTTACAAGTTTTTTACTTCCCATTTTCAAGAATTACAAAAAATCCTGACTGAACTTTGACTCAAGCAAAACCTCAAAAATCTTACGCTATGAAAACGAATTACATTACATTATCATTATCTGCTGTTCTTTTACTGGGAATTTATTCATGTAAAAAAGTAGAAGCTACCAGCAGCGAACTTAAAGACTATGAAGCATCAACAGATTCTGCTGCCGTTGTAGCAGACAGTGTTTCATCCGTTGCCAGCATGGAAGTTAAGGATAAAAAATTCATCAAAACGGCAGATGTCAACATGGAAGTAAAGGATGTTTACAATGCTACAATTGCGATTGAAAAATCGGCACAGGATCTTGGAGGTTTTGTTACCAAAAGCAATCTTCAGAGCAATGTTGTTTATGAAGACACTTACAATACTTCTGACACTGAAGCCATGCTCATCAAAAAGTACAAGACTGAAAACACAATGCAGGTGCGTGTACCCACTGAAAAACTTGGTGAATTTCTAACGTTCATCAATACCAACAAGTTATTTCTTAATTCGAGAACCATCAATGCGGAAGATGTTACTGCTAATATTAAATATTCTGAACTGGAAGCGAAAAGAAACCAAAAGACTTCAGAAAATATTGACAAGATAAAAACCAACAAAGACAAAGTATCCTTAGATGACAATAATATGTCTGAAGGAAATCTTCAAAAACTGAATACCATGAGTATGGCCGACAACCTGAAATACAGCACAATTGACATCTACATCAAAGAGCCAAAACTGCGCATTGCTGAAATTGCTGTAACCAATACAGACAGCATTGATAATAAATATAAATACAACTTTATATATGATGCAAAAGACGGTTTTGTTTATGGGTTTTATCTGATTCAGAGAATAATCGTAGGTCTTATCAATATCTGGCCCATTGTATTAATTGCAGCCGGAGTGGTTTATTTGTTAAGAAAAAGAAAAGCAAAAAGGCCTGAACTTCCTAAACCTTCGGAACAGAACTCCTAACCTATGGGTTATCATCATAATTTTAGATTTTACAGCCTCCTGTTTTCAGGAGGTTTTTATTTTTTTTAAAAAAAACTGTAACGATTGTCACCCACCCCTTACCTACTGTTTAAAAGAAAAGAAAATCAAAAAATAAATACTATGAAAAATTTAATAAAACTTGGATTCGCAGCATTACTGTCAATACATTTCACAACAGCAACTGCACAGAATAAGAACACAGGAAATGAAAACAGCCTGCTTTGGGAAATATCCGGAAACGGACTTTCTAAACCCTCTTATATTACCGGAACTTTTCATATCTTATGCAGTAAAGATTTTGAAATAAAACCTAAAGTACTGAAAGCACTAGATAAATCAGAAAACTTTGTCATGGAAATCAATTATACAGATCCCAGCGAAATGACTGACTTACAAAAAATGTATCAGAACGATAAGAAAATATCCGATCAGCTTTCACCCAATGAAGCTAAAGAATTGGATAAAATTCTTGCAGATTATGGGACAAATCTGGAAAAAACAAATAACTCCAGTCCTCAGGCTCTTTACGCACTTCTTAGTATGAAAGCGATCCCATGTCCTCAAACTGAAATGAAGATGTATGAGATCGAGCTTCTTCAGAATGCTATTAAAGGAAAAAAGAATATCAAAGGTTTGGAGAAAGTAAATGATCAGATGAAATCAATCAATAATGCTTATGATCTCAAAGCTACCATTGCCCAGTTAAAATTAGGTAAAGAATATGAAACATTATTTAAAAGTATGATCGCAGCTTTTAAAAATGAAGATGCTCAGTCATTATACACTCTTTTTAAGGATGAAAGATTTATGAATGCTAAGCAGGAAAAAGCGATGCTTACAGACAGAAATAAAAACTGGGTAGAAATAATTCCAGAAATGATGAGGGCCGGAAGTTCATTTTTCGCAGTAGGAGGATCCCATTTAATGGGAGAAAACGGAGTTATCCCACTTTTACAGTCAAAAGGATATACAGTAAAACCCGTACATAGCCTATAACAATAACCAACCATAAAACTATTGTGAGTAATCCCACTGAAACAGCCTTTTTAAAGCTTGTTAATCAGCACAAAGGCATTTTATACAAAGCTTCCCGGATCTATGCAGATTCCTTAGAAGACCGGGAAGACCTTCAGCAGGAAATCCTTATCCAGTTGTGGAAATCTTATCAAAATTTTAAAGGAAATAGTGAATTTTCTACCTGGATGTATCGTGTTGCCATCAATACTGCTATTACTTATTTAAAGAAAGAAAAACAGAGAGCAAAAAACCATACAGACTCGCCCCATCATTTTGAAGTGCAACAGGAAGATTACAATCCTACAAAGGATAGACAACTGGAAATTTTCTATCGTGCCGTTCAGGAATTAAATGCTTTGGAAAAGGCTGTTATATTTTATTTCATGGAAGGAATGTCACATAAAGAAATTGGAAACAACCTCGGGCTTAGCGAAGGCAATGCCCGTGTAAAACTCAACAGAACAAAAGAAAAAATACAGCAAATCATAAAAAAATCAGGTTATGAATTTTGATCAATTAAAAGAACAGTGGAATAATGAAGACAGCAATGTTCATATTCCGGACACTATAGAACAATTAAAGGAAAGTAAGCACCCTATTGAAAAAATCCAAAAAAACATGAAAAAAGAATTCCCGGCACAGGTTCTGGCGATTATTCTTATCGGATTTTTCCCTCTTCAGTTTAATTTTTCTGCTTCTCAATATCTTATTTATTATATATCCTACACCCTGATGGTTGTTATATCAACCTATTATCTTTATGGATTTTATAAGTTCTATAAGCAAACGGAACTCTACACAGGAAACACCAAGAGCAGTCTTTGGAAAATTTTCCATGAGCTTAGGTTGAATATGGAAAGATACCAGTCATTCGGATTTTTACTCCTGCCCCACTTCCTGCTCACTATTGTACTGACAATCTATAATACTTTGGAAGAAAAAGGGAAGACATTATCTGAACTCACCAACGCTCATCAGTATTCTTTAATTCTGACTGTTTTGATAGGAACCCTTTTTGTTGTAATAAGCATTATTTTATGGACAAAGTATATTTATGGACGCCAGGCTAAACAATTGGAAAACATTCTGAATGAAATGGACGAATAACATTCAAAAGAGCATTTTTAAACCCATAAAAAGTAAACCTCAGATCATTTCTGAGGTTTTGTTATTTAAAAAATTGTTATTTATCATCTTCAAATTTATTTGAGGTTTTATTTTTCCTTAAATTTGCAGATCAGAAATAAATCGCTATGGATTTATAAAGATTTTGATCCGGTACATTATTTTCTGAATTATAAATTCTCAACAACATGCTATCAAAAATAAACCCTATACAAACCAACAGCTGGAAAGCCCTTGACGAACATTTTGCATCTAACGATCTTGAACTAAGAAGCCTTTTCCAGTACAACCCAAACCGTTTTGAAGAATTTTCTCTACAAAAGGATAACTACCTTTTCGATTATTCTAAAAACCTTATTGATTCCAGAACAAAAGCACTTTTATTACAATTGGCAGAAGAATGTCAGTTAAAAGATGCTATTTCTAAAATGTTCTCTGGAGATAAAATCAACGAAACGGAAGGAAGAGCAGTTTTACATACTGCTTTGAGGGATTTTTCCGATCGTGAAATTCTTGTGGATGGTGAAAATATCAAGCCACAGATTAAAAGAGTATTGAATCACATGAAAGCTTTTTCTGAAAAAATCATTTCAGGAGAACACAAAGGTTTCAGCGGAAAAGAAATTACAGATGTCGTAAACATCGGAATCGGAGGTTCAGATTTGGGGCCTGTAATGGTTTGTTCGGCCTTAAAGCATTTTAAAACAAGACTGGATGTTCATTTTGTTTCCAATGTGGACGGAAATCATATTGCAGAGGTTGTTAAAAACTTAAACCCGGAAACTACTCTATTCATTATTGCTTCTAAAACGTTTACCACTCAGGAAACAATGACGAATGCTAATTCAGCAAAAGACTGGTTCCTTAAAGCTGGAAAACAGGAAGATGTAGCAAAACATTTCGTAGCTCTATCCACTAATATTGAAGCTGTTAAAAACTTCGGAATTGCAGAGGAGAACATTTTTGAGTTTTGGGACTGGGTAGGCGGAAGATACTCGCTTTGGAGCGCTATTGGATTAAGCATTGTGCTGGCTGTAGGCTATGAAAACTTTGAACAGCTTTTAAAAGGAGCTTTTGATACAGACCAACACTTCCAGACAGAAGATTTTTCAGAAAATGTTCCTGTATTAATGGGACTTTTAGGAATCTGGTATCGTAACTTCTATGCAGCAACCAGCTATGCAATTCTTCCCTACTCCCAATATCTGGACAGATTTGCAGCTTATCTTCAGCAGGGAGACATGGAAAGCAACGGAAAATGTGTGGATAGAAATGGTGAATTTGTAGAATACGAAACAGGACCGATCATTTGGGGTGAACCCGGAACGAATGGACAGCATGCATTCTATCAACTGATCCACCAAGGTACAGAATTGATTCCTGCAGACTTTATTGCTTATGCTAAAAGCTCTAATAAGGTTTCTGACCATCAGGATAAATTATTAGCCAATTTCTTTGCACAAACAGAAGCCCTTGCTTTCGGAAAAACAGAAGAAGAAGTGGAAGAAGAACTTCGAAATGCTGGAAAATCTGATGAGGAAATAGATAGATTATTAAACTTTAAGGTTTTCCATGGAAACACCCCTACTAACTCAATATTATTCAAGGAATTAACTCCTTTTTCATTAGGACAGCTAATTGCCATGTATGAACACAAAATCTTCGTTCAGGGGGTTATCTGGAATATTTTCAGCTTCGATCAGTTCGGAGTGGAATTAGGTAAAGTACTTGCTAACAAAATCTTACCAGAGCTTGAAAGCAACGAGACTGTTACTTCACACGACAGCTCTACGAATGGCTTGATTAATTATTATAAAGGAAATAAATAGCAGATGTCTGCATTACGATCATATTATTATAAACTGCCTCCCGGTTTTAGACTTTTAGGAAGAAAACTCTATTATTTTCCTATAGACCTCTATGAAGGGATCACCGGAAAAAGAGCTAAAAATGAGCCTAAAAAAGGAGACATTTATGTGGGGAGCAGCGATTTTATTCCCCATGGGATCCGTCAGATGAATGTTCTGAAAAAACATATCGCCCTTAAAAACACAGACCATGTTCTGGATATTGGCTGCGGAATCGGAAGAACAGCTGTTGCCCTGTCCGGATTTATAGATAAAGGTACTTATGATGGTTTTGATGCAGTAGAAAAAGGAATTAAATGGTGTGACAAACACGTTCATAGAAAATATCCGAATTTCAACTTTAAGTTTACACCGATTTATAATGATCTGTATAATACTTTCAGCCAGAAAGCGGAAAATTTCACCTTCCCTTATGATGATGCTCAGTTTGATAAAGTATTTCTATTTTCTGTATTCACCCACATGCAGATTCCTGAAATCAGACAATACCTGAATGAGATCAGCAGGGTTTTAAAAAGCGGCGGACAATGTCTGGCCACCTTCTTTCTTTATGATGAGTCTAAAAAAGAAGGAGGCAGCATGCATTTCCCACATCAATATGAGGGCTACAGATTAATGGATGATAAAGTAACCGCTGCCAATATTGCCGTGAGTGCTCCATTACTGAATCAAATGACTCATGAGGCAGGTCTGAAAGTGAAAACAATACAAGGAGGTTTCTGGAGAAATGATGTAGAAAAGGAAGGTGCCGATGAATTTCAGGATATTGTAGTATTTGAAAAAATCTAAATCTAAATAAAAGTAAAAAGTAAAAATGGCAGAAATTCTTGACGGACTTAAAGTATCCAAGGAAATTAAAGCAGAGATTAAAGTTGAAGTTGAAAAAATCCTTGCAAGCAAGAGAAGAGCACCTCATTTGGTAGCAATTCTTGTAGGAAACAACGGAGCAAGTAAGGCGTATGTAAATGCTAAAGTAAAAGACTGTGAAGAAGTAGGATTTCAATCCAGCTTAATCAAGTTCCCTAGCACAGTTTCGGAATCTGAACTATTGGAGACAATTGACGAACTGAATAAATCTAAAGCTGTTGATGGTTTTATCGTTCAGTTACCTTTACCGGATCAAGTTGACCAGGAGAAAATTATCAATGCTATTGATCCAAGAAAAGACGTGGACGGATTCCACCCTGAAAACTTCGGAAAAATGGCTCTTGAGATGGATACTTTTTTACCGGCAACACCTTTCGGGATCTTAACATTATTGGAAAGATATAATATTGAGACTAAAGGAAAAGACTGTGTAATCATCGGAAGAAGTAAAATTGTAGGAAGACCAATGAGTATCTTAATGGGAAGAAAAGATTTCCCTGGAAACTCAACGGTGACTCTTACCCACTCATACACAAAAGACATTGAAGAATATACTAAAAAGGCAGACATCGTTATTACAGCCTTGGGTGATCCACATTTCTTAAAAGGAGAAATGATTAAGGATGGTGCTGTAATTGTTGACGTTGGTATCACAAGAGTAGATGATGATTCTCCAAAAGGATATTACCTTGCCGGTGATGTAGATTTTGACAGCTGTGCAGCAAAAGCAAGCTGGATTACACCAGTTCCTGGAGGAGTAGGCCCAATGACAAGAGCAATGTTGATGAAAAACACCATCATTGCCTATAAAACTTCGGTCTATAACGACTAATTTTAAAATGAATAAAGAACAAGATATTTTATTAAAAGAAGGTAAAATGCTCCCTGTAATGGAGCATTTTTACACTTTACAAGGAGAAGGAGCACACACAGGAAAAGCCGCTTATTTTATCAGATTAGGAGGCTGCGATGTGGGTTGCCATTGGTGTGATGTAAAGGAAAGCTGGAATCCTGAGCTTCATCCACTAATGGATGCAGTGGAAATTGCAGAAACAGCTGCTAAGCATTGCAAAACCATCGTTCTTACAGGAGGTGAACCTCTTACATGGAATCTGGAAATCCTGACGTCTAAATTAAAGGAACTTGGTTGTACTATTCACATTGAAACTTCAGGAGCATATCCTATGAGTGGACATCTGGACTGGATTACCCTTTCTCCAAAGAAAACAGGATTACCGAAAGAAGAGATTTATCAAAAGGCTCACGAGCTTAAGGTCATCGTTTTCAATAATCATGACTTTGCGTTTGCACAGGAGCAGGCTGCCAAAGTTTCTGAAAACTGTAAACTTTATCTTCAAAGTGAATGGAGCAAAAGAGATGATATGTATCCTAAGATTACAGATTTTATTCTGGAACATCCGGAATGGCAGGCTTCAGTACAAACCCACAAATATCTGAATATACCTTAAAAATACGTACATTAGCTGGCTGTTCCTGTAATAATACCGATAGATGCAGAGAATTCGATACTCTAGATACCTGAAATCGATCATTATTTTGCTTGACCTCATGGTTATTGCATCTATCTTCATATTCTTTTTTATAAGCAGAAACGAAAATCTGAAGTATCATAAGGAAACCTGGTACCAGAACACTTTTTCTCTGGTTTTGCTGTTTTTGTTCTGGGTGCTTCTCAGCGGTAGGACAAAAATATACAATATTCCGAGGAACCTCACCTATACGCTCTTTCTGGAAAGGCTTATGATCCATTTCATCTCCTTTATACTTGGAGTTCTGCTCATTGGGAAGGTCAGTAATAATGTATTCTTCAGTTCAGATATTTATTGGCTGTCTTTTTATCTGCTTATATTTATCTTTTTAGCAAAATCATTGATCTATTTCTCTATTAAATACTTACGGTCTTTAGGGGTTAACTACCGAAATATCATGTTTTTAGGAGATGGTGATTCTACTGAGATCCTTAAAAATATTTTTAAGGAGCGTAAAGATTATGGATACAGGATATTCGAACATGAGAATGCAGACGCCAATACAGCAGAGCTGGTTAATTTCTGGAAAAAAAATGGAATACACACCCTGTTTTTTTCTACAGAAAACTCTTATAGTGAAAACATAGAATCGGAGATTTTCAAACTGGCAGAAGACAATAAGGTTCATATTTCATTGATCCCGAGTATTACTCAGAGTGATTTTTTTCTGTATGACCTTGCTTATATACAAACTCAACCTATTCTTAATCAGGCAAGATACCCATTGGATTATTATTCCAATTTCCTGATGAAGAGATTTTTTGACATCTTTTTTTCCATATTCGTATTGGTTTTCGTCTGTACCTGGCTATTCCCAATTATTGCTATTTTAATCCGGATAAGTTCTAAAGGACCTGTTTTTTTCTTGCAGAAAAGATACGGTTTCCATGAAGAGGTATTCAGCTGCATAAAATTCAGGACCATGGTGGTAAATGATGAATCTACAACCAGTACAACCAAAGAAAATGATACAAGAATCACCAAGGTGGGTAAATTTCTAAGAAAAACCAGCCTTGATGAGCTTCCGCAATTTATCAACGTACTGAAAGGCGAAATGTCTGTGGTTGGACCACGTCCTCACATGTTAGCTGTTGATAATTATTACAAGCCAAAAATCGGAAGATATAGCTTAAGAAGCATGGTAACCCCTGGTATTACAGGGCTTGCACAGGTAAGCGGATTACGAGGTGATCTAGGAGATGTGGAAGTAGAAATGAAAAAAAGGGTTCTCGCAGATGCATTCTATGTAAGGAACTGGAGTTTTGTTCTGGATCTGATTATCATATTAAAAACTGTTTTACTGGTTATCGGCGGAGACAAAAATGCAAAATAAAGCAATCGCTAAGGTTAGGATAATTTTAACATTTTCCGGACTTCTGTCTTCATTTCAACCTTAGCCTAATTCAATAAAAAAGTCTAATTTAGCGGTATGTTAAAAAAGTTTTTCACAGCAATAGGGGAATATATTATTCTTTTAGGAAAATCCCTGCAGAAACCCCAGAAAATGAGGGTTTTTTGGAAGCTGTTCATGAGAGAAATTAATGATTTGGGAGTAAATTCTTTCGGACTTGTAGTCTTCACATCAATCTTTGTGGGGGCTGTTGTGGCTATTCAGATGTTCAACAACTTTGATGCGTCTTCGTTTCCCATCCCACCTTCATTTGTAGGATATGCAACAAAAGCTGTACTTGTATTGGAATTTGCCCCTACCATCATCAGCTTAATTTTAGCGGGTAAAGTAGGTTCATACATTGCCTCCAGTATCGGAACAATGAGAGTTTCTGAACAGATTGATGCTTTGGATATCATGGGAGTAAATTCACCCAACTTTTTGATATTTCCAAAGATCATTGCCTGTATGATTTTTAATCCTCTTTTGATTGCCATCAGTATAGTATTTGGTATTTGCGGAGGTTATATTGCCGGACTTTTGACGGGAAACTGGACGGCAAACGATTATATCACTGGTATTCAAATGTATATGCCTAATTTATTCATTTATTATGCATTTACCAAAACCACTGTTTTCGCTTTCATCATTGCAACAGTTCCGTCTTATTTCGGATATTTTGTAAAGGGAGGCTCACTGGAAGTAGGTAGAGCCAGTACACAGGCTGTGGTATGGACAATGGTATTCATTATCATCTCTGAATTAATTTTAACCCAATTAATATTAAGCTAATGATTGAGGTAAAAGATCTTAAGAAAAGTTTTGGTGATGTTGAAGTACTTAAGGGAATTTCAACCTCATTTGATAAAGGAAAGGTAAACCTGATTATTGGACAAAGTGGTTCCGGAAAAACAGTTTTTCTGAAAAGTCTGTTAAATGTTTATATGCCGTCTTCTGGAGAAATACTATTTGACGGTCGTAATGTTAATACCATGACCCGTGATGAAAAGCAGAATCTTCGCTCAGAAATTGGAACCGTATTCCAAGGAAGTGCTCTTTTTGACTCTTTAACAGTGGAAGAAAATATTATGTTTCCACTGGATATGTTTACTAACCTTACTTATAGAGAAAAGAAGAAAAGAGTTTTTGAGGTTATAGGCAGGGTACACCTTGACAAAGCTGATAAAAAATATCCTTCTGAAATTTCAGGAGGGATGCAAAAAAGGGTTGCCATTGCAAGAGCAATTGTAAACAATCCGAAATATTTATTCTGCGATGAGCCTAACTCAGGGCTGGATCCCTATACATCAAAGGTTATTGATGATCTTCTTTATGAAATCACCAAGGAATATAATACGACTACAATCATCAATACCCATGATATGAACTCTGTAATGACGATTGGCGAGAAAATTGTATACCTAAGACTCGGAATCAAGGAGTGGGAAGGGAATAAAGACATCCTGATTACAGCAGGCAATAAAAACCTGATCGACTTCGTTTATTCTTCAGAACTCTTTAAAGAACTGCGAGAATATTTACTTGAGAATAATAAAACGATTGAGAATACAAAATTAGAAGATAATGAAAAAGGTACTTAGTATAGCGTTATTAGGGTTTTCAATGTGGGCTTCTGCACAGATCTCACTGGCAGCTAAAGCCAACTTAATATTTCCTACAGGTTCACCTTCATGGTCCAACATTAAAGGAACAGTGAATGATGCCATAGAAGGAACAGGAAAAAACAATGTAGGTTTCAATGCAGGACTTTCATTAAAAGTAGCATTACCTACTTCACTTTTCTTAATGCCAGAAGTGTATTACACTCACTTTAAGAATGAATTTACTACAGAGAATACTACTTTTGATGTGAAAAGCAACCGTATTGATGTTCCTGTTCTTTTAGGATATAACGTTTTAGGTAATATGCTAGGGGTTTTCGTAGGTCCGGTAGGAAGCTTTAACCTAAGCAAAGACAATACTTACAACGATTTTAAAGAAAATGCAAAAAATAACTTTACAGTAGGTTACCAGTTCGGAGCCCAGCTTGAAATTAAAAAGCTTATTGTAAATGCAAAATACGAAGGGGCATTCAGTAAAGACGAAAGAAACTTCATCAACAAAGTTTCCGGTTCGGAGATCAGATATGATAACAGACCTAACCTATTTATGGTTGGTTTGGGATATAAATTTTAATCAACAATCGAAAATAACAACTTTAAATCCTCAAATATTAAATTTGAGGATTTTTATTTTGATTTTCAAGCTCAGCCTGACGTTTTGCAATTTCTGCAGCTTGCTTTTCTAAGTCTTCTTTTTCTTTCTGAAGCTGCTTGAATTCTTTTTTCTTCTGTTCAGCCTTTATAGCGCTTCCTTTACTCAGGTATCCAACCATTCCTCCAATGATAAGCCCAATTCCTACCCCAGCCATGATTCCCATGATATGAGAAATCTTGATCTGTTCTACGGCAAAATCAGTGGTAAGATAAAATAGTAAAGCAGAAACTGCTAAAAGGATAAGTCCGGTAATTGATAAACTCTTCATAATATTGTGTTTAAGTAATTATGTGATACAAGCTATACCAAATTTACTAAAAATTTAGTAAGCCTTCACTCTGGGTTGACATTTTAAATGGTGTTTTCAATAAGAATACAACCATAATTATTCCAAATTTTGTGAAAAGAAAAAATAGTATCAAATAAAAAAGCGAACTTATTTTACAAATCAGTCCGCCTTTTTATAATAATCTACTCGATTAATTACATTTTTCCTCCAGCAGCCTTATAATATTCTAAAGCCTTCGGTAAGTCTTTATTAATATCTGAAATTCTTGTATCCGGACTCGGGTGAGTAGATAAGAATTCCGGTTGTCTAGCTCCTGAAGAAGCGGCTTCCATTCTGTTCCAGAAAGGGATAGCTGCTCTTGGGTCATATCCCGCCATAGACATCAGATACAATCCCATTTCATCAGCTTCTGATTCCTGACCTCTACCGTACTTTAGCAGAGCAACCTGTGATCCGATAGGGTATACCTTCTGGAAAACACTTGCCCACTGTGCATTTGAAATAGCTCCGCCAAGGATTGCTCCGCCATACTGAGCCATCATAGCCTGAGAAATTCTTTCATTTCCATGACCTGCCAATGCGTGAGAAACTTCATGTCCCATTACTACAGCAAGCCCGTTATCATCTTTGGTAACCGGTAAAATTCCTGTGTAAACAGCTACTTTACCTCCAGGCATACACCATGCATTCAATTCATTGCTTTGCAGTAGAGCAAACTCCCAGCTATAATTGGCAAGATCTGCTGATCTTCCAATACTCTGATAATATCTCTCTGCTGCACTTTTAATTCTGTTTCCTACATTTACCACTCTCTTTGCATCTGCTGTTCCGGTAATAAGCTTACCTTTAGACAATGTCGTTTTGTATTCTTGTGCAGACATTGTTAAAATTTCTGAATTATTGGCCAGCTGTAAAGACGATCTTCCTGTAATTGGATTGGTAGTACAGGCAGCAACCAATAGAGCAAATGCTCCCATTCCTAATAGATGTGTAACTTTCATAGTTTGAGTGTTAATAATTCAACCTTAACAATTTTTATTCCAAAATATTTTTAATTTGAAATTTTTGCATACATTTTGCTGTTTAAATTTAATAATTATCTCGATCATGAAAAAGTATATTTCTATTCTGATGATATTCGGGTTTTTGTTCAGCTTTCAGAGCTGTGCATCACAGGGTTCATCAGATCCAACAATAGTAAACGCACTAGTGGATTCTCAGGAATTTACTTTCTATGCACAAAAGGCTAATCCTACCAATTATGATGTTATCAATGTTATGAATTCTCTTCCGAATACTACTTCGACCAGAATGCTGGATCTGAATTCAGATAATTATACTATTGATGTCAGTAAGAACACTGTAGATGTAGTATTACCTTATTTTGGAAGGGTATTCAATCCAAGTTACGGAAATACCGATAAAAATGGGTACAGATTTACCTCAAAGGATTTTGTCATCAATAAATCTCAGAATAAAAAAGGAACCTGGACTGTAAAAATCCAGCCTAAGGATGTGAGTACTGTGGAAGAGATCAATATTGAGATCTTTAAAAATGGGAAAGCATTCGTTTCTATGAAAAGCAATGACAGGCAACCAATCACTTATGACGGATATGTTTCTAAAAGTGAAGTAAAACAGGAAAAGGAAAAACTTTAATTTCTGTTTTCTCCCGATAAGAATTTTTCAACAAATAATTTTGCTTCAGTGCTTGGATTAGAAACCATCTCTGAAGCATTTTTTTTGTGCCACTGATAGGCTTCTTCTACCGCATTACTTTTTTTCATTAAGGATAAAATATATTCCTGAACCCAATATTCAAAGCGTTTTTCTGCCTGTTGGGTACGAATTTCATCAAAACGTCCGGTTTTCTTTTTCAAATCAATAAACTCTGAGATTTTGTCATAGATTTCCTGAAGCCCTTCATTGTGTAAAGCAGAACCTAATAATACTGGGATTTTCCATCCTTTTTCTTTTGGAGGAATAAAATCTAATGCTCTTTTTAATTCTTGTCTTGTATTTTTGGCCTTCTGAAGATTATCCTGATCTACTTTGTTAATAAAAACAATGTCCACCATTTCCATAATTCCGCGTTTTATTCCCTGCAGTTCATCACCACCACCAATAATTTTAAGGAATAGAAAAACGTCCGTAATATCTGACACTAAAACCTCTGATTGCCCTACTCCAACAGTTTCAATTAAAATATAATCATAACCGGCAGCTTCACAGATCATCATAGTTTCAAAGGTTGTATTGGCTACTCCTCCTAAAAAACCTGAACTTGGTGAAGGTCGTATGAACGCATTCTCTTCTTTTGCAAGCTCTTCCATACGGGTTTTATCTCCCAGAATACTTCCTTTATTGATTGAAGAACTGGGATCAATAGCAAGAACAGCAACCTTTTTTCCCTGAGCAATTGCCAATCTACCGAAACTTTCAATAAAAGTAGATTTTCCGGCACCTGGTACTCCAGTTACTCCTACTCTTATGGAGTTTCCTGTGAAAGGCATAATTCTTTTCAGAAGGTCCTCTGCCTGTACTCTATGCTCCGCTTTTTTACTTTCAACTAAAGTAATAGCTTTTGCAATCAGACGTTTATTCCCTGACTGTATTCCCTCAATAAGTTCTTCTGTAGAAAATTTCATTGATTCAAAATTAACAATTAAAAAGCGAATGGTCAAGAGTTCATACTCAAAGACTGAATAAAAGAATGATAATAAAAATTTTCACATTGCATTATTGGCATTGCATTAATTTTTATTTCTTCTAAATTAAAACTACAACACGCAGTATCAAGAGGTTTCGGAATTTATTACATTTGTTATAGATCAAAATAAGAAACATGAAAAAAATCATTGCTGCGGCATCATTCACTGCGATTCTATTAGTTTCCTGTACTCCTAAAGCTTCAACTTCTGCGACTAGTGCTGGAACTTCAACTTCTACAGCTGAGGAGATTGCCCAGGGAAAAACTATTTTTGAAAACTCTTGTGGAAAGTGCCATAAACTGCCTGACCCTGCGTCACATAATTCTGTACAATGGGTAGGAATTATGAATGCCATGGCTCCTAAGGCTAAGCTAACGGATGAACAGCACAAATGGGTTTATGATTATATTGTTTCTGCGAAAAAGTAATTCACCCAACAAAATAATAAAGGTATGAAAAAGTTAATCTTAAGTGGTATTGCAGCATCAGCATTCCTGGTATCCTGCGGACCAAAAAGTACGGCTGTAACAGGCCCTAAGTATACCTCATCTGAGCAGTTGGCTCAAGGAAAAACCATTTTTGAGAATTCCTGTGCAAAATGCCATAAGCTGCCTGAACCTACCAAACACGACAATCAGGGCTGGATCAATACTTTAAGCAGAATGGCCCCTAAAGCCAAACTTAGTGATGATCAGCATCAAATGGTTTATGACTATCTGATCTCTGTCAATAAAAAATAAGCTTTCAAATGAAAGCTTATTTTTTCTATAATATCATATTCTTATCAGACATTCAAACGCTGCGATCAGCTTTTATCTAACCATACGGAATCTCTCTCCAAAGGGAAAGCCAATATCCGAAATGTAGAAGTGTTTCCATGGTTACTGAAACGGGTAATTATATTTTCCAATTCGGAAACTTTTTTAGCTACCAGATGAACAATAAGGCAAAAATCGCCTGTAGATTTCATCACCTTCAGAATACCGTTTATATTCTCAATTTCTTTTAAGAACGGGGGAATATCACAATATGGAATATCGATTCCTATAATAACATTTTCATTAAACCCAAGCTGCTCATAATCCAGATTTACAGTAAATGATTTTATTACCCGAGCTTCTTCCATTTTTCTAATTCTTTCAGCTACCGCCGGTGCTGTAAGTCCTATTATGCGTCCAATATCGGTATTGGACAGACGGGAGTTTTTCTGCAGTTCATTCAAAATAGCATAATGTAATGAGTCTAATTGCATAATTATTTAGAAATGAAAGTTTTTTGATTAAAATCTTTAGTTACAAAAGTAATTTGTTTTCAACAAATATAGAGATTTGCAACACAAAAAAAACATATGATGAAATCGAATATCAATATACTTTTGGCATTTTTAGCCGTTATGAGTCTTGCTACCGGCGGAATTTTTGTAAAGCTGAGCAGCCTGTCTCCTATCAATACTGCTTTGTACAGAATTCTGTTTTCCCTAATCTTTTTATTTCCTTTTGTTTATAAAAAAATACAAACTATTGACAGAAAATCCTGGATCATTATTTTGTTCAGTGGAGTATTTCTTGCTATAGACCTTATTCTTTGGAACACCTCCTTTCAGTTCACCTCTGTAGCGAATGCCAACCTTTTTGTAAATTTGGTCCCTTTTACTACAGTTCCTTTATCTTATTTTCTTTTTAAAGAAAAGCCTGGGAGAAATTTTCTGACAGGTCTGAGTATATCTGTTATAGGGATCGTTGTTTTGATGTGGGGAAAATTTAGTCTTTCCGGTGGCGGTAGTGGTTATAAAGGGGATCTGCTCGCCTTTCTGGCCTCAGTTTTTTATGGATTGTTCTTATTAAGTGTTTACAAGGTAAGATTAAAAGTGGATGCGGCTTCCATTATGTTTATTAGCGGGCTTGGTTCAATTCCTGTGTTGTTTCTTACAGCAGGAATGTTTGAAGGAATTATGTATCCTCAGACCTTTAGAGAAGTAGGAATATTGCTTGGTCTTGCTTTATGTTCTCAAATATTAGGACAGGGATTACTGAGCTATTGTCTTGGAAAAATAAGTATTCTGCTTTCTTCTGTTATTATTCTGAGCCAGCCTGTCTTCGCTGCAATTTATGCATACTTCCTGTTTTCAGAAACATTAACTATTAAAGAAATATTAGGCATCATCATAATATTAGCCGGAGTATACCGAGCCAAACAAATACCCGCCAAGCCTGTATCTTCCTACGAATAACTGCATTTATTTTAAAAAAACACAATTTTATATATTCAAAACCATTAAAAAGAGAGACCTTCAAAGATCTCTCTTTTTTAAGTTACCATCACTTTTTAGTTTGTAAATGTCTTTTACAACTATCTAACAATAAGCTTCTCGACCTGAGTTTTATCTCCCTGTTGGATATGCACTATAGATCTTATTGGGTATATTCAATGTGATTCCTCCGTTTTTTTCCTTAGCCTTGTTTTAGGCATTTTGTTCTGAAGAAGTTTCTCTCTATCTTCCAAAACGTCAAGTGAACTTCTGCAAAAACTAAATTTTTTTGCCTCTTTAAGCTGTTCCATAGCTTGTTTATATTCTCCTTTTCTTTCCAGTAAAAGTGATTTACCATTCAGAATTTCTGCTTTATCTATTCCTTTCATTTTTAGAGCATATTCAATGAGTTTTTCTGCTTCTTCATAGTCTTCATTGCTCAGCAGACATTCAATATAATATTTAGGCGTATTTACATTTCCAATATTGAACTGCATTGCTTCTTCAAAATATTTTTTCCCTGTTTCATAGTCTCTTAATACTTCTGAGTATACTCTTCCCATCAGACACAGGCTATCTGCATCTTCCGGTTCGTAGGAAAGAGCATAGTTCAGGGCGTCCAGACACTCGGACATATTGTAAGGAAAGTAGTCCAAGGCTTCAAAATAGTATTTATTTTTAGTTAAGGTCATTGCTGTAACTTTTTAAATTCTGTTTAAGGACATTCCTTTGTTTTTTAAAGGATTTATCCTGATAGTTGCTTTTAAAATCTGTTCCGGAGAATGTACGGACCGGATTTCCACGTTCTACCTGAAGATGATGATTCCAGGTTTCCTTCATTCTATTTTCCAATTGTTGAATATAGGTTCCCATTACTTTTTCTTTTAATCTGATAATGGATAACTTTTTATTGTTTAGTTGTGATCTTGTATCCTGTACAAATACGGATTCATTGGTAGGAATATGGGTAGCACGGACAGCCGTATTCACTTTATTGACATTCTGCCCACCACTTCCCTGACTTCTCGCGGTCTGAAACCTGATATCTTTTTCATTGAAATTAGCCATTTCCTGATTTTCCAATTCAAAAACACCAATGAACCATTTGCTTCTTTTATGCAGTTTTCTGAACGTACTTTTCCCTTCCCAGCAGATGGTTCCCAACCATGTTTCCAGAAATTCTCTGATGTTCTTTCCTTTTAAAAGCACGGTTACCGACTTCAAAGTCATATTTACATCTCCGTTTTCGCGATGAATAATCTCGTAATCTATAGTATTATCTTTTAGTTCTTCCAGAAAGGTTTTTAATACCTTGGATACTACCCATTGGCATTCTAAAGGTCCTCTTCCGGAAGTGATCTGTATTAATTTTTCCATTGTTATTTTGGCATTTTGCTTAATAAGGGATGCCCAACAGGATCTATTCCCTTTTGTAATAATTCTTTTGCAGCCATTACTGCCCAACATTTATCGCTGGAGTGAATATTCCTGTAGAATGAAAGTAAAAGATCAGGTTTCACCACCGTGAATCCGTTGGCTTCGATCGTCTCAAGGTCATTTCTTTCAAAAAAATCGATGGTAATCCTGTGATATTTTTCGTTTTCTAATTCTACTGTTTTTTCATAGCGTCTGAAGTTTTCTTCACTCGGAAGATGGTCATAACGAGTCCAGACTTTCTGAAACCCTTCCTGTTGAAGAATAATGACAACTTCAGCTACGTTTTCCTTCTTTACAAAGACATCAATATCCTTATGGTCATGAGCATGCTTGTATTCTTGATGCCCTGTTTCAGACATAAAATGCCATGCCCATCCACCAGATATAATGATTTTATCCTTTAGTTTTTCTAATATTTCAAGCCCTAACCGAATTCTGAATTCCGGCCAGAGTTCTCCATATCTTTTTATATTATGAGGTGCTCCCATTTTTTGTTTTGTGTGGTTTTTATTTGTCATTACTACGCTGAATCTGCAATTTCTGACGAAGGAAGAATCTGTTTTTATACAGTGGGATTCTTCGCTTCGTTTTGAAACTGAATTCAGAATGACTGAATTTATGCCTAGCCCCGATTGCAGCAATTGTCTGAGCTCATTTTTCTTTTGCAAAAAGAAAAATAGCGAGTGCGGAAAGCGGGATTAAGCTCCTAATATTTAACTGGCTATCTGTCCATTCTTACAATTCTTGGCTGGAATGTTCCCAGAATATCTACCAATTCACTTTGTGCATTCATGACTTCATGAATATCTTTATAGGCCATTGGTGCTTCTTCTGTATTTCCGCCCATTAGCGTAACATCTTTAAGCTTTAACTCTTTTTTGATGTCATTCTGAGTGAAAAGACTTCTGCATTCTCCTCTTGAGTGTGCTCTGCCAGCTCCGTGCGAAGCTGAATTCAGTGAATCCGGATTTCCTTTTCCACGGACAATAAACCCTTTGGCTGTCATAGATCCCGGAATCATACCCAATTCATTTTCATTGGCTGGGGTAGCTCCTTTTCTGTGGACAATTACTTCTTTCCCGTTGTGAATTTCTTTCCATGCAAAGTTGTGATGGTTTTCGATTCGAGCTTTTACTCTTCCGCCTACTGCTTTCACCAATCTTCTGTGGATATCATCATGACAGGCTGAAGCGTAATCTCCTGCAAGGTTCATTGCTGTCCAATATTCCAATCCAAGGTGAGTACTCAAGTCCAGCCACGCGAATTGCTGTGCTTCCTTAGGCAGCGGACATTGTTCTACTGCGACTCTTGAATAATATTGAGCAATCTCTGCTCCCAATCCTCTTGAGCCGCTGTGTGAAAGAATACCAAGGTATTTTCCTTTTGGTAATCCGATTTGTTCATCTTCTTCGGTAATTTCCACTTCTCCAAACTCCACAAAGTGATTTCCCCCACCTGAAGACCCCATCTGTTTGATGGCTTTTCCTTTTAATCTTCTTAGGATTGGAATTAAATCAAATGTATCTCTCTCGAAGATTTCGTGGTCTATTTGAGATTTGTGAGTCTCATACATCCCAAATTTTGTATGTTCGGCAAGGGCTTTTTCATATTTATCCCTTGCTCCGTTCAGATATGAAACGGGTGTATCCAAAATACTGAGGCTCATTCTACAACCGATATCCATTCCTACTCCGTAAGGAATCACTGCATTTTCTACAGCTAAAACCCCTCCGATCGGAAGGCCATATCCGCTATGAGCATCAGGCATTAATGCGCCCTGAACAGAAACCGGAAGTTTCAAAGCTGTGTACAGTTGATTTTTTGCTTCTTCTGAAATATTATTCCCGAAGATCTGAAAGTCTGCACGCTGTGAATTCAACATCCTTTTTTCTGTTTTTTTGGACGACATTAAAGTTTCTGCAATCTGTCCGAAGGTTAAGTCTTTTTCGAATTGTTCCGGATGAATCAGAATTTCCTTTAAAAGAGATTTCACATAATGGATATTTTTGGTTGCAAAATTTCTCTTCATTACTTCCAAGGCTACATTTACACTTTGATTATTTGGATAGCCCAGTTTTAATATATCTTTTCCTTTTAGTTTTAAATTTCCCATTGTTTTTGTTTTTAAATAAAGGACGCATCGTCCAAAAAACTTTCTGCAA
This sequence comes from Chryseobacterium sp. StRB126, assembly GCF_000829375.1. Taxonomy (NCBI): domain Bacteria; kingdom Pseudomonadati; phylum Bacteroidota; class Flavobacteriia; order Flavobacteriales; family Weeksellaceae; genus Chryseobacterium; species Chryseobacterium sp. StRB126. The sequence goes on from NZ_AP014624.1 coordinate 5,428,981, forward strand.
TCTCTGTTGCAGACATTGTGCAGGTAACATATTTCCTGCTTTTAATAAGATCGGTATCTTCAGTTTTCGAATCCCATGAGTATGATTTACCATGAATTTTTTTGTTGATAATTCCAGTCACTTTGTACTGTTCTAAATACGCGTCTAATTCTGCCTCCTCTTTTTTCAATTCTGCATCTATAGGCTTGTAATGAGTTATCATATGAGGTCTTGTCCTCAAGGTAAATCTCCACGGTTCCGTAAATTCGTAGTAAGTTTCATTGTATTTCCGGAAGGGACAGTATTCTTCCTTTTTCAGGAAATATTGTCTTTCTCTTGGGGTAAGCCCAAATTTCGGACTGCCCCAGGAGTATGAAGAAACACGGTTAAGCTTCTGCTCTCTTTCTACATATATTCTTCGTCCAAATTTTCTTTTCTTTTTCAAAAATTGGCGGCTTCCGGAATACATGTAGGTATTGATTTTCTTCAAAATCTCTTCAAAGAACTCTCCATCACTACTTCTCATGACATCATCCCTTACTACAAAGAACCTTACGAATCCTAATTGATAGGGATTTTCCAGAGGAATAAGTGGAATATTTTTTCTTATATGCCAGACTTCCTTACTACGTTTATACTTTTTTCTTATCTGTTTTTCTACATCTTTTTTTATTATTCTTTTTCTGCTTCTCAGGCTTCTCAGCCGGTAAGACAGAAGGTTATCATTTTCCATGTAAGACACAAGGTATCAGATACAAGACCCGAAATATCGGATTTGCTCCTAGTCTATTTTCCTAATCAACTAAAATATTAGTTGAATGAATTAATAATGATGAACGGGTATAGTTTTAAGGCTAAAACCTCAACTATTTTGTTCTTAAAAAACACTTAAAAAGATTTCGGGGAAACATGAGTTTGAAATATTGCGCAATAAAAAAACCCGAAATCTCTACGACTTCGGGTTTTGATATGTATTGTACTATTTTTCTAAGAGTGTACCAAACCGCGAAGCCTTACCACCATAAGGGGTAATCCAACTGTAGAATTCTGATTAGTTCTGAACATTGCTTCGTTGTTTTTAAATGGTTAAACTTGATTTTCAGGTGCAAATATAGAATTATTTTTTTAATCATCAATTATTTAAATCTTATTTTTGTGAAAAACGAGTTTTATGCATAGATTTTTATTGGCATTACTTCCATTACTTTTCATAGGATGTAAGAAAGAGGAACCTGTAAAAAAAGAAGAGGTGAAAGTAGTAGAGAAAGGTTGTTTTTCTCCTCATTTTATGGAAAAAATCCTGGCGTTGGAGGAAATGAAAGACCAAGCTAAGTTTCTCGAATCAGAGACCAAAGGAAAAGGCAAGATCGGTTTTCTTGTAGACAGTACAAAAGTAAATAATGGCTGGGATTATTCTATTTCTGTTGGATATAACGGTCCGGATCGTTTTGAAACCTATCATATTTTTCATGCTTCAGGTGATAAATGTAATGTGTTAACCGTATTAGAACCTATATCCGGAGAATATATTTCTATTGAGGAATGGAGAAAGGGTAAAGATGAACCTGCACCAATGGAATCTTTATTAAAGCAAGGGCTTTACAGCTTACCAATTGAAAGTCTTCCACAGGTAGATGTAAAGTTTATAGAAACTGATTTTGCGGTGGAAGGCTCACAAAAGTACAGCTGTGGAGAGCCTACATTCCGATATTTTCCTTTAACCCGATACAAAAATATTGAACTAATTCTTGTCCCTATGGATTGCGGAGATTTTGATTACCGTTATTATCTGCTTACTGTATTGAATAACAGCATCGTTGGTGAAGCCTATGTAGAAGGTATTTGGTTTGATCCCGGAAAAGATGACAAGAAAGAAGAATTCAGCAGTTATGAAATCAATAAAACAGGGGAAATTACTGTAACAACGGATCATCAGATTGATGGAAATTCTCAAAAGATAACTAAAGCGTATTATCAGATTACGGATGATGGTAAAATCATTCAGAAAAAATAAAATAAAGGCTGTTTCAATTTTTGAAACAGCCTTTATTTTTTTACTTGAGGTGAATAATGCTTAGAAAAATAGCATCAATAACTTTTGTCATCCTTTTGATATCCAATGTTTCTAAAGTATCTGTAGCTTTGTGATAATTTTTGTTTCTAAAGAAGGACGTATCGGTAATCATGAGTGCTGGAAAGCCAAACTTCCAATAATTCAAATGATCGGAATAGTCTACACCACCAACAAATTTCGGAGCTGGAAATGTTTCTGCTTTTATCTGATTTGATTTTTTAAATTGTTCTATAAAGTTTCCTACGAATGACCCTGCTCCGCTGAACTTTTTCACTAAAGTAATAAAATCACCTTTGTCACCATAAATCCAGGAAAGAGCACCTATAGGAAAATCCTGAGATCCTTTTTCGTCTTTAAAATAACCAATCATTTCTACACTGCCCATTCCATAGACATTGATATTGTTGTCTTTTAAATATTTAGCATGAACATAGCTGCCCATATTTTCTGTTCTAAAATAAGGAGGCTCTTCTAATGTATAAGCCACAAGATCTACTCTATACTTGAGTTTTTGGTTTTGAAGCATTCTTGCCAGCTCCAGAAGTGCGGTAACTCCGGTAGCATTATCGTCTGCTCCCTGTTGATCTCCACAAACATCATAATGAGCTCCTATGATGATTCTTTTGCTGTTTCCCGTACCAAAAGAGCATATTACGTTTTTATAGACCTGTCCATTTACTGTATATTCCTGAAATGCTGTACTATCGGCATAAGTCGTGAAAGTTTGATGAATATAATCTGCAACAGTATTTAATTGATCTATATTTTTATGATTCCGGAATTGTGGAGTCTGGGTAAGTGCTGCCAGATGTTTTTTAACCTGTGCACTATCTGCAGGAACAGGAGAAACTTGTACTGTCTGCTCCTTTTTACCTCCTGAAAAGAGCAATACTATACTTATAAAGAGAAAGCCTACAAAGAAAATCAGCTTTTTCTTCGTAGGCTTTAGTATGTTTTTTAAACCCATAGATGTGCTTTTACTTTCTTTTTGAAAATTAAAGCTTTTTGGGATTAGTTTTCTAAAAATCTTTCTAGGATCTCCACCGCACATTTGGGAAGATTGGTTCCCGGACCGAAAATGAAATCTGCTCCATTCGCATAAAGGAATTCATAATCCTGTTGTGGAATAACACCTCCAACTACAATGGTAATGTCATCTGCACCCAGCTTTTTCAGTTCTCCTACTACCTGAGGCACTAATGTTTTGTGTCCGGCAGCCAGTGAGGATACTCCCAGAATGTGGATATCATTTTCTACAGCCTGTTTTGCTACTTCTTCCGGTGTTTGGAACAATGGAGCTACGTCAACATCGAATCCCATATCTGCAAATGCGGTTGCCACTACCTTTGCACCTCTGTCATGCCCATCCTGACCCATTTTAGCCACCATAATTCTTGGGCGACGGCCTTCTTCTTCTTCAAACTTTTGAGTCAGATTAAGGGCTTTTTCAAAATATTCGTTTTTACCGGCATTCATAGCGTATACTCCAGAGATTGTTTTAATGTTGGCTTTATATCTTCCGAAGGTTTCTTCCATAGCATCACTCATTTCGCCAAGGGTAACTCTTCTTCTCGCCGCTTCAATACAAAGTGCCAGCAGGTTTCCTTTTCCTGTTTTCGCACTTTCACGGATTTCATTCAGGATTTCCGTTACTGCGTCAGCACTTCTTTCTGCTTTAATAGTATTTAATCGTTCGATCTGCTTTCTTCGAACTTCTGTATTATCAATATCAAGAATCTCTATGGCATCTTGTTTTAATGAGGATTTGAATGAGTTTACCCCAATGATGAATTCTTCACCGCTATCAATTTTAGCCTGCTTTTTAGCAGCAGCTTCTTCAATCCTCATTTTTGGAATCCCTGCTTCAATGGCTTTGGTCATTCCGCCTTCCTGTTCTACCTCATCAATATACCTCATCGCTTCTTCAATCATCTGCTGAGTAAGGCTTTCTACAAGGTTACTTCCTCCCATCGGATCTACTACATCACATATTCCACTTTCCTGCTGAAGAATGATCTGTGTGTTCCTTGCAATTTTAGCTGAATAATCGGTAGGAAGGGCAATAGCTTCATCCAATGCATTGGTGTGTAATGATTGTGTTCCTCCTAGTGCTGAAGATAATGCTTCAATGGCAGTTCTTGTAATATTATTGAAAGGTTCCTGTTCTGTTAATGACCATCCTGAAGTTTGAGAGTGGGTTCTTAATGCTAAAGATTTTGGATTCTGAGGATTAAACTGCTTTAAAAGTGTTGCCCAAATATATCTTGCCGCACGCATTTTAGCAATTTCCATGAAGTGATTCATCCCGATTGCCCAGAAGAATGATAAACGTGGAGCAAAATCATCCACATTCATTCCCGCTTTAATTCCTGTTCTTACATATTCAAGACCATCTGCAAGGGTGTATGCCATTTCCAGTACCGGAGTAGCTCCTGCTTCCTGCATGTGATACCCTGAAATGGAAATAGAGTTAAATTTCGGGATGTTTTGCGAAGTATATTCAAAAATGTCTGCAATGATCTTCATGGACGGTGCAGGTGGATAAATATAAGTATTTCTTACCATGAACTCTTTCAGAATATCATTTTGAATGGTTCCTGAAAGTAGCTCCTGCTTTACTCCCTGTTCTTCTGCTGCTACAATATAGAAAGACAAAATTGGAAGTACAGCCCCATTCATTGTCATGGAAACTGAGATCTGATCTAACGGAATTTCGTTAAAAAGAATCTTCATATCTTCCACTGAATCGATAGCCACTCCTGCTTTTCCTACGTCTCCTACTACTCTTGCATGGTCAGAATCATATCCTCTGTGCGTAGCAAGGTCAAAAGCTACGGAAAGTCCTTTCTGCCCTGCAGCAAGGTTTCTTCTGTAAAAGGCGTTGGATTCTTCAGCTGTGGAGAATCCGGCATACTGACGGATCGTCCATGGCTTTTGAACATACATGGTGGAATACGGTCCTCTCAGGTAAGGTTCAATTCCTGGGGAAGTCTGTGTTAATGATTCATCTTTTACATCCTTTTTTTCATAGGATGACTTAAGTTCTAACCCGTCTTTTTCAAAGTTGTAAATTTCTCTTTCCTGAGGAGATACACTAAAATCGGGCTTTTTCACAGAAATTGTTTTTCGCATTCCAATAATTTTTGTCCCCGTAAAGTTAATTTTTTTGAACGAAACATGAAACTTCTGTTAACATTCAGTTTTTCTGAAGTTTATCTAAAGAAAAAGGCCGGGCAAATGCCTGGCCTATATGCAAATTATCTTATCTTATTATTTTTTAATAAGCTTAGTATTGTAAGTATTTTTATCGTCTTTGATAGTTACTACATACATACCTTTAATTAATGAAGCAACATTAATTCTTTGTCCGTCAATCTGACCCTCCTGAACTAATCTTCCGTCTGCAGAGTAGATTTTGTAATCTGCTTTACCTTTAAGATTTTTAACCTCTACGAAAGTATCTGCAGGGTTAGGATAGATAGATATTTCTGATGATTTTGTACCTCTTACTTCATCTGTAGCAAGATTTCCTGCAGCAATCTTCACTGAGAAATCTTTAAATGACCCATAAGAATATAAACCTCCTCCTTCTAGGTATGCTGGGCTACCACATGGTCCACTAAATGGAACAAATGATGAACTTGCCACTCTCATTCTTAATGTTTTATCTCCTTCATAAGCATCAGCTGGAACTGTAAAGGTTATTGTTCCGGAATGTAAAGAATTCGTATCAGGCACCCCATTTTTAGTACCAATTTTCTCCGTACTTTCGAAAACACCATTTCTATTGTAGTCAATCCATACTTCTAAAACATCCGGATAACTTGGATCACCAATTTCGTTACCAATGGTAATGTAAGATAAATTATATTGTGTTCCTTTGGTTAGATTGATCAATTTACTTGCATCTTCACTAAAATCTAAATAGCTACTAAAAATACTCTTATAAGTAGCATCTAAATACGCCAAATTAGCGACATTCAGCTTAGCCAAACCACTGTTAAGAGAAAAACTTGCAAAACTGTTTCCTCCACTGCTCATTAGGCAATAATCTGCTCCTGTTCTCAATCCTTTTGTTTTGAATGTGTAACTAGGAGAGAATGCTCCTACAACGGTATTAACTACTGCAGCAACCTGAATTTCATAGTTCGTTTCATCTTCAAGAGAGCTTATTGACAGTGAGTTAGCAGGACTCGTTGCATTTACCCAAGTTGTAGCACCCACTTTTCTATACTTAACAGAATAGGTAGCACCAGGAACCGAGTTCCAACCTACAACAGCAGAATTTTTCAATATGTCTGTAGCAGTAGCAGCTACCCCAGTTGGTGCAGCTGTAGTTGAAGTTGGAGCCATACCAACAGTTACCTTAGGTGATACAGCGTAGAATATATTTCCAATTGCAGAAATTTTTAATTTAATAGGACCTGTTAAAGAAGAGGGCATTTGAGCAGTATAACTACCTGTATTCGCAGTAGAAGCTACAAGCTCAGTCCATGATGCACCGTTTACAAGATCTGTTGTATATTCAATTTTTACATTAGCTACGTTATATGGTGCATTATTGGTATTTACTACATCCCATGAAATTGTATTAGTAGCGTTATTATATAATACTGAAGCATCAGTAAGTCCTTTAAATTTAAAAGGGCCATCTTGCTTAACATCCACTTTTGTTTCCGCAGAAACTAACATTGGATTTGTTGCATTTCCGTCTCTAACCGTTACAGCGTAGTTTAAGAGTCTAGGAACATAAGATACACTTTCCCATTTAGCTTTATCAGTTAAATTTCCAGACATTACAATAGGAAGACTTGGGAAATATCTTCTTCCACTAGTCGTTCCAAAATAAGATCTTGTTAATGCTCCCTGAGAATTATATCCCCAACCTGTATCTCCTGAAATAGAATGTACATTATCAACACTATCATATTGTTCCCATGTATAAGTAAGCGGATCAGCATCTGTAGCTGTAGCATCCAAATAATATGCAGTTCCTTTAGGGATACTGTACACTGCATTAAGAGGTGAAATTACTGGTGCTGTGTTAGTTGTTATATCCTGCCATACTCCACATGTTGTTTTACTATCCAACTTGTTTAACACCTGGTTAATGGATGAATAATGGAAATAAGCATCTGTGAAAGCCTGTACATTATCACCAGTAATTCCGGCATATCCCATAATAGTTGTACCTCCTCCTGGCTCAATATTTACCCCTGATCCTTCTGAAGTATGAGAGAATGTATGATTTGCGCCCAGCTGGTGTCCCATTTCATGAGCTGCATAATCAATATCAAAAGCATCTCCTGTTGGAGTCTCCATCTGAGTAAATCCGGATCCTTTTGCTAAAGAATTATTATTTGCAGGATTCACACATGTTGTTCCGATTCCCCCTGCGTTACCGTTTCCTCCTGCTGCATTAAATACGTGTCCCATATCATAATTAGCATTCCCAACATCTTGGGTAAGCATTCTCTGAAGCTGAAGGTTTAGTGAAGGATCACCCTGAACAACCGGAGGCGTATAGAAATCTGTATTAGGATCTGTATATATAATATTAGGAAGGTCTTGAATAATCAGCTTAATTCCAAAGTCTTTCTGGAAAATACCATTTACACGGTTCATTGTAGCATTCATTTTCGCTACAGTATTTGTTGTCCCTCCGCTAGGGTCAAACTTTTTAGTATATTCACCTGTAACTGCCAAGGCTAGTCTATAGGTTCTGAACTTTGTGCTAGCAGGTCTATTCGTAATCCCTGCATTAATATTAGAAAGGTTTTTTTTCCCGTAAGCTTCTAATCCTTTTATGTCCAAAAGATTTTTCTCATCTGTTGTACATTCAAACCCATGCTCTCCTTCTGTTCTTTTAGTCTTATAGAAAACCCCATACACCTGATTATCAGCAGTAATAGGTTCTATAAACTGGAACTTTCCATCTTTAATAATCATAGATTGCATTTCATTCGGAGAAGTACTGAATCTTAAATATTTAGAAGGATCATCTACACCAACTCCCACATAAGAACCCAACTGATATCTGTCTGCCATAGATTTTTCCATCACAGGATCACTATATACAGCAAACTTTTCAATTTTTCCTTCTGCTGTAGGTAAAGAAATGATCACTGCCTGAGCTCCTTTTCCTGTTTCTACAGCGTCTTTTAAAGTATTTCTAAGAGACTGTAAATCCAATCTATAAGAATACTGAACTTCTACTTCTTTTCTTACTTCGGACGTTTTTTGTGAGGCCGGCGTCCACCTCTGTGCATTAAAGCTAGACAAACCTGCTGCCAATGCACAAACTAGTAAAATTCTTTTTTTCATAATTACTTAATCATTCTAAGATTAATAAACTTTAAATATCCGCGATAAAAATAAGAATTATAAACATAACAAGACGTAAAAAAAATGACTGATTTTAAATAAAATTAGTCATTTTTTAAATATTTCACTTTTTAAAACCTATTTCTTTATTCCCATCTCATATAAAGCAAATGATATCAAATCTGCATTTTCACCAATTACCTGATCTGTTGATCTTCCGGCACCGTGTCCTGCATTTTTTTCAATTCTTAACAAAATAGGGTTCTTACAAGCTTGCTTTTCCTGAAGCTCTGCTCCAAATTTAAAAGAGTGAGCCGGAACTACCCTGTCATCATGATCACTGGTAATGATCATTGTAGAAGGATAACATGTTTTCGCTTTTACATTGTGTACCGGAGAATATGATTTCAGATATTCAAACATTTCTTTGTTGTCTTCTGCGGTTCCGTAATCGTAAGCCCATCCTGCACCAGCTGTAAACTTGTTATATCTTAGCATATCCAATACCCCAACTCCAGGGAATGCTACTCTTGCTAAGTCTGGACGTAAAGTCATTGTTGCACCTACCAATAAACCACCGTTTGATCTTCCTGAAAGGGCCATATATTCTTTTGAAGTATACCCTTTACTCTGTAGGTATTCTCCTGCGGCAATAAAGTCTTCAAAAACGTTTCTTTTCTGCATTTTTGTTCCCGCATCATGCCATTTTTTTCCATATTCACCTCCTCCACGGATGTTTGGAACAGCATAAATACCCCCATTTTCCATCCAGATTGCATTCACAACCGAGAAAGATGGCTGCAGGCTGATATTGAAACCTCCATAAGAGTATAGAATGGTTGGATTTTTACCATCAAGCTTAGTTCCTTTCTTGTAGTTAATCATCATAGGAACTTTTGTTCCATCTTTGGATGTATAGAATACCTGTTCAGAAACGTAATCATCGGGATTGAACTTCACTTTAGGTTTCTGATATACTTCAGACTTCCCTGAATCTACGTTGAATTTATAGGTAGTTCCCGGTGTAATATAGTTGCTGAAAGAATAATACAATTCTTTCTCTTTTTCTTTTCCGCCAAAACCTGAAATATTTCCTTTCCCCGGAAGAGTAATTTCTCTGATCAGTTTTCCAGTTTTATCGTATTGCTTTACCTGATCTATGGCATCCACCATATAAGTGGCGAAGAAATATCCGCCTCCTGTAGAGATTCCCAACACGTTTTCTGTTTGTGGAATAACATCTTTCCATGTTTCCGGAGCTGGGTTGCTGATGGTTGTTTTTACAAGACGCATATTAGGAGCATCTTTATCTGTAGAAATGAAAAGATCGTCTCCCTGTGTATCTACGATGTGAGCATTGATATCAAATCCTTTATTAATCTGCACAAAGTCTCCTCCTTTTTTCAAATCTTTGATAAACAACTCGTTTCCGTTGGTTGCATTGGCTGCTGAAATAATTAAATATCTCTGATCGTCTGAAACGCTAGCTCCCAGATATCTTCTTGGAGTTTTTTCTCCACCGAAGATCAGTTTATCTTCAGACTGCTTTGTTCCCAGTTTGTGAAAATAAACCTTATGTTTATCTGTCATTCCGGAAAGAACAGTTCCTTCTTTCGGTTTGTCGTAGCTTGAATAATAGAAACCTTCGTCTCCCTGCCATGAAATTCCACTGAATTTCACATCTACTAAGGTCTCATCAATCTGTTTTTTGGTAATAGCATCAATAATGATGATCTTATTCCAGTCACTTCCGCCTTCAGAAATAGAATATGCGGCAAGTGTTCCTTTTTTGTTGAAAGAAAGGTTAGATAATGAAGTGGTTCCTTTTTCTGAGAATTTATTAGGATCTAAAAATACTTCTGTAGCTTTAGTCTTATTGTTTGTTCTGTATAAAACAGACTGTGCCTGCAAGCCATCATTTTTAGAATAGTATGTATATTCTCCTTCTTTGAAAGGGGCAGAAATTTTTTCATAATTCCAGATCTCCTTCAATTGTTCTTTAATTTTATCTCTGAATGGAATTTTCGAAAGATAATTCTGGCTGTACGCAACTTCCTCATCTACCCACTTTTTGGTAGCATCAGAATCATTTTCCAAATCTCTGTACGGATCAGAAACTGCAGTTCCAAAATAAGTATCGGATTGAGCTCCCTTTAATGCTTTTGGATAATTCATTGTTTGAGAATAAAAAGATGCTGAAAACAGAACTCCAGCAGTTAATAACATAGGTTTAAAATTCATACTGAACGGTTTTCTCAAAAATACATAAAGTATGTGAAATAAAAAAAGCCCCTATTTTTGGGACTTTTACTCATTCAATAAGCTATTAATCAGTTCTCAGCCAATTAAAAGCTGTCAAAATAGAAATCAGTAAGATTGGTAACAATTTGATCCGGGCTTCCATTCCAATAGTATATTTTGCCTCCTTCTTTCAGTTCATACAGGCTAAAGTTCTGGTCTGTGGTTACTGTTTTATCTGCATTTTTAAAATCTTCAACGACCTGAATTAAATATTTTTTTAACTCTTCAGCCTTTACTTTCTTCGTGTCACCTTCGGGACCATGTGTCAATTTTGAAGGCAGCTGAAAACTTACGGTATAGCTTATTTCTGCAATTTTTTCTCCTTCAAGGTATTCATTAGGAGTAATTTTTACGTTATTAACGGTTACTTTTGCTTTTTTAAAGTTTCCGATCATTGCCATGAAATAGTCTTCCGCTTCTTTTTTACATGCTGAAGCCGTGGCTTTAGAAAAAGCAGAAAGGAAATTCTCTACACTGCTGTTGATCATTTCCTGTGAAGATTCTTTAAAATTGATCTGGTAAGCATCCTGTCCTTCTACTGTAGGTCTTAAATAATCATTAAGCTTATTTAAAGCTGCTTCATCGTTATTTACTAAAGTCCGGAAGTACAGATCAAAGACCTCTTTAGGCTTCTTTACCTCTTGTGCAGAAACGTATTGCCCCACCATGGTAAGCAATAGCAAAAAAATAATTTTGTAGTTTTTCATAATTTATAATTTGAATAATTGTTGTGCTTAAAAGAAAAGCCCCTGAAAAAATCAGAGGCTTTGTTTTATTTTTGTAAACTCTTAGTAGTTTTCTTCTTCTCCCTTCATTTTTTCTGCATTCTCTGCCATAATTACGGCATCAATCATTTCAGAAATATCTCCGTTCATGTAAGCATCCAGATTATACATCGATTTGTTGATTCTGTGATCGGTTACTCTTCCCTGTGGATAGTTGTACGTTTTGATCTTTGCGGAACGGTCTCCTGTAGAAACCATAGATTTACGTTGTGCTGCAATATCTCCCTGTACTTTTTGTAATTCGATATCGTAAAGCTTGGTTCTTAGCATTTCCATTGCCAATTCACGGTTTGCCAGCTGAGAACGAGCCTGTTGACAAACTACCACTAACCCTGAAGGTTTGTGTGTCAACTGTACTTTAGTTTCAACCTTGTTTACGTTCTGACCTCCGGCACCTCCTGAACGGGAAGTCTGCATTTCAATATCAGCTGGATTCAGTTCGAAGTCTACTTCTTCTGCTTCCGGTAAAACCGCTATTGTAATGGCAGATGTATGAACTCTTCCCTGAGATTCTGTTTCAGGTACACGTTGTACACGGTGAACACCGGATTCGAATTTCATGATTCCATATACGCCTTCTCCTTCCACCTTCATGATCAATTCCTTATATCCTTTTGCGGCTTCATTGGAATCGGTTACCTCATGTCTCCATCCTTTAGTTTTAAAATACATGGTATACATTCTGTAAATATCTTCCACAAAGATTGCTGCTTCATCACCTCCGGTTCCGGCACGTAATTCAACGATAACGTTTTTGTCGTCTGCAGGATCTTTAGGAATCAAAAGAACTTTAAGCTCTTCTTCTAATCCGGGAAGTTTAGATTGAGCTTCTAATTTTTCTTCTTTTGCAAGATCTACAAGATCTCTGTCTGAGCCATCAGCAATAATTTCGTCAGATTCTTCGATGCTGTCTAAAGCACCTTTATACTGATCGTAAACTCTTACAATTTTACCCAAATCACTATATTCTTTGTTCAAAGAAGAATATCTTTTTTGGTCTGAAATAACATCAGGCTGTATAATAAGGTCTGCAACCTCATTATATCTTTGTTTTATAGCTTCTAATTTTGGAATTAATGATTTAGACATTGTCGAATTTTTGTGGGTGCAAAGATAAGAATTAAAAATTCAAAATTAAAGTATAAATTTTTGAGCATTAGGGATCAAAGGAACAAAACCATAAAAAGATCCGTTTACAAATTGCCTTATCCGCTTTTTTATGTTTTTAATATTTCTTTTAAACTCCTTTGGAAAGTCTTCTGTCTATCCAATATAAAATAAGTCCTACCGCAATAATTCCCAGTCCTATTAAACTTTCTTTAGGGTTATGAATAAAGGTAAAGTACAGGATATAAATACTGAAGAGTAAGAAAACGGTCGGGAAAATATAAAAGGCGCTGGATTTAAATATTTTCCGATCCTTCTTTTTAAGAAAATACACGGTTGAAATCGCTAAACTGGCAAATAACTGAAGGATAAATGCGGTATACACAAAGATTTCCTTGAAGCTTCCTGTTAAAATAATGATCGTTGCGATAACCGCATGAGCAAAGATGGCTCTTACCGGAATTCCTTTTTTATTTCCCACAGAAAGCGGCTTCCAGATACGGGAGTCTTTTGCAAAAGCCTGTGTAAGCCTTGATCCTACCCATAAATATCCACTGATGGTTGCAATGAGCTGTAATGCAATAAAAATATTTACAATTTTCCCGAAGGAAAGTCCCAGCATGTTTACTGCAGCTTCTCCCATTACATCTTCCTTTCCTGCTAATTGATTTACAGGAGCATGTTTCAGCATGATGTAATTCACAAGAATATAGCTTATGGTCACAAAAACAGTTCCTATAATCAATGATTTAGGAAGATTCTTCTGAACATCTTTTATTTCCCCTGCAATATAAGATGCTGAATTCCATCCGGTGTAGGAATAGGTAACAAAAACTAATGACGTAGCAAAGGCAGGAAGCATAATTTCATGCTGCCAGCTGTCACTGAAATTCAGACTGTTTCCAATTTGTGGTGATCCCGATAATCCCACCCCAAGAATCACCAATACAATGATAAAAGCGATTTTGATAAACGTGAAAAAATTATGAAACCGGCTTGAAGTCTTTAAACTAAATGATAGCGTTATAGCCACCAAAAATATGGCCGCAATCGCAAAACCATTTCCAAATGAGTAATCAAATACGGATAGATATTTCGACATAGCCAGTGCGGCCAATGCAACAGGTGAAGAAAATCCGATAATCAGGGAAACCCAGCTTATCAGATATCCGAATAAAGGATGATAGGTTTCTTTAAGATAGATAAAATCACCACCATTCCCTTTAAAATGGGATCCTAATTCCGCATAGCAAAAGGCACCAAAGAGAGCCAGAATTCCTCCGATTACCCATAACAGAAAAATACTGTAGGTGTTGGTAATATCGGATAACTGAAATCCCAGGGTTGTAAAAATCCCCGTTCCTATCATATTGGAAACTACGATGGCTGCAGCTGTTTTCCAGCCGATCTGATCTGAAGCAGTACTCATTTATTCATTAAAAATTAAAATTAAGTCTTCCGAAGAAATAACTTCCCAATGTTCCCATCTGAACCGGCGCATATTTAAATACTCCATAATATGAATTTTTATAGCTCTGAAGATCCGGGAAAACATCAAATACGTTGTTGGCTCCTACGGTAAAATTGATATTTTTTGTGATATCATATCCTACACTAACATCAGTAACTACCTTTGGAGAAAACTCCTGAACTTCTCCGAAAGGATAACCGTCTCTTATGACTTTGCCAAAATAGGTATTTCTCACAAAAAAATTAAATTTACCTATTCCATACGTTAGCCCCAATGAAGCTTTTGTTTTAGGAGAAAGGGTTTCAATAATATTGATCTGATCCGGGCCAAAGAATTCATTTTGGGGAGTTCCCAGGTTTTCAGGGAAGTGAAAATCTGTAATTTTTGTTTCCGTATAATTTCCGGCAAGATTAATATTTAAATTTCCGCCAGCCAGCTTCCAGTCATAGGAAACTACTACATCTACTCCTTTTGTTTCGGTATCAACGGCATTAGCAAAGAACCTGCCGCTTTCCACTGCATTTCCTTCTCCTACTACTTTAGGATCAGACAATCTTGGATCTGAGATATTGCTGGTAATGACAATTCTGTCTTTCACTTTAATGATATATCCGTCTACCGTAATAAAGAGACCTTTAACAGGCTGTAAGGTAAATCCTGCGCTGCCATTAACGGATGTTTCCTGCTTTAATTTATCAAATCCCAGAACTTGGGCAGCCTGGCTATCGTTATTAAAAATTCCTTTCCTTACAATTCCGGAACCTGAGGTTGAAATATCGGCAAAAGAGTTATTAAAGTACTGTTGCTGAAGGGATGGTGCTCTGAATCCCGTTCCAACGGCAGCTCTTACTGCATAATTTTTTACAAATTCATATCTTACGGCTAGTTTTCCGTTCAGGGTACTTCCAAAATCCGAGTAATTTTCAAATCTGGCAGCAGCATCAATATTCAGCTTTTTATCCAAATCATAGGAGAGATCTGCATACACAGCTGTAGAATGCCTGTCTTTTTTCAAGGCATTATCCGGTGAAAAACCTATGAAAGATTGTGAGCCTCCTGCTCCTATCACTTTAGAACCTTTTGTTGCAACATTTCCATTCTCGTCATATTGAGTGTAAGAAGCCTCATCTCCTGCTTTGATCTGGTATTGTTCAAATCTGAATTCACCCCCGAATGCAATATTGAAGTTCTTTATCTTTTTTGAAACATCAAGATTCACTGTATTTTGCAAGAAGCTATGAGCTCCTGCATAAAAACGGGTTGGTGATTTGATCCCCAGAGAGGCATTATTGGTATTACTTACGTTATAATTGAAGGTATTGCTTCCAAAGGTATTACTAAGGTCAATCAGCCAATCGTTTACATTATATTTCGCTCCTGCGGCATAGGAAATATCATAGATCTGAGAATTCAGAACAGCCTGAAAACCGTTAGGATAAATTGCTTTCACAATATTGAAGTCTTCATTAGGGAGTCTTCTGAAGCCATATCCTTTTCCTTCTTTAATACTGAAACCTCCAAAAGAATAGAATTTAAAATGATCATTCAAAGGATATTCTGAGTTGAAAAACAATTGTCCTTGTCTGATCTGTGCATCTCCAATCTGGAAATTGAAGTCATCTCTCGTTAATCCTCTTTCTTTAATCTTCGCATCATCTGCATCTCTGGCAGCTTGTATAGCTTCAGCATCACCAGCAAACTCATACGCAAAATTATTCCCGAAAATATCAAGATTATGATTTTGAGTTCTCGTTGTTTTTCCTCTGTGGCTTAACTGTAATGAAAGATTGATGAACCCGTCATTTTTACCCAAAGAAGTTCCATAGTTTACGCCTGCCTGATAAGTGTCACCATCATTTCTCCCACTTAATCCATAGGTTAAACTTGCAGAAGCGCCTGCATTCTTTTTTAAAATAATATTAATGACTCCCGCAATGGCATCAGAACCATATTGTGCTGCCGCACCGTCTCTTAACACTTCAATTTTTTCTATGGCAATAACAGGAATGGTACTTAAATCTGTTCCTACAGATCCGTTTCCTACTGTATTCTGATAATTAACCAGTGAAGTGGTATGTCTTCTTTTCCCGTTAAGCAATACTAAAACCTGATCCGGCCCCATTCCTCTTAGGGTTACAGGATCAATATGCTCTGTTCCATCAGAAGCAGATTGTCTTACGGAATTGAATGAAGGAATAACATAGTTCAGAAGATCCTGAGCCGTCATTTGCGGAGATGATCTTTGAACTTTATCGATATTGATAACATCTACAGGCACCGGAGTCTCCAGTTTTGTTCTTTTAACGTTACGGTTTCCGACGATGATGATGTCTTCAATTTGTTTTCCTTTTTCCTCCTGCTCCTGAGCAGCTACTAAAATTGTTCCCAGTAATAATACAGCTGTACTTAATTTTTTCATCTTTGTTCTTGCCAATTAATAATATTCTTCCGCAGATCATGCTGCAGATATACAAGACTTCAAGAAATGGAATTCGTATAAGAAATATTGACTTCACTTATCTCCCCCACCGGGTTGGAATTAGCACCTTTACACTTCTGGAATTGTGTTGGTTGCTAAGGTTTCATTGGGCCAAATCCCTCCACCTTTCTTGATAAATCTAGTGCAAAGGTAGACTTATTTTTCAAATATGCAAAAAGTGACTCATTCCCTTGAAGAAAAAAAGGCAAACTTGCTGATTTGCAAGTTTGCCTTTGTATTTATTTTACAATCATCTTTTGAATAGCTATTCCGGTTTCTGATTTCAAATGAACCAGATACGTTCCCGGTGGATAATTTACCTTTAGCTCATAAGTCCCATTTTCTTTTTCCAGTTTAAACGAATCCAGCTTTTTACCCGTCATATCGAAGATCATAATTTCTCCATTTTTAGCTTTATTAAAAATCAATTTTGCTGATCCACTTTTGATAGGGTTATCTGCAATCTGAAGAGACAATTTATTTCCTGCGTTTACATCTGAAACAGATAAAGCTCCGGCATAGTTTCCAAAAATCCTGAATTCTCCAGGCTGTAACGTAATGGGAGCTATTGTAGAGCTAATATTTGAGATGGTATCATCCATCAGATTTTTCCACTGACCAACATATGGGAAATAAGGAACCACATTTTGTGCTGCCGTAGAGTAATTGGCAAGAACTACCACGTTTTTCATTCCGTTAATTGTGTTGTCATATACATAAATTCTTGTAATTAATCCATCAGGATCATTGGCCAGATTGTTTGATTCTATGCTATAGGTTTTTGATTTGAATATAGGATTGGTATTTCTGATATTAATAATCTTCGCCCATGTATCATAAACAGCCTTTCTGTTGGCATCGGTATCATATCCTAATGTAAAAGCTACCGGTTTTTCATCAGTTCTACATCCGTTGTTAATGCTTCCATCTGCACATCTGTTGATACTGAATTCATAACCTAATTCTCCAAACTGCCAGATCATTTTCGGACCGGGAATGGTAAAGAATGTTGCTCCAAATGTTTTCATTCTTTCTAAGGCCGTATTCAGGTTCTTTACACTATACCCTCCATTGACAGCACCATAACTCAGGTTTTTAAACATCAGCCTTTCTTCATCATGGCTTTCACCATATCCTACTGCTCTCATACTGGTAAATCCATGAAGATTATGATTCATACGGTCATAATTGCTGTTTTCCTTATAGCCCATCGTATTCTGATTATAAGGCTCTGTCTGTTTATTCCAAAGCATCACTCCTTTTCCTTCTGCTACTCTGTAATTGGCCCATTGCAGTTCTTCCTGATCTGTTCCCAGATGTTCAAAGATCATATAAGAATTAGGATCAATTGCCCATTGCTTATCTGCATAATTCTTTAAAACATCTACTCTGTCCTGCTGATAGCTATTGGTACAATTTTCGTCATTCTCAGAACAGTTTTGAGTAAAGCCTTTGGTTAAATCCCAACGGAAACCGTCAATATGATATTCTTTCAACCATTGTTCAAGACATCTTTCAACGTAATATTGAGTTGAAGGACTGGAATGGTTAAAATCATTAAATACATTGTATGAATGTTTCGGCATCTGATTGAAATAAGGATTATTTGGGGCCACATCACCATAACCGTCTCCATCTGGATCTACATTCCAAAGCCTTACCAGAGGAGAACGTCCTGTGGCGTGATTAAAAGCAACATCCAGAATCACAGCAATCCCGTTCTGATGGCATAGATCTACAAATTCTTTAAATTTTTCCGGAGTTCCATAGGCTTTATCTAAGGCATAATGAAAGGAAGTATTGTATCCCCAGGAAAGATTTCCATCAAACTCCATAATAGGAAGTAATTCAATGGCATTGATTTTTAGGTTTTTTAAATAAGAAATTTTATTAATCAAAGACTGCCAGTTTTTTTCCTGTGTAAAATCTCTTAACAAGAGCTCATATACCACAAGATCTTCTTTTGCGGGTCTCTGAAAATTACCCACCTGCCAGTTATAAGGAGCTTGTCCTGTTTTGAATGTTGAAACTTCAAAACCCTGCCCTGCCGGAAATGCCGGAAGATTCGGATAAGTAGAAGAGGAAATCCATGGATCATCATAAGACGATAAGATCTGAGGAGAATAAGGGTCAGCCACTTTTTTCAAATCATTCGTTCTGTACTGAAAGGTATACAGCTGTTGCGGAGTTAATCCATTCATTTCAATCCAGTAAAGATCCGGATTTGCAGTATCCTTTTTCATCAGATATGTATCATTCACTGTCCAGTTATTGAAACTACCGATTACGTGAACAAAGTTTTTGTGGGGAGCATACAAAGCCAGACCAATCTTTGTAGGATCTGTAGGATCATAATTTATTCCTTGTTTAATCCAATTCGGAATGGCTTCAGAAACCACACTTCGGGGAACCTGTAGAATGAAAGTTGCGCTTTTAGAATTGTTTCCTTCTGTCGCAATAAGTTCCATGTTCGAATCCTGTGAAACCGTATAATTATAGGAGTAAGATTGAGATGGTATAGAACTAGAGTTCACCACAATTCCATTAGCTTTAAGCTGAAAAGTAGTATTTACATTTGTTGCTGCTGTAATGTTGACAGAATTTCCAGCTGGAACTGAGGTAAGACTGTTTGCAACAGGATTTGTCAAGTTTAAACTCAGGATTCCTACATTGACAAAAATATCGGGTGAAGTTTGATGTGATCCGGTCTTATCTTTTAATAAAAACCCAAATCTCCCAATTCCGGTTCTTCCAAAAAAGGTTGTTGGTGTAAATGTCAGTGAATATGTATCATTAACAGGATTGTAAATAAGCTTATTGAGGTCATTAGAATTGTTCCAGTTTCCATTGGTAGGACAATTCTGACTGTTCTGATAATTAGCATCAAAAGACCAGGACCAGATGTAAATTGAATTATCAGCTAATCCCCAAGCCGATTCATCAATCTGATCTCCGGAAATTGTAAGGGTAATTGCATCTGTTTCATTAAATGGATTGGGAGAAATCGTATAGTTGATCTGCCCCCAAACAACCATTGTAATGAATAGCAAAACAACAGAATAGAACTTTTTCATATCTTTATTTTTATCGAATATAATATTAATTTTTCTTTACGTGAATGATTTTATTTTATTTAACCATAGATACCCAGTCAAATCAAAAAAAAGACCCATGAAAAATTTCATGAGCCTTTCAATAAAAGTAATTGTAATGAACTATACCGTATGTAACGGAAATCTAGCCTATATATTGATTCAAATGTTAAAAAAATTAATTTTTCATAATTTTCTTAACTACAGATTCTCCGTTCTTTAATTTTAACTCTATCATATATAACCCTGAAGGAAGGCTATTCATATCAATCTGACCATCTGAAAATAACACTACTACACGTTCTCCGACAGCGTTAATCATCTTTACTTCTTCAATCATAGAATCACTTTTGAGTGTAAGAATTCCTTTGACTGGATTTGGATATACATTAACTGCCGATTTGTTTAGAATAATATCTGATGTACCCAAGCCTGCCTCTGTTTTAATACATCTTACTGATGAGCCTTGCCCTCGTGAAGCTCCTGCTGCTGCATTAGCTACTGTTGCACCAATGTACAAATATTTACCCCCGATTCCTGCAGCAGTAGAACTCCAGAAATATCCTCTTTTTCCAACAAATGTAAAACCACCATCTGAACTGCTGCGATAGCCTCCCATTGGCAGCTTTAAATTTCCACCATAAGCCTTTGCAGGAGAAATAATATTCTCCCCCTGAGCAATATTTTCCCAATCTGTTTGGGAAGGAAGTTTCCACCCCAAGCCAACTGCTTTGCAGGGATCAATTCCCACTGTTTCTGTAACATCAGATAGTCCTGTACCTGTCCATTTATCGTCTGCTCCGTTAGATGCCCACCATGCTGGCGTCCCTGTGATAAAAGAATCCGTTCCTTGCAATCCTTCGGGAGTATTATCAGAAGGAGGAGATATTACGGAAGAGTTTCTCAACTGATGTCCATCATCCCATCTTCCCCATTGAAACATATCCCCATAAGACTGTTCGTCATCTAAAGACTCTGCTACTCTTCCACTTCCAAGGTTTTGCTGAAGCCAGATATTTCCATCTGCTGCTCTTACGGTAGTATAGGTAACTGGCTGCCCACGATAGGTAAAGGTTACACATCCCCAATCACCAACATTATTTCCAGGATCAGTATTATTGCAGCCTTGTTGGGCACTTAATGCACTTCCAGCCATCAGCATAATCCCTATTCCCAGATTTCGTACTGCAAAAGATAAATCTCCAATCATAAATATTATTTTTATTTATTCTAAATTTAATTTAATTTTGCGCAAAAGTCCCTTACTAAATTAAATTCGGGTTATCATTCCCCACCTTTTAGTTATCCTATAAGAGTACTTTAAATGATACTATGACTGCAAAAATGTGTTGTATGGGGAATCAACAAAAAAATGAGATCGTTTTCAAATCGGAGAATATTGAAATTACCACGCAGGATTCATCAGCATTTGAAGGGGCTTCAAGATCATACCTTCTGGAATCCTCATCTAGTTTTAATCTTCTGTTCTTATTAAGTCCGGACATTCATTTGAAGGCTCATGATTATGATACAGAATTCATATTCAAAAAAAATCAATACATCCTTCATTATTCACCAAAGAAAAGCAAAGCTGAATTATGGACAGACAGTGAAGAACCTCTGAAATATCTGCATATTCAACTCAATTACCAGTACATTTCAAATCTTATTAATCCGGAAATGAACGGAGAGGGAGCCGAAATTTTGGAAAATATGATCCATAACAACTTCGTCTTTCTTCAAAAAGCCACTCCTCCCAACATGACAGTTGAAATGCATATTATATTAAAAGAGATTTTAAGCTATTCTAAAAAAGGTGTGATGCAGAAACTGTTTATTGAAGCCAATATTATCAAGTTGCTGCTTCTCATTTTTGAACAGTTTAATGAAAAAAATAATTTTGAAACAGCATCAAAGACTCCTGAAATTATTAAAAAATTCATTGATGAAAATTATCATCGGAATATTAAAGCAGAGGAAATCGGAAAATGGATAGGAGTAAATCAAAACCTCATCAGAAAAGAGTTCAAAGCAGAATTCCATACAACAATCAACCATTACATCTCTGAGTTGAGAATGCTGAAAGCCAGGAAACTTATTACGGATAAGGACATTATGATTAAAGAAATAGCCATTGAATGCGGCTATGAATATCTACAGAATTTTACCCGTGCCTTTAAAAAGAAGTTTGGTGTATCTCCGGAACATCTGAGAAATAATAAATAGAAAAACCGCCTAAAAAAATTAAGCGGTTTATATATGTTGTTTTGCTTTGATATTGCTTTTTCAGAATTCAGGTGAAAAAGCAATGACAATCAATTAATGATGATGTCCGTGATCGTGTAGGAAAGGTCCGTTTCCTTTAGGCTGGTTGTAGATTATTTCTACACCTTCCTGCTCAGTAATAAGCTTTCTTCTGATATCTTCAGGATCGAAAGGCTTCACTTTTCCGAAGTACTCTTTCAAACCTTCAGTTAGCCACATTGGGATTACTAATCCGAAGAACATAAAAATACACCAGAATCCTACTAGGAACATAGTAATGAAAAATACGGTCCAAAGGAACTGGTAGAACGGCCAAAATGCTGATAAAATAGTTATCATTCTCTTAAAGATTTTAGGCAAAAATAAAGCTTTTTTCCTTTTTACACAAAAGATACAGGCTCTATTTTTAAATTTATTTTAATTCTATATAGATTTTGAGGCGATGAGAAAGGAGATTTTAGACTTATATAATGATCTCATACCTCCATTCTCATGGTCTTTTTTTATCTGATTAATGAGCAAGATCTGCAAAGAAATCGTTTCCTTTGTCATCCGTAATAATGAATGCAGGGAAATCTTTCACTTCAATTTTTCTTACTGCTTCCATTCCTAATTCCGGGAAATCTACTATATCTACAGATACAATATTATCCTTTGCCAAGATTGCTGCAGGCCCACCGATAGATCCAAGATAGAAACCTCCGTATTTGTTACAAGCATTGGTAACATCTTTACTTCTGTTTCCTTTTGCCAGCATAATCATACTTCCACCATGGCTTTGGAATTCATCTACATAAACGTCCATTCTTCCTGCTGTTGTTGGCCCGAAGCTTCCTGAAGCCATTCCTTCCGGTGTTTTTGCCGGTCCTGCATAGTAGATTGGGTGATTTTTGAAGTATTCCGGCATCGGTTTACCGCTGTCGATAATTTCTTTGATCTTAGCGTGAGCAATATCTCTTGCTACGATTAATGTCCCGTTAAGTTTTAGTCTTGTTTTGATTGGATATTTTGAAAGTTCAGCTAAAATTTCTGGCATTGGCTTATTCAAATTAACTTCAACAGCTTCTTCTAGATGTGGTGGCGTTGCTGGTAAGAATCTTTTTGGATCTTGCTCCAACTGCTCAAGGAAGATCCCTTCTTTTGTAATTTTTCCTTTGATATTTCTATCTGCTGAACATGAAACTCCCATTCCTACCGGACAAGATGCTGCGTGTCTAGGAAGTCTGATTACTCTTACATCGTGAGTAAGGTATTTTCCACCAAACTGTGCTCCGATAGCACTTTCCTGACAGATCTTCTGAACTTTAGCTTCCCATTCAAGGTCTCTGAAAGCCTGTCCGGCTTCATTTCCTTCTGTTGGAAGATTATCAAAATACTTTGCAGAAGCTTTTTTCACCGCTGCAAGATTAGCTTCAGCAGAAGTTCCTCCAATGACTAATGCCAGGTGATAGGGCGGGCAAGCTGCTGTTCCAAGATCAGAAATCTTTTCCTTCACGAATTCTTCAAGAGACTTTTCGTTCAATAAAGATTTTGTCTTTTGGTAAAGGAAGGTTTTGTTAGCAGAACCCCCTCCTTTTGTTAAGAATAAGAACTCATAATAATCTCCTTTTTTAGCATAGATATCAATCTGTGCCGGAAGGTTTGATCCTGAATTTTTCTCTTCAAACATCGTTAAAGGAACGACTTGAGAATATCTTAAGTTTCTTTTTTGGTAAGTATTGTAGATTCCACGGCTTAAGAATTCACCGTCATCCACTCCAGTGTATACGTTTTCTCCTTTTTTACCCATTACGATTGCCGTTCCTGTATCCTGGCAAGAAGGAAGAGCTCCTTCAACCGCTACAGCAGCATTTTGTAATAAGTTATAGGCAACGAATCTGTCATTGTCGGTAGCTTCAGGATCATCAATGATTCTTTTAAGGCTTTCAAGGTGGGAAGAACGCAGCATGAAAGAAACGTCCGCCATAGCCTCTTCAGCCAATAATTCCAACCCTTTTGGATCAACAGTTAGAATTTCTCTGTCTCCCAGTTTTTCAATCTTTACATAATCTGATGTAAGCTTTTTATACACCGTATCATCTTTCTGAATTGGATACGGATCCTGATATCTAAATTCCATTCAATTTTTTTGTTTGTACAAAAATACGGCTTCCATTAAAAAAAGATGAGTAAAATCAGTCATTAAAATTGATATTTATAATGATTATAAATTGCGGGTTTATGAGTTTATAAGTACCTTTATACTAACTAAATAATGAAGTGGCAAAAGGCAAAAAAGCAACTTCAAAATTAAAAAGACTATAAAATTTCAACCACAATGAATTACAGAATTGAAAAAGACACCATGGGAGAAGTGCAGGTCCCTGCAGATAAACTTTGGGGTGCACAGACCGAACGTTCAAGAAATAATTTCAAAATTGGTCCTGAAGGTTCTATGCCTCATGAGATCATTGAAGCCTTTGCTTATTTAAAGAAGGCTGCAGCTTACACCAATACAGATTTAGGAGTACTTTCGGCTGAAAAAAGAGATATGATCGCTAAGGTTTGTGATGAAATTCTTGAGGGCAAATTAAATGATCAGTTCCCTTTAGTGATCTGGCAAACCGGTTCCGGAACTCAATCCAACATGAACGTTAATGAAGTGGTTTCTAATCGTGCCCATGTTAATAATGGCGGAACTTTAGGTGAAAAATCTGAAATTCATCCAAATGATGATGTGAATAAATCTCAGTCATCCAATGATACTTATCCAACAGCAATGCATATTGCAGCCTATAAAAAAGTAGTGGAAGTGACTATTCCTGCTGTTGAAAAGCTGAAAAATACCATTGCTGAAAAAGCCAAAGCCTTCAAAGATGTAGTGAAAATCGGAAGGACCCACCTGATGGATGCTACTCCATTGACTTTAGGACAGGAGTTCTCAGGTTATGTTGCTCAACTGGAATTCGGACTAAGAGCTTTAAAAAATACCTTACCTCATCTTTCTGAGCTTGCATTGGGAGGTACCGCAGTAGGAACAGGATTGAATACTCCAAATGGTTATGATGTAAAAGTAGCTGAATACATTGCAGAATTCACCAACCATCCGTTCATCACCGCTGAAAATAAGTTTGAAGCATTAGCAGCACACGATGCTATTGTTGAAAGCCATGGAGCATTAAAGCAACTTGCTGTTTCTCTATACAAAATTGCTCAGGATATCAGATTACTGGCTTCCGGACCTCGTTCCGGAATCGGAGAGATCCACATCCCTGAAAATGAACCGGGATCATCCATCATGCCTGGAAAAGTAAATCCTACTCAAAACGAAGCTCTGACAATGGTCTGCGCTCAGGTTCTTGGAAATGACACTACTATTTCATTTGCCGGAACTCAAGGGAATTATGAACTGAATGTTTTCAAACCGGTGATGGCTTACAACTTCCTGCAATCTGCACAACTTATTGCTGATGCATGTATTTCATTCAATGACCACTGTGCTGTAGGTATTGAACCGAACCATGAGAGAATTAAAGAGCTTGTAGCTAAATCTTTAATGCTTGTAACGGCTTTAAATACTCATATCGGGTATGAAAATGCTGCCAAAATTGCAAAAACTGCTCATAAAAACGGGACAACGTTGAAAGAGGAAGCAATTAATCTTGGATTGTTAACCGCAGAACAGTTTGATGAATGGGTAAAACCGGAAGATATGGTGGGTAGCCTAAAATAGTTTTGATTTCCTCTCTGAATTAAATGATAAAAAGAGATTGTTCTAAGAGCAATCTCTTTTTTTGCATTTAGTTGTATCTACGTAAAAAAGGCAATGTAAAAAAATCAAAAAACAATACTTTAAAAAATAAAATAAATAACATAATAAAATTATTTATAAATTTATATCAAAACTAAAAACCTAAATCTCAAGATATGAAAATTTATTTACCAGCATGGTCTGTTCTTAGAAAAGCCATGTATCTGCCCCTCTTTATGTTCATGATGAACACTTTATTATATGCACAGAAAGTTTACATAAGCAGCCAGAGCTCACAAAAGTATGGGCCATGTGGTAACTGCTCTGTTCTGAATCCTCAAAATGTTGTAGGGCCTGATGAAAGTGATTACACCTCCTTAGTAATTCCTCTGGGACTGGGCTCAAGAATTGAGCAAGATCTTATTTTCCCTTCTGTAAAAACCCATACAAAAGCTGTTATTGGCATAGGAACCAATATTTCCGGTTTATCAGTTCAACTACTTGCAGGGGTTTCTGTAGAAACCTTTAACGGAAATGTATCCAATAACGATTATAAGATTGTTAATAACGAAATACTCAAAATCGGATTAATAGGCACTAATTCAGAAAAAGGAACTATTGAGTTTTTCACAACAAAGCCTTACGACCGAATACGGATAAGTTTAAATGCGGGATTATTAAACCTCAATGGAGGACTGAATTTATATTATGCCTATCAACTGGATAACAGAGTTTATGCAAGTAGTGAAACCCACATCGCTTCTTCATTCGGCTGCAATAACTGTAGTCTTATAAATCCACAGAATGCAGTTGGCCCAAATGAAAATGACTATTCCACCTTAACAACAGGTTTCTACATGAATGAAACAGATATTCAGCAAACACTCTTATTCCCAAAAATCAGAACATTTACTAAACTTATAGTGGGCGTTGGTAGCGATAGTATGCCTATAGACCAAATGATAAAAGATAGGGTTTATATTCAAACAATTAAAGATGACGATATGACTGCAGAACGTTTCCATGAAATTAAAAAAGATCCTCAAAATCCCAACCGCGGAACAATAGAACTTATCACAACTGTACCATATAAGGGAATCAATCTTAGATTACGCGGTGCCAATTCCAGTATGGCGCCCACTGTTGACTTGAAAATCTACTACGCTTACCAGGAAGAAATCAGTCTTGACGCATGCAAAAATGTTCCTTATGATCCATTTTATTATTTTTCCTTTAATGGAAATACCAGCAGCACAAAATTTGGATTTAATCTTCATCCGTCAGTCCTTTTTCCTGAATTCAAAAATAATATAGCCTGCCAGCAAGGGCTTACTTCAACAACTTCATCATACACCCTTGAAAGCTCAGATATTTCACCTTCTCTTTATACCGGTGACATTACCGTTTCATTCTGGGCTAATATAAGGCCCGGCGATCCACTTATTCCAGATCCGAATGACCCTGAAGAATATCTTCCACCTACAAAACCACAACCTTTTCTTCAACTGGAAGCTTTTGGAGAGAAGTTTCACATGACCCCCAGAAGCCTTATGATTGGTGAAGATTTTGATGGCGGGCAAATTTCCCAATCGGGAGGTTATGCTCATTATGTACTCGTATTACAAGCTGATAATTCTAACTTCGACAACGCCTGTATTTATATTAACGGAATACCAGGGGGTGGTTCTACGGATGAAAATGGAACTTGCACATCCTGGACTCAGCAGGAAAGAAGTAACCATAAAAAGATTAAACTTGCTCTTGACCGGGCAGATATTGACGAACTGATAATTTATAACAGAGCCCTTAGTGAAAGTGAAATACGTCTGCTAGCCCACTCTTATAGCGCTATTACGAACACAACATTCACAAAACAACCTCAGCTTCTGGCATCCAATAAAGTTAAAGCCAATCCTCAAGAAGAAATATTCACTGTATTTCCTAACCCAACAAGAGGACAGGTTACATTAAAAGGGAATATTCCTTTGGAAAATGCAAATATATCTGTAAGAAACACCTTTGGAACTGAAGTTTACCGCTCCAAAGCGAAATCTAACATGATTGATTTGCCTGCAACACTATCAAACGGGGTCTATATTCTTACACTACAAACCAGCAACAATAAAGTATACAGTCAAAAGATTTATCTAACAAGATAAAAGAAGCATAACTTTTTATCCCTATAATAAATAAACCTGCCTTTATATAAGGCAGGTTTATTTTATAGTATATTTATTTTTCACCTAAATCCATTGTATGATTACACTATCGGATCAGAAACCTGATCCGCAAAATATTGCTCAAGATCTTTCAATGTCTCAGGTGTTGTTTGAATATCTTTTACAAGCTGTCCTTTGTTCACCACTACTATTCTGTTGCAAACTTCTGTAGTATGTGAAAGATCGTGGCTGGAAATAAGAAAAGTTACCCCATCCTGCTTTGATAATTCCTTGATTAGATTTTTAAGTTTAATCTGTGTAGACGGGTCCAGGTTAGCAAAAGGCTCATCCAGAATGATGATTTGTGGGTTTCCAATAATGGCTCCTACAATGCCTACTTTTTTTTGATTTCCTTTCGAAAGATCCCGGATATATTTATTGGATTTAAGGATTTCACCATTGAAAAAATCATAAAAAGGTTTTAAAAATTCGTCTACAGATGCCTTATTCTGGCCTCTCAATTCACCAATGAAGTAAAAGTATTCTTCAGGAGTCAGATAGCCAATAAGAAAAGAATCGTCTACAAACGCTGAAACTTTGTTTTTCCAAACCTCGGATTCATTTACTTTAATCCCATCAACGCTTACAAACCCAGTACTTGCCTGAATAAGATCTAACATCAGACTAAAAAGAGTGGTCTTTCCGGCTCCGTTATTTCCCACCAGACCAAAAGTTTCACCATTAGAAATTTCAAGATGTTCAATATTAAGAACGGTTGCCGTTCCGTATGTTTTAGATAAATTATTTATAGTAATCATAGCTTAGTCTTTATTTTTAAATGCATCCAGTGTGCTGTATTTCTCTTTTTTATAGTGTTTCACAATGATATCAAAGATTTTCTCCCGCAGTAAAAACCCTATCAGCCCCAAGATGGCGATACTTATCACCCCTGCAGTAATTCCAAAAAGAGATTTTGCACCGGCAAATACAGCCATAGGAAGCAGCATTTTAGGAACCATCAACAGCATCGATTTCAAATTGAAACTATTTTTCTGCCCGAATCTTTTTTCTTTTGAATTAAGGTCAATCTGAGTTTTATTGAATGCTCCAGACCAAAGTGTAAATTGTGAATTCACTCCGATATTATAAAGCCCGGCCGCAAAAAAAGTAACATAAATTTCCCAGCCAAAATAGCTATACAATGCAGCTATAATGATTGACACCCCAGTTACAATATTCATCAGCCACCATTTGGCCTTTAAATATTCTTTGTAGGGAACATTCAGAGTCATCATCAGAGGATAATAAGAGCTGTCAAAGGCAGGAACTCTTTGTCCAAACAGAAACTGAAATCCTCCCGTTACAAAAAGCCCCATGAACATTGTCATTGCAGGAGTTTTGTACGTTTTAGAAGTATACATCAGCAATCCATAGAAAAGAAACATAAAGCTTCCCAAAAGAATACCTCTGTTTACTTTATTACGTTTCAGCATCTTTATATCATTGTTAATGAATGCTCCTATGACTCCATATTTATTTAGAAAAGCAATATTTTCTGTTTTACCTACTGATTTTTTTGCTTCAAGGCCTTGATCCAGATAGAATTCTTTACGGATATATCTAAAACAAAACGCCCACATTACAACAAATATGAAAACAGGAATTAGGGAAAGATATGGTTTCTCATATAGGCCATAGAAAGCCATGTTTGAGTAAGAAAATATTGGGATAATATTATAATAGCCCAACGCTGCTACTATTGCAATAACTACAGCTACAACAATAGCAACCTTTTCTGTGCTGTTGAGAAAAATGTTGAGAAAGCTATTTAGATAAAATAAAGCAGAGATTCCTATTAACCATGATAAAACTCCTGGAAAACTATATCCGTAAAACAGGGCAATCCCCGAAAATGTAATGAAAAACAGAGAATTAAGCCAGCTAAAGGCAGAAAAAAAAGTTTTTACCAACAGATAATTGACCAATGTCCTCTTTTTAATATTCAAAGTAAGGAAAGGCTTGATATTTTGTGTTGGAATTTCCTGCCAGAGGTATTTGATCGCTAAATCTGCAACCCAGCCTATGAGTAAAAATGTGGAAACAATCTTTAAAGGATCCTGATGTATTTCATTCTTCACATACATAAAGACCAGAAAAGCTCCACCTACAAGGCATCCCATAAAATAAAGAATCGCAATGAATCTTAAAATTTTCATGGTAAGATTAACCCCTAAAGAGGTACCACGGAAAAAGCTTTTAATTTCAAGATTAAGGAACTTTAGAAACATAGTTTAGTTTTTTACATTAGTAAATATAACGTAAAAAACATTACAGCTTCTTAGCCAATAAGTTCTTTCGCCTGAGCGAGTGCTGCTTCAGTAATTTTACTTCCTGATAGCAATTGGGCGATTTCATTGAGTTTTTCTTCATCGCTTAAAGGAATGATGGTAGATTGGGTTTTCCCGGCAATATCCTGTTTTACCACTTTATAATTATCATTTCCTTTGGCGGCAACCTGTGCAAGGTGAGAAATAACAATCAGCTGCATATCTTCAGACATTTCGCGCATCAGGTTTCCAATTTCCTCGGCTACTTTTCCTGAAACTCCTGTATCAATTTCGTCTAAAATCAACGTTGGCAATTCATCACTTTCAGCAATAATCTTTTTTACCGCAAGCATAACTCTTGATCTTTCACCGCCTGAAATGGCTGTTTGGATTGGCTTCAAAGGAAATCCTGAATTAGCCTGGAATAAAAGCTGGATATTTTCTTTTCCGAATTGATTAAACTCTTCCACATCCTGCAATTCTATATCTACTCTGGCTTTTTCCAGCCCCAGTTTTTTAAGAAGTCCTTCTGCCTTTTTAATGAAAACAGGAATATTCTTTTTTCTGTTTTTGGAAAGCTTTTCCGCCAGAACCTGAAGAGATTTTTCTTTTTCAGCAATATTCTCTTCAGTTTCAATAATTTGTGTCTCAAGTTCTGATGCACCCTTCTGATCTCCCGCCAGATCATTTCTGATCTCTATCAGCTCTTTAAGCTCTGAAACATTATGTTTGAGAAATAACGCATTAATCTTATTATTCAGTTCTGTAAGAACAAGAAGGCTTTCCGGATTAATCTCCAGCTTCTCAGCTTCATGTTCAAGCTCAGAAATAATATCTTTCAACTCTACAAATGAAGTATCAAATCTTTGATCCAGCTCTGCGAAACTGGTTGAAACACCTGAAATTTTGGAAAGCTTAGTCTTTGCTTCATTAAAGAATGAAAGGATTCCAATCTCTTCCTGATGAAATCTGGACAGAATCTGACCAACGTTTTCAGAGATCATACCTGCATTTTCCTGAATAGATAACTGGTTTTGAATATCTTCGTAATCTACATCATCCAGGTTCAATTCTTCAAGCTCAGTAAGTAAGAAATCTTTATAATCACTTTCTTTATTGGCTTCCGAAAGTTGTATTTTCAACTTTTTTAGCAATGTTTTCAGATTCTGAAAAGTTGAAAACTCCTGCTGATAGTCTTCAATGATTTTTTTATTTTCAGAAAGGCCATCAATAATTTTAAACTGATATTCTGAGGTAAAAAGATTGGATGTTTCAAATTGAGAATGGATATCAATTAACTGAGAAGAAAGCTCTTTCAAGATATCTAATGTTACCGGAACATCATTGATGAATGCTCTTGATTTTCCGGATGGTAATATTTCTCTTCTGATAATGGTCTGCAATTCATAATCAAGATCGTTTTCAATAAAAAATTTCTTGAATTGATTGTTTAATGCAAACTCTGTTTCTACAACGCTCTTTTCTTCTGCTTTTGAAATGGATTTTACATCTGCCCTTTCGCCCAAAATAAGACGCAATGCACCCAAAATAATGGATTTCCCTGCTCCGGTTTCTCCGGTAATTACCTGAAGACCGTTATTTAATGATACTTCAAGGGTATCAATCAGGGCGAAATTCTTAATGTAAATTCTTGAAAGCATGGATAATCCGTGTTTTTATCAGATATTAATATTGGTTGTAAAAATAGGGTTTTTTAATGAAAACAGAAATGGCAGATAATGATTAAATAGGCAAGTCTTATGCTTTTGAAATTTCTGTTAGCAGTTCATAAAAGTTTGAGTATTGATACTGAAAAGAATTTTCATCTTCATGATCCCAAAGAACAACAGCATTATTGTTATGGCTATCAAAACACAACAGTCCCCAGTCACTATATACAGCAAAAGGAATATACCCCTTATCAAAAAGGAATTCTCTTGAGTAGGTCTCGAACATCATTTCACGAAGAGAGGCTCTCCACGAACTGACAGGAAGTGAACAAAAGGAAACTTCCGAGATCTGAAGCTCATAAAAATGTTTATGTTTCAGGAATATTTTAAAATTGTCTGGAAAAACAAACCCGGTCTCTGCTTCAAATTCCTGAAGTTCAGTATCGGTAACCGTACTTGTAACAGGAAGCCAGAATTTCCATTCTTCATCGGGCTGGTCCTGGGCAAGCATTTCTTTTTCAATATCACAAGGAAGTTGATTGAGTTCATTCTCAACCCAAAAGTTAAGCGT
Organism: Chryseobacterium sp. StRB126; assembly: GCF_000829375.1. Classification (NCBI taxonomy): domain Bacteria; kingdom Pseudomonadati; phylum Bacteroidota; class Flavobacteriia; order Flavobacteriales; family Weeksellaceae; genus Chryseobacterium; species Chryseobacterium sp. StRB126. The sequence goes on from NZ_AP014624.1 coordinate 5,461,315, forward strand.
TCTGTCAACTATTTCTTTAATTTTTATTTCCTCATGATTTAATTCTTCCATTTATTCCACTTGTTATCAATATTTTTTGGAGAAAGAATAATCATGGTCTGCTTCAGATCATTAAGGATAAGCCCGCCATTATTTCCGGAATTAAAGACGTTAAAGATCTCATCACTTTTAGTATCCATGAAAAGGTTGAAGAAAAAGCCTTGCTGGAAAGAATTCTCATACATTTTAAGCTGCATCAGGGCATCAAAAATCACTTTTTTCCCTGGTGTCTGGTCCGGATTAAAAAGATTATCCATCCCGGATCTATGATAAGTATACATCGTAGATCTCAACTGGCTCCAGTTTGGATTCATAATTTCGTTAATCAATATGGTGCGGCTTCTCGGTTCGTTGATGGTATTCCAACCGTCATAGTTTCTGTTTTGAGAGTTTTGAGCAATCTGTTGTGCTTTTGTGAACCACTGAGTTCCTCCCATTGACTGGAAACTATCAGCATCATAGCCTAAAATAAGATAAATGTAGAAACTGATTACATCGGTAAGGTTTTTCCCGGAAAATTGTCTCTCGTTGAAAATAAGGTTTTCGTTCTCAATATATTCAAAGCTGAATCTTTGGTCCTGAAGATTCAGCAAAGGAGATTCATACGTGGTATTATAGACAGGACGTACTGCCTGAACTACAATGGTTCCTTTAAATTTATTGACATCTCTTTCAGCAATAACAATGGAAAAACCACATTTGATCTTTTCAAAATTCTGTAACTTCTTCCCCGTCCAGCTGGTATTGTTAATGAAGTCTCTAAGACTTTTCTCCAAAGCTTTAAAAGCCTGCTGATTACTTCCTCCTATCTGCTGGGAGTTTACCTGAACAGTTGCCAGCAACTCCTGGGAAAAACCAAGATTAAAGATAAATAACAGAAAAAATAAACTTATAATTTTTTTCATTGTCTATTAAAAATTGAGAACGGAAATTTATTAAAATTATTTTAAAAGCTGAGATTCAACAAAATTGAGAATATCTTTTGCTACATCATCTTTGGACTTCAGATCAAATTCTCTTTTCTCTGTTCTGGTGAATATCTTGATCTTGTTGGTATCATTTTTAAATCCTGCTCCTTCATCACGTAAAGAATTCAAAACAATCATATCAAGGTTTTTCTTTTCCAGTTTTCCTTTGGCATTTTCTTCTTCATTCTGAGTTTCCAAAGCAAATCCTACCAGAAACTGATGGGTTTTCTTTTCTCCCATCGTTTTAAGAATATCAGGGTTTTTCACCAGCTCAATGGTAAGGTTTTCATCATTCTTCTTGATCTTTTCCTTAGCCACATCCTTTGGTGCATAATCTGCCACGGCAGCACTTGCAATCCCAATATCTATTCTATCATAAAACTCAAATACTTTAGCCAGCATTTCTTTTGCAGAAGTTACCTTATGCAGCTCTACATTTTTATCGGTAAGGGTTTGGGAACTTGGTCCTGAGATCAGAATCACCTTAGCCCCTCTTTTTGAAGCTTCTTCAGCCAAGGAAAACCCCATTTTTCCTGAGGAATGATTTCCTATGAATCTTACCGGATCAATCGCCTCATAGGTAGGTCCTGCTGTAATTAAGACTGTTTTTCCTTCAAGACTTTTTTCAATAATATGATCTGTAAAATAATTTTCAACGGTATTAAAAATGGTTGCCGGTTCAGACATTCTTCCCTGCCCGATCAGACCACTTGCAAGTTCTCCGTTTTCAGCAGGAATGATAATATGCCCATAGCTTTCTGCCAGTTCTAGATTTCTTTTCGTGGAAGGGTGTGCATACATATCCAAATCCATTGCCGGAGCAATAAATACCGGACATTTTGCAGACATATAAGTTGCGATCACGAGATTATCACACATTCCGTGGATCATTTTAGACAAGGTATTGGCTGTACATGGGGCCACAATCATCACGTCTGCCCATAAAGCAAGTTCCACGTGGCTGTTCCAGGTTCCGTTATCACCATAAAAATCAGAATAAACTGGCTTCTTCGATAGCGTGGCCAAACTTAATTGGGTTACAAAATGTTCTGCATCGGGGGTCATAATCGCCTGTACTTCGGCTCCTTGCTTTATAAAATCTCTTATCAAAAAGTGAACTTTATAGGCTGCAATTCCGCCAGAAACAGCAATAAGGATCTTTTTACCGGAAACACTCATTTAGCTTTAATTTTTTTGAAATACTAAAATACTTATTTTTTCCCACAATCAGGGTTTAAAACAGCAAAGGTCATAAAAGAACTTAGTTCCTTTATGACCTTTGTTTATAAAAAACACAGATGATTACTTTCTTTCTTCTGTTTTTCTAAAATATACATCATCGTTTAACCATTCTTCAATAGCAATTGAAGTTGGCTTTGGAAGTTTTTCGTAATGTTTAGAGATCTCAATTTGTTCTCTGTTTTCGAAAACCTCTTCCAATGTAGAATTGTGAACAGCAAATTCATCTAATTTGTTGTGGAGTTCCGTACGGATCTCCGCATTAATTTGCTCTGCTCTCTTTCCCATGATAACAATAGCTTCGTAGATTGAACCTACTTTATCTTCAATCTTATCTTTGTCGTAAGTAATAGTATTTACTTCTGCTTTTGTATCTTTTACACTCATTTTGAGAAATTTATTTTTATTTTAAGATGGCAAATTTACGAATTATCTTTTAATTTTGAAAGTCGCTGCTGGCGGAGGGGTCTTAAGTGCCGCACTATCCCTCTGCATCTGCTTTGCCTGCTTTTCGTTACTGATTTGATCTTTAATCTGCTGTTCTTTTTTATCCTGGCTGGCAAGCTTTTCAGCTTCTTTCTTTTGTCTGGCTGTTAACGCAGCAATTTTTGCTTCTGTTTCTTTTTTAACAATTACAAAATGTTCTTTTTCTTTTTCCAGCTTTGCTCTTAGATCAGATGCTGTTTTAGAATATTCTGTATTAGGAAGCTCCTTTTCAACCATTTTCACATAGGTTAAAGCGCTTTCAATACGTTCGTCTTTAAGGCTATAAATAGACTTTATGGCTAATTCATAACGAGATTTCATGATATAATCATAAATTTTCGGACGAAGTTTTGTACTTGGGAAATCTTCCAATACATTTTCTAAAGCTACGTTAGCCGCTTTGTACTCACCCATTTTAAAGTACTGTCTTCCGTTTTCATAAGCTTTAAACTCCAGCTTATAAGAAAGTTCGTCAATAAGTTGACTAATATTTTTTGATCTTTCTGAATTTGGATAATTGTTCAGGAAGTCCTGAAGCTCATTAACCGCTAATTCTGTACTTGACTGATCCAGGTTGTAATCCATAGATCCTTCATAGTAACATAATGCAGACATATAAGCTGCTTCTTCTGCTCTTGGATCTTTTGGAAAGTTTACCGCAAAGTTTTTAAACTGATGCCCCGCCAGTTTATAACTTTTATCGTAGTAATTGGCATAAGCTGTATTGAAACCAACGTTAGGAAAGTCATCCGTTCCCGCTACAAGGTTCGCTAGTCTGTCATAAAGAGCCAATGCATTTTTCCACTTTTTCTTAGCGAAGTTTTCATTGGCAGCTTTTAAGATAAAATCTTTATCAGCACTCTTCATTGCTCTTTCTTGCTGGCTAACACATGATGCCATCACTGCTACAGCAAAAAGACCTAAAATATATTTTTTCATATAAAAAATTCAACAGTTTTCGGATTATACAGCCGATTTACTAATTTGCAAAAATATAACTTTTTTGTCAATAGATTTTTTTTTATGAATATTTAACGTAATTTTAGTCTGCAGCATATCCTAAAATTGCAAAAACACTTAATAAAAGATTCATTCTCACTTTCTTTTCAGCCTCTTTAGTATAGGCTTCTTCGTTTTTACTTGGTACGTAAAGTTCATAAAAATTTTTATTCCGGATCACAAATAAAGTAGAACCGATAATCATCGTAAGAATATCTTCCGGCTTGGGGGTAAAGGTAAATACTCCTGAAGCCACTCCTTTTTTGATGACTTCATCCAGTTTTTTGACAAACAGCTGGTAAAAATCCAGCAATTCATCCTTTAAATTCTCTGTATGACGGAGTTCCTGGGTAACAAACCCATGGAAATAATTGTATTTGAACAGTTGGGAAACAATATATTTTATCATTTCGCGCATCTGCATTTCTGGCTTTCCCTCTTTAATGGTATCAGCAAATTCTGAAAAATTTTCCCTGGTCTTTAATACTCTATATTGATAAAGATAAGACATCATTTTCTCCTTAGAACCGAAGTAATAAGAGATCATCGCAACATTGATATTGGCTTTCGAGCAAATATCTCTCACAGAAGTTCCTTCGTACCCTTTCCTTGCAATTAATTCTTCTGCAATATCCAGTATGTGAATCTGTTTTTCAGTAAATTTTTTTTTCATAAAGTGTACTTTGAGTAAAGTTAAGAAATTTTTAACACATTTGTAAACGATCGTTTAATAATTTTATATTAATTCCAAATAGTAGTATTTTTGACTATGGAATTTTTTGATTTTCATCATCATAAAAAATACATCCGAGACGGAATTTACAATTTGGATATTGGACAAATTCCGCCGGATTCCCCTTATTCAATAGGAATACATCCCAATAATATTGATATTAATAACATAGATCACCAGTTGAACTGGATGAAAAGCATGATGTTTCAGAACTGTTTTGCCATAGGAGAATGTGGTTTAGATTCTCTTGTTTCTATTGACCAAAAAATCCAGCAGGAAATTTTTTTAAGGCAGATCAATATTTCCAATGAAGTAAAAAAGCCTGTTATCGTTCACTGCGTTAGAAAATTTTACGAGGTAATTTCTCTTAAAAAAAGGGCGGAACAGCCTATGATTATTCATGGTTTTAATAAAAAACAGAAAATTGCAGAAGATCTTCTGGCCAATAATTTTTATCTGAGTTTTGGAAAAGCTGTTTTGTATAATTTATCTTTGCAGGATATTTTAAAAAATACTCCCTTAGACAAATTCTTTTTAGAAACTGACAATGAAGATTTTAAGATCGAAGAATTGTATCTGAAGGTTTCGGAAATAAAAGGAATTTCTTTGGAAGAACTCAATGAACACATTTTAGAAAATTTACACACGATAAGAAATGGATAAATACTGGTTGGAAAGAACGGAACTTTTGGTAAAAGAAGAAGGTTTGGAAAAATTGAATAAAGCCACTGTTTTGGTTGTTGGTTTAGGTGGTGTAGGTTCTTTTGCTGCTGAATTTCTGGCAAGAGCCGGGGTAGGAACCATGACGATCGTAGATGGTGACACAGTAGATATCACCAATGTAAACAGACAGTTACCAGCATTACGGTCTACTGTCGGAAAACATAAAGTAGAAGTTGTTGCAGAAAGACTTTTAGATATTAACCCCGATCTTAATTTAACTAAAATTAATGAGTTTCTGAATCCTGAAAGAATGGATGAAGTTTTGGATTCTGCAAAATTTGATTATGTTTTGGACTGCATTGACAGTGTTACTCCAAAACTTTGTTTGATTATAGCAGCCAAAAGAAGAAGGATAAAAATTGTAAGTTCAATGGGAGCCGGTGGAAAAACCGACCCAAGCAAAGTATTGGTGAGAGACATTAGCAAAACCGAACATTGCCACCTTGCAAGACAAGTAAGAAAAAGGTTGAAAAAAGTAAAAATTGACAAAGGGGTTCGTTGTGTTTTTGCTAATGATATTCAGGATGAAGAAAGTTTGAAAATGACTGACGGAACCAATTATAAAAGGTCTTTTTATGGAACAATAAGCTATATGCCTGCAATTTTCGGTTTGTATGCTGCTGCTGAAGTTATCAACTCTCTAGTGAAACAAGATTAATGCAAAATACCAAATATCCGAAAGCGGAAAAACTCAAAAAAAATACAGAGATCGGTTTACTTTTTGAAAAAGGTAAATGGCGGACTTCTGGAAATCTGAGAATCATTATTCTGAAAGATAAACCCACCACCCCAATTGAAAGCGGAAAGTTTGGAGTTTCTGTTTCTAAAAGATATTTCAAAAAAGCGGTTCACAGAAACCGTATTAAAAGGTTGTTAAGAGAGTGCTATCGATTAAATAAAGGTTTATTCAAAGAATCTTTTGGGGAAAAAACTATAGCCATGCTATTTTGGGTTTCTTCAGAAATGCCACAAAAATTTCAGGATGTGGAAGCACAATTTATCAAGCTTTGCGAGACTCAGAAAAAATAATTTTTTATAGAGAAGCCTAACGGTTAGGATAATATTTAATTTTCTCCCACAGACAACACAGATTAGCACAAATCATACTTTAAAAACATTCCTAAATATCTGTGAAAATGCGCGATAATCTGTGGTTGCTATTTCTTCACAGATTCTATTTTTCATACGTTATATTTTTTACCACAGATTATACAGATGGACACTAATGATTGCGTATATAAGCTTCTATAAAGTCTATATTTTATAGGTTTTTATATTTGTTGATAACACTAAACTATGTATCTCATAACCTAAGCCCTGAACCTCACAACTTACTGATTTCAAATCTCGCATACTTTTTGTAGTTTTATAGGAAACAATAAATCTGAAAATTAATATGTTGGATCAAGTTCCCTATTTTTCGTATGTCATCAGTGCCTTTATTGGCATTGGACTATCTGCTGCTACCGGCTTCAGGGTTTTTCTTCCTCTGTTCGCCGTAAGTCTTGCGTCTTATTTTCATTGGATTCCAATGAGTGAAAGTTTTGAATGGCTGGCGGGCTTGCCTGCGCTCATCACTACAGGAATCGCAACGGTTGTTGAAATTTTAGCTTATTATATTCCATTCGTAGATCATTTACTGGATACTGTTTCTGTTCCTATGGCCACTGTAGCAGGCTCTATCTTATTCGCCAGCCAGTTTGCCGAATTAGGAACCTTTCCGCAATGGGCACTGGCTTTAATTGCAGGCGGAGGAACGGCTGCGACCATAAGCTCCGGTTTTGCAGGAATACGGGCCGCTTCTACTGCCACCACAGGAGGATTGGGAAACTCTGTCGTGGGAACTACTGAAACAGCAGGAGCCGGTATTATGACTGTACTTGCAATGGTAGCACCTATTATTGCAGCTATTCTAGCCATTATCTTATTGGTTGTGGTAGTTGTATATGGACGAAAAGCATGGAGGAAGCTCAGGGGTAAAAAAACCGCTTCCACTGAATAAAAAAATAAAAGGTACAGTCCCATAGAGCTGTACCTTTTATTTTATATCTTAGTTTTTACTTCTAAAATCTTTGATCTCTTTAATTCTGGTTTCGAAATATTCTTTCTTTTCCGGATGTTTTTTAATCAGTATTCCAAATGCTTTAATTGCTTTAGCATATAGTTTCTGTTCGAAATAAAGATTAGCCAATGTTTCAGTCATCAAATGGGAAATATCATCATTCTTTTCTTTGACAACATAGGTACTTTCCTCTCTCAGCTGACTGATCCTAGGATTGTTTTCAATAAAGGCTTCAATCGCTTTTTCTTTGACCTCCTCTTTCTCTTTTTCAACCTCGTCTGTTCTGCCGATTTTCAGCCAGCTCTGCCATGTATTGATAAATCCTGGAACGTTGCTGTTAATTGGAGACTGGGGAATACTTTCTACTACTGCTTCCTTCATTGGTTCTTCTTTTATAGGCTCTTCTTTAGTTTCCTTTGATTCTCCTACTTTCAAACTCGAAATATCTGTACCAAAGAATGAAACATTCATTACCGGAACTTCTCCATCCTTCTGAGGAACGGCTTCAGGAGTTTCAGGTTGTTCTTCCTCTTTTTCTACAGAAACGTCTTCCACAGAAAGTTCTGTTAGTGTTTCAGGTTCTTCAACAACCTCTATATTTTCAGCTTTTGTCTCTGTAGAAGGCACTTCCAATACTTCAGGAATATTTACTACAGGAACAACGGTTTCTGCCGGTTTATTAATTAAAGAATCTGGTACATTAGATTCAAGGCTCATAGGCTTCCATGCTGCCTGAACTTCACGAACAGGTTCTTCTACAACTTCTTCTTTTGTAACGTCTACTTCCGGCTCTATATGCACAGCCACTTCTGCCAGTACCTTCTCTTCTTTTATCTCGTCCGTTTCTTCTGAGCTTTCCTGATCAGTTGACCAGAAATGGAAACTTTGTGTCTCTGCGAAGCTTATCTCATGATCTTCAACAGCTTCCGGCTCTACCTGTTCTTCTTGTTGAGCAGATTTAGTTTCCTTCATCTTTTTCTCAACCTCTTCGATCAGACGCCTCATTTCATCCTCATGCTTATTTACATTGAGTACAGGAGTTTCAATACCTTCAGTAACCTTATCATTATTAGCCTGAATTTTAACATCTGGCAAGAAGGCCTCTGTTCCATGGAAACTTAACTCTGCATTCGTCTCATCAGCGATTTGTTCTTCAACTTCAGAAACAGGAGCTTCTTCATCAGCAATCGCTTCAGCATCTTCTGTTAGAACATCAGCTATGCTTTCTTCAACAACTGCTTCCGGTAATAAGGGCTCTGCCTCCTCAAAATTCAGGTCTTTATCTTCTTTAGTTTCAGAAACAGGAACTTCTTCATCAGCACTGGCTTCATCATCTTCTATTGGAACTTCCACAGTATTTTCTTCTACGCCCGCTTCTGGTAATAAAGCCTCGGTTCCTTCAAAACTCAGATTTTCCTCTTCTTCAACTTTTTCCTCTACCACTTCTGAAGTAATCTGATCTTCATTAATAACAGTCTCCGGGGTAAAGTTTTCTCCAGTACTTTCTTCTATTTCTTCTTGAACCGACACCGCCGTTTCCGGTTCAGATTTCTGGGTTACAAGCGTTCCTGATTCTAATGTAGATTCAAAATCTATCGTTTCAGAATTTTTTTCATTCAGGAAGTTCTCTTCGCCTTCAAAAAGAATTCTATTACGTTCTCCATTTACATAGAGATGTTTAACTTCCTGTGCTGTTTGTAATATGCATATTTCTTTGTCTTCTGCCTCTTCTTTTTCAGGAGCAGGAGCCGTTTCTTCTCTTTTTATCGGGAAGCCTTTAACATTATAGTTGTATTTTACAGGCTTTTCAGCTGCTATTACAGATGGCTTATCTTCAGGTAATTCCTTTTTTATTTCCTGCTGAATTTTCCCATTTATCAGCTGATAAAGAATTTTTTTATCAGTGGTATAAGCTGCTGTTATCGAAAGTTCTTTCTGATAGTTTTCCTTTTCATACAAGTGTACTCCATACAGATGAAGTGCCCTGATATTTTGAATATAGGGAAATGCATGAATCTCTTCCTTCAAAAGGCCAAGGTCTTCTGACTGAATATTTTTCGGATTTTTTATTAATTCTAAAACTCTGGGATTCATCTTACCAATTCGCTACAATGTCGTTAAAAATCTTATTAATAATTCTTTCTGTCACAATCTTAACCTGAGAACTTTCGATCTCATTCTGTGATAAGCTACTGTTAAAAGCTGCTTCATCCGAATACGTTCTGTCAAAACTTGAGTCTGGATGTACTTTATTTTCATAATGTACTTTTACAGTAATTGTAAGTTTATTCTGAGCCTGCTGTACCACTCCCCCGGCAGGGTTTGTCTGCGTATTGGAGCTGATGGTAGTAGGCGTAATGGCATAATCTGAAATTTCTCCTTCTATCAGAATATCAGGATTTGTTTTTGTTCCTTTCAGAGTGGTTCTCTGTACAAACCTGTTCTGAATATCTGTTGAAAACTGTTGGGACAATGTTGGGTTTACAAGAGATGCATTGTTCGGGAACTCATTGATCTGAACTGTTTTTTCGTCTGTAAGAGATGATCCGGTAAAGCTATAGCATGAGTTTAATACTCCCAGCAAAACAAAGAGCACCATCATTCGCAATGGCTGTTTCGGACTGATATTTTTAATTTTAAAATTCATTTTTAGATCCAATTTCAGTGATTTCATCAAATTCAATTTGTTGAATAGCATCTTCGTAAGCAAAATAATTAGCAGTATATACAAATGGAATGGTAAGAAAAATTCCGATCCCACAAGCAAGAACACCGATCTGAGCTAAAAGGCCGATTACAAATGAGAAAAGAAGAATTGATATAAGATTTCCTTTGGTCATTACCTTTGAAATATTCCAGGCTGTTTTTAAATCTTTAATTCCTTTAAGACTGATTAAAGGGGTAATGTAGAACGCTTTTAACGCAAAATAATAGATCGCTATCATTACTACAAGTATATAGGGAAACATAAAAAACGCTGCCATCGGGTTAGGATCATCATTACCAGACAATGCTCCTGTTAATGCCAATACAATAATCAGCGGAATGTAAATGATTAAAACGGCTCCAAAAATAATGAGCTGCAAAATAAAATAAGGCATAAAGTCTTTAAAGTCGAAAATATCTCCGGGGCTAGCAACCTGGTTTTTATTCAATTTTTGAAGATATTTGTACATGTTGCCCATGGCCAGCATTCCACAAAAAGGGATGATTGACATGATAATGCACACTAAAAATGCAACAAAAATATTTCCAAAATCTTTTTTTAAGAATTCGAACCCACTGTTAATATATGGTCCGAATTTAAAATTAATCGGCTTAGGTTTTAAATTTACATTCATACTTATTGTGCTTTACTAATCTTCCAGATTATACTGTTTTATTTTTCTATATAAAGTTCTCTGTGAAATTCCAAGCTCGTCTGCAGCTCTGTTCCTTCTTCCTTTATGCTTTTCCAGTGCTTTGATAATCAAATCCTTTTCATTATTCTGAAGAGAGAGTGATTCCGGTCTGTTTTCTTCTACTTCAATATCCTCAATATCTTCGTAGCTGTCATCCGGGCTAGAAATAATGGTAGGCGTCTGTACTGCCGGCGCGTCATTATTCTCAAAATACAGTAAAGAGCCTGAGTTTATTTGCGGCTGAGTTTCAGGAGTATAAATTCTGTTAATCAGATTTTTCTCATGATTACTTAGATCTGCTGTTCCTCTGTTCTTTATCAATTCCGAAGTTAAGGATTTTAAATCATTAATATCGTTTCTCATATCGAAGAGGATCTTATACATGATTTCTCTTTCGCTTCCGAAATCATTTTGTTTTGGGCTATTCTGATTATTTACCACCATGGGAAGGTGGGTTTCCATCGGAATATATTCTGCAAGCTTTTCTGCAGTGATATTTCTGTTTCTTTCCACAACGGTCATCTGCTCAACAAGATTCCTTAATTGGCGGACGTTACCCGGGAAAGCGTAATTTTCTATATAATGAACGGCACTTTGCTCCAGTTCCAGTTCAGGCATTCTGTATTTTTCTGCAAAATCTATTGCAAATTTTCTGAACAGCAAATGGATATCTCCTTTTCTTTCTCTTAAAGGCGGCATATCAATCTGAACGGTATTCAAACGGTAAAACAGGTCTTCACGGAATCTTCCGTCATGGATGGCCTTCATCATGTTAACGTTAGTAGCTGCTACAATTCTTACATTGGTTTTTTGCACCTGTGAAGATCCTACTTTCATAAATTCGCCACTCTCCAGTACTCTTAAAAGACGAACCTGCGTCTGTAAAGGAAGTTCTCCTACCTCATCCAAGAAGATGGTTCCGCCGTCTGCTACCTCAAAATATCCTTTTCTGGTGGCAGTAGCTCCCGTAAAAGCCCCTTTTTCGTGCCCAAATAATTCTGAGTCTATTGTTCCTTCCGGAATAGCTCCACAATTGACAACAATATAGGGTTGATGCTTTCTTCTGGATTCCGAATGGATGATCTTCGGAATAAATTCTTTCCCTACTCCACTTTCTCCGATAACAAGGACGGAAATGTCTGTAGGGGCAACCTGTATCGATTTTTCCAGGGCCCTGTTGAGTGCCGGAAAGTTCCCGATAATTCCGAAGCGGTTTTTTATGTTTTGTAACTCGTTGCTCATAAGTAAATTTTTGATTATTGATTAAATGTTACTATTCTACAGTTCTTCCATCTGCTGTCTGTAGACTTTGTTAAAATGATGAGTATAGACATCTTTCATAGTCTTTCCTTCATCATACGTTTTTAAGGCTAACATTTTCAAATCCAAATAATCTTTGTTTCTAATTTTAGAAACTTTACTTTTAAAGTATATATTCTCAGCAAAATTGTATTCTTTGCTTTGTTTTTCAAAATTTTCAAGGGCTTTATCATATTTACCCAGCTCAAAATAAGTGACGCCAAGCTGGTAATGATCGAACATGCCTTTTACATATCCTCTTGTGGCCAGCAGCCGTTCAATAATTCCGGTTGCTTTTTCCTTCTGCCCTAAAGCACTGTAGGACATAGCTTTTACTACATCCAGATTATAATCTCCGTTCTGCGACCTTCCTAAGTCTTCCGGATAATATTTTTTAAGCTCTTCCAGATCCAGAATAGCTCCTTTATAGTCTCTTAAAAACTGAAACTTGCACCAACCTCTATACCCCAGATGTTTTTTGGGATCTAAAGCAACGGCTTTATCAATCAGAATTTTCCAGGTTGCAAAATCTCCGTTTTTGAGATAAGGGACTGCTTTCTCCATATAAGCACTGGAGAAATCCGGGCACAGCTCTATTGCTTTATCAAAGCCTTCCTGAGATGCCTTAAAGCCTTGTAAATCTGAAGCTGTGTTGTAAAGTTCACAGGCTTTTTTGCAGTCCTCACCCTCTATTGCGTTACAGTTAACCTGTGCAATAGTATTGGTGTACACTATAAGTAACAAAAAGCTAAGGTAATACCTCTGAAACTTTTCCATCTTCAATTTTATAGGTTAAATACTGATAGTAATCTACTTTTAAACCTTCTATCTCTTTCGGCATCCAGCCATTTAATGATTTTGTGAACTCCAACAGCTTATTTTCCAGTTCTTCATCCAAAACAACATCTTTCAAATCTGAATCCATATGCTTGAGTCTGAACAGGCCTGTTTTTCCTTCACAATTTACTAAAAATCTAACGGTAATATACCCGTTGACTTTCTTTTCTGAATATATATTTTCTTTTTTAAGTTTTTCTTTGACAGCAATTTTTTCTCCTTTATAATCGAACATCTTGGGTCCATGATAATATTGAAAACTGAAAGGTCTGTCTTTTCCTGCTCCACATTTCTTAAAGCCTGCTTCATCCAGCCTATCATCAAAAGCTATATCACCCACGGTATCCGGATATTTACTTGTTTTTTTTTCTGCCTGACATGAAAACAGAGCAAAAGAAAATAAGGTAAAAAGATAAACCGCTTTCAAAACTTATATTTATTCTGTGATTTTCCCTAAAAGTGTGCCTTGGGTGTTATCATATACAAAAACGTCCACAATGTCACCTATTTGCTGCCCTTCAAGCTTATCGAAGACACAAACTGCATTCTGAGAGTTTCTTCCTTTCCATTGGTTCTGATTCTTTTTGGAAGTTCCTTCGATCAAAATCTGATGAACTCTTCCTACATAAGACTCCATTCTCATTCTGGAAAGCTCTCCCTGAAGCGCAATCACCTCAGCAAGACGTCTCTGCTTTACATCAGCCGGAATGTTATCTTCCATTTTTTTATGAGCCGGAGTTCCCGGTCTTTCTGAGTAAGCGAACATATAACCGTAATCATATTCCACTTCTCTCATCAGGCTTAATGTATCCTGGTGATCTTCTTCTGTTTCATTACAGAATCCAACAATCATATCCTGAGAGAAGGCTACTTCAGGAACAATTTCCTTAGCTTTTCTGATCAGTTCAAGATATTCTTCACGGGTATGCTGTCTGTTCATTGCTTCAAGCATGTTGTTGCTTCCACTCTGAACAGGAAGGTGTACATATTTACAGATGTTATCGTGCTTTGCCATCATTTTGAATACATCTAGGCTCATATCCTGAGGATTTGATGTAGAGAATCTGATTCTCATTTCCGGAACTGCCTTAGCAACCAAATCTAATAACTGAGCAAAATTAACGGCTGTTGCTTTCTGCATTTCAGATGCTTTGGCAAAGTCTTTTTTAGGACCACCACCATACCACAGGTAAGAGTCTACGTTCTGTCCTAAAAGAGTAATTTCTTTATAACCGTTATTTGCAAGGTCTTTACATTCGTCGATAATGGAGTGTGGATCACGGCTTCTTTCTCTTCCTCTGGTAAATGGGACTACGCAGAATGTACACATGTTATCACAACCTCTCGTTATAGTAACAAAAGCTGTAACTCCGTTTCCGCCTAAACGAACCGGATTAATATCTGCATAGGTTTCTTCTTTGGAAAGAATTACATTGATGGCATCTCTACCATCGTCTGTTTCCTTTAATAGGTTTGGCAAATCTCTATAAGCATCTGGTCCCACGACAAGATCCACCAATTGCTCTTCTTCTAAGAATTTGGTTTTTAATCTTTCCGCCATACACCCCAAAACACCTACCGTCATGTTCGGTTTTTCTTTCTTAAGATTTTTGAACTGGGAAAGACGCATTCTAACCGTCTGCTCTGCTTTCTCTCGGATAGAACAGGTATTTAACAGAATCAAATCAGCTTCTTCAACTTTCATTGTTGTGTTATATCCTTGTTCATTAAGAATAGAAGCAACAATTTCGGAATCCGAGAAGTTCATCTGACAGCCATAGCTTTCTAAAAACAGTTTTTTAGAATTCTCGGGTCTTTCGGCAATAGCAAATGCTTCGCCCTGTTTTGTTTCGTCTATATATTTTTCCTGCACGATAATCAATTTAAGGTTCGGGGTTAAAACACAGGAATTCTTTCCGTGAATTTTAAACTACGAACAGATGAGTCTGCAAAGATACAAAATATTGTGACAGAATGGCAGGAGGATTATTATGATCTGTTAAACTCATGAAGAGCAATTATTTTCCTTTCTCAAAATTAGGTATTAATCTCCGTGGTCAAAATGGTCTGAAGTAAAGTTAATTTTGATAATCTTCTTAGAAATTACCGGCTGCCCATCCTTCATTGCAGGTTTCCATTTCTTCTTTACTTTTTTAATGGCAAACTTCATGTCATCAATAAACATCTCGCTATTCTTCACTTTGGGTAATACATCAAGATTTTCTACTTTACCACTCGTATTCACATCAAAAACAAAAACAAATTTTCCGTTTACTGCATATTTTTTCAAATCAATATAGGCATGGATCATCTGTAAAAATTCTTTGGTAAAAGCATCATCTCCTCCCGGAAATTCTGCATTTTGTGAAGTCATCACATCTTCTTTTGAAGCTGGTGATTGTTGTGAATATCCTATAAACCCAAAGAACAGGAACAGGATTACAATGTTTTTTTTCATGGTTATGATATAGTTATTAATCCAAAATATCTCTACAGTAATAGCTTTACATATCTATTGATAATGAAGAGAAATTCATTTTTACTTTCATTTCTGATTTTACCGGTTGTCCATTGCAAGTTGCAGGTTTCCAATTTCTTTTAATTCTTCTCACTACATATTGCATATCATCAAAGAAAGCTTCACTGTGTAAGACTTTTGGTGCCCCAACAGCATCTTTTACCTTTCCTGATTCATCGATTATTAAGGTAAATGTAAAATCTCCGCTCAATGTATAGAAATCTGCATTCAAATAGGTATACATATATTTATTAAGAATGTCTCTGTATGCTGAAGCTCCTCCTTCAAAAGCTGCAGGCTTAAAATCATTACACTTTACAGCAACTTGTAGAAAAGGTTCTTTAATATCTATTTTAAAAAGATTTTTATTATTTTCTACAATAAAGGAATCATCTCTGTCTTCAAGCTCCTGTGCAAAAGAAAAGTGGGCAAAACATAAGGCAAAAAATAAAAGTATCGTTCTCATAGCTTGATCTGTTCATTAAATTAATAAACAAAGGTAAATATTTAGCGGTCTTACCAAAAAGAAAAACTTCACACAATGTATGAAGTTTTATAAAAGAGGTTTCATATTTTGTTTACGAAAATTCTCAAAACCGCCTTTATAACAAGCCTTTAATGTGTTTATAATTACTTTTAACGGTTTCTAGCACCTCATCCATTTTTCCACCCAGCATTAACTGAGCCATAGATTTGGTCATTCCCAACACCTGATCCAGTTCAATTTTTGGAGGAAGAGCCAATGCATTAGGATTGGTAAAGATATTGAGAAGATAAGGTCCGTTATGCTCCAGGCATTCTTTAATGGCATTTTCTACTTCTTCAGGTTGATGTACATTTTTTCCGGGATACCCCATGGCCTGGGCCACTAATGCAAAATCCGGGTTAATCATATCTGTTTCATTATCTGGCATTCCTCCTACTTCCATTTCCAGTTTTACCATTCCCAGGGTTCTGTTATTGAATACAATCAGCTTTACAGGAAGCTTATATTGGAAAATGGTAGCCATGTCTCCTAACAACATGGATAAGCCACCATCCCCACACATGGCAATAATCTGCTTATCCGGATGTGATAAAGAAGCCCCAATAGCCATAGGCATAGCGTTGGCCATTGATCCGTGGTTAAAGGATCCCAGCATCTTTCGTTCTCCGGTTCCAGTAATAAATCTTGCTCCCCAAACGCAGCACATCCCGGTATCTACAGTAAATATGGCATCTTTTTTAGCTAACCTATCCAACGTATGGGCAACATACTCCGGCTGAATAGCATCTTCTTTTCCCGAGTCCTTCACATATTCCAGTTGATTTTCTTTTACTTTATCATAAAAGGCCAGCTGCTCATTGAGAAAGTCTACATCTGTTTTCTCATCCAGCAGAGGAAGCAAGGCCATAATGGTGTCTTTAATATCTCCTGTAAGACCTAATTCAAGTTTTGCTCTTCTTCCCAGCCTTTCCGGACTTTCATCAATCTGAACAATTTTATTTTTTACAGGCATAAATTTCTGATAAGGAAAATCGGTTCCCAGAAGGATGACAAGATCGGCTTCGTGCATTGCATGATAGGCAGAGGGAAAACCTAGTAAACCAGTAAGCCCGATCTCATTAGGATTATTAGGCTGAATGGCCATTTTTCCCCGGAATGAATAGCCAACAGGAGCTTTTAATAAATGAGATAACTTTATTACCTCAGCACTGGCTTCAGCAGCTCCTATCCCACAGTAAAGGGTTACTTTTTTACTTTCATTGATGAGTGTTGCCAGATTATTCAGTTCATTATCTGATGGTCTTATTACAGGATTGGTTCTAAAAATCTGGGTGGAAGTTGTTGCTTCCTGTGCATCAAGTTCTGAAACATCACCCGGAAGACCGATTACTGCTACTCCTTTTTTGGAAATAGCGTGCTGAATAGCTGTTTGAATGGTTCTCTGTACCTGCTCGGGACGTGTAATCATTTGATTATAATAACTGCAATCATCAAAGAGCTTTATGGTATTGGTCTCCTGAAAGTAATCCATTCCCATTTCGTCACTGGGAATCGTAGAAGCAATCACCAGCATTGGAACATGAGATTTGTGTGCTTCATATACTCCATTAATCAAATGAACGTGTCCCGGGCCACAGCTTCCTGCACATACGGCAAAGCCATCAAGCTCGGCTTCTGCGGCGGCGGCATAAGCTCCTACTTCTTCATGCCGTACATGTATCCATTGAATGCTGCTTTTCTTCACCGCAACATTTAGGTGATTGAGGCTGTCTCCTGTTACTGCATAAATTCTTTTCACATTGGCATTTTCGAGCATTTCAACAATTTGCTCTGCTATATTTTTAGCCATAATTTATAGATTTGGTAGTTATTTTTCTTTATAGTGCTTGGAATGCATCTATCCCAAGCCTATCAAATTTAGCTAATTAATAGCAGAACTGAAGGGGATTCAGTATTAAAAAACTCGTAAATCTTTCATAATGTTCCAGATTTTAACACAGAGTTCACAAGATCCTTTAAAAATACACGATTTAAAAGAGAGCACAAAGCTCTTTTCCTTGGCAAAGAGAAGTTTCTTTGTAACTCAAAAAGCATATCGATACAAAACATTACAATCTTTGTATTAAAAATAAAAACGGCCATCCCAAGGGACAGCCGCTCACATATTATTTTCTATTGACTAGATAACCACTTCAATCTGGTTTCTTAGTAAGTCTTCAAATTCATCTCTTTTACGGATCAGATGAGCTTTTCCATCAAGGAATAGAACCTCAGCGGGCTTTAATCTTGAATTGAAGTTTGAACTCATTTCAAAACCATAAGCTCCTGCATTGTGGAATGCAAGAATATCCCCCTCTCTTACTTCATGTAATTTTCTATCCCATGCAAAGGTATCTGTCTCGCAGATGTTTCCTACCACAGTATAAATTCTTTCTGCTCCTTTTGGATTGGATAGATTTTCAATAGCGTGGTAAGAATCGTAGAACATTGGACGAATCAGGTGGTTAAATCCTGAATTTACCCCAACAAAAACGGTAGCCGTAGTTTGTTTGATTACATTAGCTTTTACTAATAGATATCCGCTTTTTCCTACTAAGAATTTTCCCGGTTCGAACCATAGTTCGAATTTTCTACCCGTTGTTTTTGCAAACTCACCTAAAACTTTTTCTACTTTTCTTCCTAATGTTTTAACATCAGTTTCTTCTTCACTATCCTGATAAGGAATTTTGAAACCACTTCCCATATCCAGATATTTCAGGTTAGGAAAATGCTCAGAAAGTTCAAGCATGATATCCAGTGCCTGAAGAAAAACCTCAGGATCTTTAATCTCACTTCCTGTATGCATATGAAGCCCTTCAACATTAAGGTTGGTACTCTTCATCACTCTTTCAATATGACGAAGCTGATGAATAGAAATTCCAAACTTACTGTCGATGTGACCTGTTGAAATTTTATAGTTCCCTCCAGCAAAGATATGTGGGTTGATTCTAACAAAAATAGGATAAGAATTTCCGTATTTATTTCCGAATTGCTCAAGAATGGAAATGTTATCAATGTTAATATGAACTCCGAATGTCATTGCTTCCTCTATTTCAGCTAAGTCAACACAATTGGGCGTAAATAATATTTTTTCTTTTGGAAATCCTGCCTTTAATCCTAATTTGACTTCATTAATAGATACACAATCCAAAGATGCACCCAGCTTCTTGACATATTTAAGGATATTGATGTTTGTCAACGCCTTCGCTGCATAGAAGAACTTAGTATGTTTTAAAAAAGAAGATGTAAGTTTTTCGTATTGAACTTTGATGGATTCAGCATCGTAAACGTACACTGGTGTGCCAAACTCATTGGCGATCTTTAATAATTCTTGTGAATTCATAATTTCATTTTAACATAAAAAAAGGCAGATTCTTAGAAAAAGAGCCTGCCACATTGATTATTTTTTATGCAAGACAAGTCTTTCAAATATTCCAAACCTTAGAGAACTTAACAGCTCCCTTTTTTCCAGTTTTTATTTGTTTAAAAATTTGCATTGCTTCTATTTATTTTTTGCAAAAATACTATTTATTTTTTATTCTGAGAAAATTGATTTGAAAAGTATCTTCTTTCTAATCAAAATTTAAGATCAAAATTTTTAATTATTTAGGCAGTGGCAACGTCTCAAAATCACCACGCAGAAGTGCTAGCTGCAGTTCATTGTTCAAATCTGTTGAAGACAGCTGAAGATCTATTTTTAATTTGGCAAGTTTACTTAGTGTCTGTATCTGCGTAAACAGTTCATAAAAACCAAACGACATTACCTTTCCGTTTTCAATAATTAAAAATAATTTCTCACCTAATCTTCTTCCGGTTCCCAACCAAAGTTCATTTCTTTTTCTGAATTCTATTGTTTGTTTCAATACCTCTACATCATTGTATTCTTCCTGAGCACCAATAAACTGAACCGCTTTTGTCCCTTGAGTAAATGATCTGAATTTCAGGATCGGTTTTTCAGTTTTATTCAGTTTGTTTTTTTCAACAACGTATTTATTGTTTCTGAAATAAAGACCGAATGGCAAAACTTCTTTTTTCTTAACATTTTTAGAATTCAGGATCAGCTTAGCAATAATATCCGTTCCGGCAAGCTCGAAATTGATTTGCTCAACACCCTTTTGAACCTGTTCCCATTTTTTGGACTTGGAATTGAATACTTTTTTGGAAAACTTATTGATATCCTGAACATAATCTGAGAAGATGATCCTTCCGCTCTCATCCTGAAAATACACAAATCCTTTATCGTTCGGAAGATCCTGTGTCAGGAGCTTGATCTTATTGATATAGGTTTTCGCATTGGTTTCATCGTGCTGTTTTTGAATAATCTCGTTCTCAGTATCTTTTGATACTAAAAGTTTAAACAGCTCCAGCGTTGCTCTGGCATCTCCGTCGGCTCTATGATGATTAGTCAAAGGAATCCCCAGTGATTTCACCAATTTACCCAAAGAATAACTTACTTCATCAGGAATTAGTTTTTTAGCTAGAGGAATTGTATCTAAAGTATTGATGTTAAAATCATAACCAAGCCTTTTAAACGATTGGCGAAGCATTCTGTAGTCGAAATCAATATTATGCCCTACCAATGTTGTGTTTTGGGTAATTTCAATAACTCTTTTGGCTATTTCATGAAATTTAGGAGCCGTTTTCACCATTTTTGGTGTGATACTGGTCAGCTTTTGTACAAAAGGAGTAATGTCTCCTTCCGGATTGACAAGGGATATAAACTGATCTGTAATTTTCTGCCCGTCATATCTGTAAATGGCGATATCTATAATGCATTCATTTCTATAACCTGCACCATTACTTTCTATGTCTATAATTGAATACATTGATTTCTATTAACTGCTGTGTTTATTATTAAAAGTTTTAGCTCTTTAATCCGATATTCTTTTCCCATCAGTAAGATAACCTGCTAAAATAGTAAAAAATATATCAAAACAAGTACCCAAAAAGCTTACCACTTAGGCACTAATATATAAATTTATTTCAATTTTTTGATTTTTGCGGTATAAGTTATTGCATTTCCAGTACTTCTATTCTTATTAAGTCCACCAATAATTATTTCGTTATTTGGAGTGATTCCCATAGCGCTTATATTTTCAAAAAAGTCATTAGGATTATCATCTTCCATATCGGAGAATACGCCGTCATTCTGGATACTGAAACTGGTATCTAAAGTACCATTCATATTTAATCTTATAACATATCCGTCGTTATCTATGAATAACTTTCTACGCTTTCCTGCAATCAACAGTTTATTATCACCCTGAACTGTAACAGAATAAAATTTCGTATCTGAATCTGCAGAATTGTAAGCATATTCGAAAATACCTCCATTGCCATATGATGTATCTAAAACACCTGTTGAGTTATATTTTTCTACGAGCAAAGTAGTATTGAAATTTTCATTTTTTTCTCTAATAATATAGACATTATTTAAATTATCCAGAACAACTTTCTTAAAACCAGAAGCTGAATTTGGAGAAAGAATTTCTACAGTTCCCATATTTCCGAAGCCTGCTACCGGATTCCCATCAAGATTGTATTGTTTAATGATTTTTTTATCCGTTGTAAAATCAATGGTTACAATTCTTTGAGTGCTTATGTCTACTTTAGTCAAATCAGCATCATATGAACCGTATTCTGAAATAACAGGGATATATTTGTTATTATTAGCAAATGAACCATCAATGGTTCCGTCTAAGTTATATTTGCACATTGCAGGACTTGAAAACTGAGTACCATATGAGGAATAATAGGCATACATTTTATTCTTTGAAGGGGAATAAATAATTTTATTGATATACCTCTGATCCGCACCTGTCAGGTTCTCAAATTGAAAATTATCTATAATTTTTCCATTATCATCTAAAATAACACTGTAACGCTGAGTATTGGTTCCATACACAAAAACATTGGCTACAACTTTGTTGTTGGGCAATATATCAAATTCACTTGTCCCCATTCCGGTAAAAGTTCCATTAATTCCGAAAGATACATCAGGCGTGCCGTTGCTCAGGTATCTTTTCAGCTGGTTCTGGTACAATACATAGATTTTCCCATCTTGTCTTACTTTAATGTTTTTTATCTCTGTGGCATAAGAAGAGCCACATTCAGAAGGAATTGCAGTCATACCATCTCCCAGCTTATTAAACTGAGTATAATTTCCGGTTGCTTCTCTGCAAAACCAATTGCCATACATTGTCATTGGACTCGTAAAGTTCCCTGCCGGCAAAACATCAAAAGCTCCACCAATCAGATAATCATCATAATAACTTAAGGTATTAACCGCCGGGCCATTAGCAAAAGTGCTCCCATCAGAATCAAATTCCCGATATAAAACATCTTTATATATCCCCGGCCTTTTATATCCTATTGCATAAATAATTTCCTGATTGCTTAAGTTTACCTTAGCATCTACATGATTTATTACATCTTCTTTAGTTCCTTCATCATAAGTAACTTTTCCTGCTCCACCAAAAGAGGTATCAAAACTACCATCTGCATTTAGCCTTACCAAAGCCGCATCAATATTAGAGAGTGTTCTTGTACAGGAGCCTCCCAGCATAATTTTACCATTATATAGAATTTTCATCACATTCAACTGGTCATTTTGGCCAAAGAAATCTATAGTTTTAATGCCATTAGTCCCAAAAGAAGCATCATAAGTTCCATCAGGATTCAGTCTTGCAATAAAGAAATCAGTTTGGCTTCCATTATTTGTTGTTCCGGCAATTAATATTTTATCATCTGAAAGAATTTTGAGGCTTTTAATTTCAGACTGGGTTCCTATCGGATAAAATATAAACCCTTTTTGATTAAAAGTTTTGTCTACATATCCATTAGCAAGATTATAGCGTACAATTACAGATTTATTTCCGGCCTTACCTCCTACCCAGATTTTGTTATTCTTGATATCAATGGTATGGGCTTCGTCATCGTCTGTAAAATCGGTAATCACCTTACTGTCTCTGTTAAACTTTTGTGACGGATCTAGCTTTGCTTCTTTTGCAAGAATTTTTACTACAGCAATACTTTTATTTTTTTTATCCTTTGAGTACCCCGCCAGATAAACATATGCTCCATAATGCTTGATTGCATTAGCTCTAGAACCTTCATCGCCAATAGAAACAAAAGCTTTATTATGATTTTTGCCATTATAGTAAAAGAAACGGTCTTTATAGACAAAACGTCCTTCTGCATTAGGGAAAGAAACATCTGCTCCTGGCCCTGCGTATCCTGCGGCAAAAACAGTGTCATTAGTATATTCAATGGCAGTCAGAATCTGCTTTTCATTATCATTTTCAACATAGCTGAACTGCCCAAGTCCAAAACTAGAATCAAGGATTCCCTGCTGAGAAAAAGCCAGCTGAGAAATCCCTAAAAAAAGGAATAATTGTAGATTTCTTTTCATTTTGTGTTATTTTTTTATAATCCTTACAGACTGAGAAAAGTCTTTAGCTTCATACTTTATTACGTAATTTCCTAACATCAGATCAGAAAGATCAGTTGACACTTTAGCATTGCGAGAATCGGAACTTTGTTTTTTCACCAGTTTTTCGGACATATCATACACTGAGACCTGAATAATCCCTGTAAGATTCTTATTCTCAGCAAACAAAAGATCTTTTACAGGATTAGGATACACATTAAGAATGTTGGTTTTATTAGATTTTGATTCATTTACATCCAGCGTAAGTGTTTTTAAAATTTTAAAAACCAGAAAATCATTATTTAATCGTCCTCCGCCATAAAGGCTTCCGTCTGGAGCCAACAATATACTTTCCAGATTCACAATATCATCTGAAGGAGAGTTCGGGTTTCCTGAATAAGTAAAATAATTGAACTTCCCCAGATTAGCAAACGTTGTATCCATCACTCCATCAAGACTATAACGAGTGACCCACATCGTATTATCTGCACCTATTTTTTCAGTTCCGGCAATGTATATCTTATTTCCATCAAGAACAATATCATTAATAATATACTTAGGAGTTAGATTACTGCACAACCATGGAGCTCCGATTGGGTTTACAAAAACGTTGGAGGCAGTCAATGTCTGTAAGTTAATTTTTAAAACTCTTTGATTACATTCCGTGACCTTATTAATAATATAAGCATAGGTATTGGAATCATCTACGAGCATTTTTTTGAAATATCCCGGATTATCATACATACTTGGAATATCATCATAATTGAAACTAGGATCAAGTGTGCCATCTTGATTGATCTTTTTTATAAAATTGTACCTTGTATTTCCTGAAGAGTTATTATTAACCTGCTTTTGGCTGTATCCTGTAATCAGAATTTTACCATCATTCAAAAGCTTAGCATCATTAATAATATCAAGTGAACCTATATTTATAGTGAGGGTTCCTTGATTACCGAACGAAAAATCAAAAAACCCATCTGAATTGTATTTTTCAATATAAAGGTCATCTCCATTCTGTCCGAAAACATAAATTTTATGGTCTGGTAAAACCAATAACTTCGTGTATGTTTTTTGACCGTATTCAAATTCCTGATTTCCATGAAAAGCAAAATTGGGATCTAAAATTCCATTTTGATCTATTTTAGTTAATCCTAATTCAGATAGAATCAAAAATGATCCATCGGCATAGGCGTAGACATCTTTGCTTGCACTAGTGTAATGATAAGAATCAAAATAATAATGGGCTTTTCCCTGATTTCCAAATGTAGAATTCAACCCAGAAGTAAAATTATGTTTCAGAACTCCCACACCACTTTCATAGTACTTGTAATCTTCTATTGCCACTCTCCCGAATGCATACAGGGCATTGTTAGAAAGCTTAATATTGGAAAGTTCATCGTAACTTTTAGATTTATAATCGGTTTGCAAAAAACCGGCATCGTTAAAATTTGAGTCTAGATACTGACTCTGCCCATGCGCTTTTGATAGGGATAGCGACATAAGCACAATAAATAATTGTATTCTCATATGCGTTTTAATTTGTGTTACTATAGATATATAAAAATAGGGAAAATTTCTTTTCCCTATTTTATTTTTATTATCTTCTTCTACCTCCCAAACCAAACATACCAAGAATAGCTTTCGCGCCTTCCCGCATTAATGTATTGGTAAAGGTTCTACCCGCCTGGCTTTGCAATACCTGTTCAAACATTCCCGGTTCTTCCTTTACCGGTTTTGTTCTTTGATTAGCTGTTGGGTTCTGAGCTGCCTGCTCCATTCTGTTGGTTAACATTTCATAAGCAGACTCTCTATCTATCGCCTGTTCATATTTAGCTACCATGGCTGAGCTGGACGTTAATTCTGTAATTTCAGCCTCACTCAGAACATCCATTCTTGACTCAGGAGAAATAAGATAAGTATGAACCAATGGTGTTGGAATCCCTTTTTCATCCAAAGCAGTTACAAATGCTTCACCGATTCCTAAATTCTGAATCAGATTGGAAGCGTTATAAAACTCTGTAGTTGGATAATTTTCAACAGCTTTGGAAATTTCTTTTTTATCTTTTGCTGTAAACCCTCTCAGAGCATGCTGTATTTTTAATCCTAATTGAGATAAAACGCTTTCCGGCACATCACCAGGAATCTGGGTAATAAAATAAATCCCTACCCCTTTTGATCGGATAAGTTTTACCATCGTTTCAATCTGTGAAAGAAGTGTTTTTGAAGCTTCATCAAAAAGTAAATGTGCTTCATCTATAAACAGCACCAACTTTGGTTTTCCACTATCTCCTTCCTCGGGGAAAGTCATATAGATTTCGGCAAAAAGAGAAAGCATAAAGGTAGAAAACAGCTGTGGCTTATTCTGAATGTCTGATACTCTTAAAATATTAACAACTCCTTTTCCATCTCTGATTTCCAGCAAATCCTGAACATCAAAACTCAACTCTCCAAAGAAGTCTCCCGCTCCCTGCTGCTCCAATGCTACAATAGATCTTAAAATAGCTCCCAATGAAGCCGGTGCTATTGATCCATAATTGGCCGCAAGTTCAGCTTTTCCCTGAGCGTTATCTGTTACATACTGAAGAACTTTCTTTAAATCTTTAAGATCAATCAAAGGAAGTCCTTTGTCATCACAATATTTAAAGACAATAGACATGATACTTTGCTGTGTATCATTAAGCTCAAGAATTTTACTTAATAAAACAGGACCGAATTCTGTTACGGTAGCTCTTAGCTTTATTCCTTTTCCTCCGGAAATGCTCATCAATTCTACAGGAAACCCTTGTGGGGTATAAGGAAGCTGAGTTTTTGCATACCTTTCTTCAATGATGGAATTCATCTGACCAGCTTCTGCAATTCCGGAAAAGTCACCTTTGATATCCAAAACTAATGACGGAATTCCTTGATGAGAAAGCTGCTCTGCAAATACCTGTAAAGTCTTGGTCTTTCCCGTTCCCGTTGCTCCGGCAATAAGCCCGTGACGGTTAATTGTTTTTAAAGGAATGGTTACATTCACTTCCGGAACCACCTCTCCGTCCAGCATTCCTTTTCCTAATATAATATGTTCTCCTTTTGGAGTGTATCTAGCATTTAATTCTTCAATAAATTGTGCTTTGTCTGCCATCTGATTGCTTTTTTAAACTTATAAATATAAAATTTTCTGTAAAATATTTTGTAATATTTCCTCTCTAACTTTTATTAATAGCCTGAGGAAACAGCTTTGCGGCTATTTAAGCAAAATTCAAACCATGGTATCTGAAATAAAAAAACTATATTGTTAAAAAACTGTTCTCTAAGAAGCAAAACATGATAAAAAACAGCATTTACCCATCAACATTATGTAAGGCATTCTTTTTGCTGAAAAAGCAAAGAACATTAAACATATGTTTAACAAAGGTATTGAAAGAAACTATCGATTGAATTTAACATTTGATTTAGAATTTATCTAATACTTTGTATCTTTAACTATTAAAAAAATACCCAATGAAAATTGAACAAATATATACGGGCTGTCTGGCTCAGGGTGCCTATTATATTGTATCAGAAAATGAAGCTGTCATTATTGATCCTTTAAGAGAGGTAAGGCCGTATCTGGATCGTCTGGAAAAAGACAATGTCACTTTAAAATATATTTTTGAAACTCACTTCCATGCTGATTTTGTGTCAGGGCACTTAGACCTAAGCAAAAAAACCGATGCTCCGATTGTATACGGGCCTACGGCAGCTCCTGAATTTGAAGCCATTATTGCTGAAGACAATCAGGTTTTTGAGATTGGAAAAATAAAAATAAAGGTACTTCATACTCCCGGACATACGATGGAGAGTACTACTTATCTTTTAATTGATGAAAATGGGAAGGAAACAGCCATCTTTACAGGGGATACTCTGTTTTTAGGAGACGTAGGAAGACCAGATCTTGCCCAGAAGGCTACGAACCTTACTCAGGAAGATCTTGCAGGAATTCTGTATGACAGTCTTCAAAACAAAATTATGCCGTTGGACGACAGTATCACTGTTTATCCGGCTCACGGAGCAGGCTCTGCTTGTGGAAAAAATATGCAGAAAGAAACAGTAGATATTCTGGGAAATCAAAAAAGAACGAACTATGCACTTAACCAACCGGATAAGGCCTCTTTCATCAGAGAAGTACTTGACGGGCTTACTGCACCTCCAAAATATTTCGGAATGAACGTAGCTATGAACAAAGGGGGTTATGAAAGTCTGGATATAGTGATGGATAAAGGATTGCAGCCTGTTTCCCCTGAAGATTTTGAAGCAATGGCAGAAGAAACAGGCGCTCTAATTCTTGATACAAGAGGAGCAGCAGATTTCCATAAAGGTTTTGTTCCTAATTCCGTTAATATTGGTTTAAAAGGCGATTTTGCGCCTTGGGTTGGAACCTTAATCGTAGATGTAAAGCATCCTTTATTATTGATAGCGGATGAAGGAACCGAAGAAGAAGTTATCATCAGATTAAGCCGAGTAGGGTTTGATAATGTGGTGGGCTACCTGAAAGGAGGTTTTGAAGCCTGGAAAAATGCAGGGAAAGAAATTGATGAAGTGAAAAGAATCACTCCAGCTGAGTTCGCAGATCAGTTCACAGCAGATGCAAAAATAATTGACGTTAGAAAACTAACAGAATATTCTGCAGAACATATTGACAATGCATACAACCGACCTTTGGACTCCATCAGTGATTGGGCCCGTAATCTTGATGACTCTGAACATTTCTTCCTACATTGCGCCGGCGGATATAGAAGTATGATTGCCGCAAGCATACTTAATTCACACGGAATCAGAAACTTCACTGAAATAGAAGGAGGATTTAACGGCATAAAAAAAACAGAAAAACTTCCGACAACGGACTTTGTATGTCAATCCAAAACATCATAATATCATGAAACTTAGTTTTTTTGGAATAGCTTTAACTTCTATTTTAGCACTAAGCAGCTGTAAAACAACGCATTCTATGAAGGCTCCCAAAGCTAACATTAAAGAAGTGGTAACCAGTTCAGATGTAACATTGGTAGATGTAAGAATTCCGGAACAATATGCTGCCGGAACAGCTAAAAATGCGATTAACATTCCATTGGCAGAAATTCAGAACAATATTGAAACCCTGAAGGGCAAAAAAGTAGTTGTTTTCTGTAATAAAGGAGTACAGGCAGATCAGGCAATGGAAATTTTAAAGAAAAACGGAGTGGAAGCCTACGATGGAACGAGTTGGAAAAATGTAAAAGGAATCCAGGACGAAGCAGATAAAAAGTAAACTAATAAATTCAAACTATGTCACAAAAATTTCAGGAAATCATCAATTCCGAAAGACCGGTACTTATTGACTTTTTTGCCACGTGGTGCCAGCCTTGCAAGGTTCAGTCTTCGGTTTTAACCACGGTAAAAGAAAATATAGGCGAAGGAGCCAGAATCATCAAAGTAGATGTAGACCAATACCCTGCTATCGCAGCACAATACGGAGTAAGAGGAGTACCTACTTTAGCTGTTTTTAAAAATGGAGAACTTCTTTGGAAAGAAAGCGGAGTGCATGATGTAAATACATTAACGCAACTTCTGCAACAATATATATAAGACTAAAAATAAGGTTGAGTTTACATGAACTCAGCCTTATTTTTTATAAATCCATTGAAAAATGATCTCGGTCATTTAAAAATTGGAAATGAGTTCTGAAATCCTTCAGTACATTCATATCCAGCTCTGCTGATGCAATATTTTCATTCTTATTTGAAATTTCCCTTCCATCAGCAAAGAAACAATGAGAACTTTCCTGATAGAACAGATTATTTCCATCTGTTCCTATTCTGTTAAGCCCAAACACAAAAGAAAGATTTTCAATGGCTCTGGCTTTTAAAAGATGCTCCCAGGCTCCAACTCTCTTTTCGGGCCAATTCGCTACATATAAAATGGCATCATAATCATCATTATTTCTTGCAAATACAGGAAAACGAAGATCATAGCAAACCTGAAGTAAAAAACGGATTCCTTTATACTCTACAATAACTCTCTTTTTACCTGGAGTATATACTTTATCTTCTCCAGAAAAGGAAAACAAGTGTCTTTTATCATAAAAAGTAACTTCTCCATTCGGCTGTACAAAATACATCCTGTTATAAAAATTACCATTTTCCTCTACTGGTGCACTTCCACAGAATGCAGCATTTTTTTCTTTTGAAATCTTCTTCAAAAATTCCAGAGATTCTCCATTTCTGTCAGAAACTTCTGATGCATCCATACAGAAGCCTGTTGAAAACATTTCAGGAAGCAGAAATAAATCTGCTTCAAGATTTTGAAGCTCCCGTTCTATTATTTTAAAATTTTCAGCTTTATTTTTCCAGATGATATCCAAATTGAGCCCTACAATCTTCATCTTTTTTACTTTTTTAATTATTTCCATATCTGAAATATAAAAATACAGCTTTTATGTTGAATAAGGAAAAGAGAGTTATAATTCTTAATATTTATTAAAGTCTGCTATTTTTGTAGTATTCAGTCTCTTTCGGTTTCATTTTTGATGCAGGTAATTTTTATTAATATCATTAAACATTATAAACTTTATGAAGAAATTGGTTTTTATGATGATGATGTTCTTTTTCGGAATCACGGCTAATGCTCAAGCATGGACTGGAAAGGGAGATCAAAAGGTTCAATTGGGACTTAGTGCCTGGGGATATGGAACCGGAATAACGGGAACTTACGACTACGGGTTGAATAAACTTATATCTGTGGGAGCCGGCCTTAACGGGTATTTCAGTAATTACAAGAACAATGATAAGGATAACCGGGTATTTGTTTTCGGAAGACTGAATTTCCACCTGCAGGAAGCTTTAAGCCTTCCACCCAAGTTGGATATTTATCCCGGTGTTGATATAGGAGTGGTTGGGAAAGACTTTGGAATAGGTGCTCACATTGGCGCTCGTTACTTCTTTACAGAAAGAATTGGTGTATTTGCAGAGGTGGGTAACAACGGCAGTCTTGGAGTTTCATTCAATTTATAATCAAATAGTCCTAAAATATGACAAAGCTTCTCATTTAGAGGGGCTTTTTTATTTGGCATAGTTTTGATAATTGTTACCTTTGCAAATTAAAATCTAAAATTTATTAATGGAAATAGCAATCAAACTCTTCCAGTTCATTCTGAGTATCTCTATACTTGTAGTTCTTCATGAGCTTGGGCACTTCTTACCGGCAAAATGGTTCAAGACCAGAGCAGAGAAATTCTTCCTGTTTTTTGATCCTTACTTCTCCATATTCTCTATGAAGAAAGTTAACGGAAAATGGAGGTATAAATTCTTATCTCAGAATCTGCCAGATACTGAAGTGATAGAGGTAAACGGAAAAAAGGAAGAAGTTCCTATCGATATATCAAAACTTTCTGACGACGATTGGAGAAAATATCCGGAGCAAACCAAATACGGGATCGGATGGCTTCCTTTTGGAGGTTATGTGAAAATTGCCGGAATGGTAGATGAAAGTATGGATACAGCCCAAATGAAAAAACCGGCTGAATCCTGGGAATTCAGGTCTAAACCAGCATGGCAGAGACTGATCATCATGTTGGGTGGGGTTACCGTAAACTTCTTCTTGGCATGGATTATATTCTCAGCTTTAGTTGGAAAAAACGGAGAGACCATTTTTGATGCAGATAAAATCAATACACCGCTTCATTATACTGCTGCAGCTAAGAAAATGGGCTTCCAGGATGGAGATAAAATATTGAAGGTAGACGGAAAAGTTCAGAAAGATTTCAAAAAACTGGCATTAGACGTTTTATTAAGCGACGAAATAACAGTTTCCAGAAATGGAAAAGAAGTTACTTTCCCAACCAGCGATGACGGAAAGGTAATGGCATTTCATGATCCGGAGCCAAGATCATTCCTGACACCAAGAATGTCTCCTATTATTGATACTATTGTTAGTCAATCCACAATGGATGCAGGTTTAAAATTAGGGGATAAAATTGTTGCCATCAATGGGAAACCTGTTTCTTATTATGATGAAGTAAAACCTTTAGTTGTTCCTAATGCAGGAAAAGTAGTAGATTTCCAAGTATCAAGAAACAATCAGCTTACAGATCTTAAAATCCCGGTATCTAAAGAAGGAACCATTGGAATTCTTTCTTTCAAGGAAGCAGAGAAATTTATGGTTCATAGCGAATATGGCTTCTTTGGCTCTATAAAAAGAGGATTTACATTAACTATTGAGAGCTTAACCTATCAGATTAAGCAGTTCAAATTAATCTTTAACAAGAAAATCCAGGGGTATAAAAAAGTAGGTGGTCCGCTTGCTATTGTAAAGAACATGCCGGTAAGTAAGGATGCCCAAGGAGGTGTTTCTATTGACTGGACTGCATTCTGGGGCTTTACAGCAATGTTCTCTGTATGGCTGGCATTCCTTAACCTTATTCCTATTCCTGGACTTGATGGTGGCCATGTTATATTTACACTATACGAGATGATTGTAGGAAAACCCGTTCCTCAAAAAGTATTGGAAAATGCCCAAATGGTGGGAGTTATCTTCCTTTTAGGATTAATGGCTCTTATTTTTGGAAGCGACATTATTAAAGCCATTACAGGAACTTTATAATTTTTTGAAAATTTTTATTAAAAATATTTGCAGGGTATAAATATTCGTCCTATATTTGCACCACTTAAAACAAAGGACATTCCTCCTTAGCTCAGTTGGTTAGAGCATCTGACTGTTAATCAGAGGGTCGCTGGTTCGAGCCCAGCAGGAGGAGCAAAAAAGACTTACAGAAATGTAGGTCTTTTTTTATTTACGCAAAAAATTAGCATCTTCAATCCCCTTTTTTGTATTCACTTTGTATAGCCTTTGTACAAAATCAAAAATTCTAATTTGAATATGGATAAGGATCAGTTCCAAAAGTTGTGGACTAGGCAAAAAATGGATCAAGTGCAAAAGTTGGGGGCTAAGCAAAAAGTTTTGTTAATCTGAATAGAAAGAAAGTTTTGTCTGTTACTCCACGAAGCTGCAATCTGAAGTTTTTGATTTTCGCATTGAAAGATTCTGCAGCAGCATTGGTACTTCTGTTGTTAAAATAATTGAGAATGTCGTTGTAATGTACCATGATGGTTCTTTTTAACGTATTAAATGATCGTAAATCTGATTCTTCCACTTCTCTGAACCAATGAGCAAGCTTAGTTATAGCAACAGATTAATAGACTGATTATAAATTTTTCTTAAGTCATCAGATAACTGATACGCTTTTTCAAGGTCAGGATATTCCCTGAAAAGAATATCGACTCTCTTCCTTTGAACTTTACTCCATTTACTGCGCTTTTTATAAACCAGAGACCTGTTTCTTACCAGAAGCTATTTCAGGGAATCTCCGTTTTCAAAAACTTCTATACACCCTCTATATTTTCCTTCTGCTGATTCCTCGATGGCTTTATTTTACAAAACTATAACCATTTTAAGATGATTCTAAGAAAATATCTGCCTGTAATTCGTATATTCTTTTTCTAAATAATTTTTGCACAAAATTTTCTGAATTTTGATTTTGAAGAAACCAATTCAAATAACTTATCCTTGAAATGAGACTTTAAGAACAGTCGCTATTATTATCAAATTGATCGTAATACCAAATTTATCGGGAAAAAGTACGCAGATTGACAGTCATTCTGCTGACAGTTCTAATTTCTCATCAATTTACACACTTCTTTCGGTTCATCTTTTCAAAGGGAAAGAATTATTAAATCTTACAGCCAAAATCAAAGTACAATCCCATCAGGTGGAAATGCAGGACTTTGGATCAAAGGGACTGATGCAAAAAAGCTATCATTTCTTTCAACAATATGAAAAACACAAGAATTAAGGGAACTACAGACTGGAAAGAGCTATCTCTTAGTATGAAAATAAGCCCAGATGCTGAAAAAATTATAGTTGAAGGTATTTTTGAAGGAGTAGGTATTGTATGGTTTGATGATTTCAGGATAACTCCAGATCATCAACTAATTGAAAATACATTCAAAAAAAGAAAAAATCACCCTGTTAAAAAATATATTTATCCTTTAAAAACTCATGATCCTAGTATTGGCAATACCCATGATCTTGAAATATTGAACAAACTTATCAGAAATTCAAAAATCCTTGACTTGGGAGAATTCCCCCGTGGATCTTCGGAGATTTTCAAAAATGGAAGATCATATCAACAGATATCTGGCACAAAATAACAATTTCAATTTCTTTTCTATTGAGGCAAGAAAACCGGAATCCTTTCAGCTCAGTAATTACATTAAGATGAACCTCTGAACATGGAAATCCCAAGAGGTTTTACGTATGGAAAAATGGATGAAAAAATACAATGAATTGAACAATAGAAATATTTTACAGGATTGACATGCATGGTTTTTATATCGCCATAAATAAGCTTAAAAAAGAATGTAAGGCCCAACTCTTCAATCATTAAAAAAATAACAAATTGAGCTGTCTATTAGCCAAATTCAGAGATAAAAAAAAAGAGCAGTATAGCAGTAATGGATAAGAAGGGTAAAGCTACTGAAAACTCAATTATTACAACTATTAAAAAAGAGACTGGTGCTGCCAAGTCTGTTGAAACGGATCTAATATGGCTCAATCAATGCATTTGTCTTTTAGAGCAAAACACTGAATTAAATATCTTAACGAGAGACCAATTCATGACTGAAAATGTTTTATGGATAAATAGATCCATAATCCGAATTCAAAGATGGTTCTTTGGGCTCATCAATAAGAAACCTCTGCCTGTATGAGAAAATACCTATCTGAACAATTAGGTAAAGATTATACAGCAATAGGCTTTGCCTTTCATTCAAATCAATATACTGTAAAAAGGAGAAAATGGGCTAACAGCTTATGATACACCAGAACCATATACAAGAACTTATAAATACTTTCTGAATTCCGTTAACGAACCTTATTTTATCCTTGAGATCAAGAAAATAAAGAAGGAAAATAAAGAAAAATTGAAATGGTTTATTGAAGAATTAGACTTCAGAATCACAGGCTTCATGAGTAAACCAGATGAGTTTAGTCCTAAAAATAGATCGGAAGGCTTTGACTGTCCGATACTCATTAACAAGTTTACAGCCTCCATTTTATTGAAATAAAAGATATCTTTTCCCTAGAAATAGTATCTTTAAAAACAGCTTTTGCTATTTGTATCTCAAATTTTAATTATTTTATGAAATTTAATTTATTGAAAAATAAAACAATAGCATTTTTTGTTAAATTTTAAAGGATAAAAACTTGCTTGGTACGGATTTTCATATTATATTTGCACCACTTAAAACAAAGGAAATTCCTCCTTAGCTCAGTTGGTTAGAGCATCTGACTGTTAATCAGAGGGTCGCTGGTTCGAGCCCAGCAGGAGGAGCAAAAAAGACTTACAGAAATGTAGGTCTTTTTTTATTTACGTAAAAAATTAGCATCTTCAAGCCCTTTTTTTGGGATCAGTTCCAAAAGTTGAGTTAATCTGAATAGAAAGAAAGTTTTGTCTTTTACTCCTCGAAACTGCAATCTGAAGTTTTTAACTTTAACATTGAAAGACTCAGCAGAAGCATGGGTGCTTCTGCTGTTAAAATAATTGAGAATGTCGTTGTAATGTACCATGAAGGTTTTTTTTAACATATTAAATGATCGTAAATCTGATTCTTCCACTTCTCTGAACCAATGAGCAAGCTTGGTCATGGCACTGTCTTTGGAAAATATTGTCTTTAATTCCGAAAAACTCTGCTATAATTTTTTGGGGGGAGCGCTTTAGTGTCTGCTAATTTTTTTAAAAAACCTGCAAATTCCTGTGTCATGCGGGTACCTTTAGATACAAGATGCCAGTCTCTTTGAAGGATTTCTCCTGAGAATTTACCGTTTCTTCTTTTCACCTGAAGCTTTACGATTTTACTCCATAATGGATAGTCATCTACAGTAATTTCAGGTAAAAAGCCTTTAGATTCCAATAGCCTTGCCTTGAATTCATCAGGAATACTACCTTTTTCTTCAAAATAAATATGAAGTTCGTCACGATACTCTTCTGCTTTGAAGATATCAAAGTGTTCAATTAAAAATTCCGGAAGTAATAATTTAAGAAGTTCGTGATCCCTTACCATTATACAAAGATACAACCACTAAACATTCTCCAAAACTTTTAAGACTGGCCCATTCTAAATCCAAGGTCAATAATTGGTGAATTCAAGCAATCTTACTTCAAACTATTATAAATATTCTATCATTCTAAATTCTATTTTAACAAAGTCTTTATTCAAACCTGATAAAAAATCAAAATCTGTCACACATTTCGTATCCCTCTATGAAGTGCTCTGCTTCTTCAAAACGGCTAAACAAATTAAATATTCTTCTCTATAACTTCAAATAAGCCTTATTTTTATTACAATTCAAATCACGAAACTATAAACCCATAAATTACATGATAACCCATTTTTCATGGCCTAAAAAAGCTTAAGAATAATGGATGGCAAATGACTCTTTTCTTATAAAATAAATGAATACTCTTTATATTGGAAAATGAGCAATAAGTAATTTACCATGAAGATC
Source organism: Chryseobacterium sp. StRB126 (assembly GCF_000829375.1). Classification (NCBI taxonomy): domain Bacteria; kingdom Pseudomonadati; phylum Bacteroidota; class Flavobacteriia; order Flavobacteriales; family Weeksellaceae; genus Chryseobacterium; species Chryseobacterium sp. StRB126. The sequence continues at coordinate 5,497,135 of NZ_AP014624.1, forward strand.
ATTGTATGATCCTTTAATGTGCCAGTAATCCTAACACTTTGTCATTCCGTAGAGATCCAGACAATGGGATTCGTAATCTTATTCTACTGATTATGGATTGCTTACCGCATAGCCTTATAATTGCTAAGGATCCTTCCAGAAATCCAAGATGAGATGTAGTCAATGACAATAGACTATAGGAAAAAGAATAGTAATGATACCCCAAGGAATCTCCGTGATAAAAACAAAGGTATTGATATAGCTAATATTCAATAGGGACGGGCAGTAGTCCTGAGCTTAGTCGAAGGGAGCCCGTTCAAATAAAAAAGAATAATCCAGTGACTTTAGCCAAAACTTAAGAATAAGTGGTTAGGGTTGTCGTTGGATTGAGTATCCTTGAGTTGTGGATTAGGTCTGCTTTATTCGTTGGGTATAACGCAAAAAAAATCCTTTATCTTTCGATAAAGGATTTTTAAAAATAAAATAAAAACTGGCGGCGGCCTACTCTCCCGCGTTAGCAGTACCATCGGCGCTGGTGGGCTTAACTTCTGTGTTCGGAATGGGAACAGGTGAGCCCCACCGCTAAAACCACCCTAAAGGTTGTATATAAGATATCAGTCTATAGATATCAGAGTTCAGACGTATTCGTCTGTTATCTAATGTCTTACAGCTGACATCTGTTTTAAGCGATAAAAACTTTCACAAAGAGCTAACCTTGCTGCACTTCCGTGCGCCATATTAGGCTATAAATCTACGGGTAATTAGTACTACTCGGCTATGACATTACTGTCTTTACACCTATAGCCTATCAACGTGGTCATCTCCCACGACCCTTAAAAGATGTCTCATCTTGAGGCGAGTTTCGCACTTATATGCTTTCAGTGCTTATCTCTTCCAAACGTAGCTACTCAGCAGTGCACCTGGCGGTACAACTGATACACCAGAGGTTTGTTCAATTCGGTCCTCTCGTACTAGAATCAAGCCCTCTCAAACATCTAACGCCCGCAATAGATAGAGACCGAACTGTCTCACGACGTTCTGAACCCAGCTCGCGTGCCACTTTAATGGGCGAACAGCCCAACCCTTGGGACCTTCTCCAGCCCCAGGATGTGACGAGCCGACATCGAGGTGCCGAACCTCCCCGTCGATGTGAGCTCTTGGGGGAGACTAGCCTGTTATCCCCGGAGTACCTTTTATCCTATGAGCGATGGCCCTTCCATACGGAACCACCGGATCACTATGTCCTGCTTTCGCACCTGATCGACTTGTTGGTCTCACAGTCAAGCACCCTTATGCCATTACACTCTACGCACGGTTACCAAGCGTGCTGAGGGTACCTTTGAAAGCCTCCGTTACTCTTTTGGAGGCGACCACCCCAGTCAAACTACCCACCACGCAATGTCCTTCTAAAAGAAGTTAGGCTCCAAGTAAGTAAAGGGTGGTATTTCAACGTTGGCTCCACCTACACTAGCGTGCAAGCTTCAAAGCCTCCCACCTATCCTACACATTACTTACTCAAAGTCAATACGAAGTTATAGTAAAGGTTCACAGGGTCTTTTCGTCCCATTGCGGGTACTCGGCATCTTCACCGAGACTACAATTTCACAGAGCTCATGGTTGAGACAGTGCCCAGATCGTTACACCATTCGTGCAGGTCGGAACTTACCCGACAAGGAATTTCGCTACCTTAGGACCGTTATAGTTACGGCCGCCGTTTACTGGGGCTTCAGTTAATGCCTTCGGTTTAACCCTAAGCACCTTCCTTAACCTTCCAGCACCGGGCAGGTGTCAGACCCTATACTGCATCTTTCGATTTTGCAGAGTCCTGTGTTTTTGATAAACAGTCGCCTGGGCCTCTTTACTGCGGCCACCATTGCTGATGGCGTCTCTTCTCCCGAAGTTACGAGACTATTTTGCCTAGTTCCTTAACCATGATTCACTCTAGCACCTTAGGATTCTCTCCTCGACTACCTGTGTCGGTTTTGGTACGGGTTGCTTCACTTCGGCTTTTCTTGGAAGCACTTTCCCTACAGCAGCTTCGCCCGAAGGCTAGGCCTTGACTATTCCGTCAGTCTCCAGTAAGTACGGCACTCCGTCCCCTTTTTAGTGTGAGCAAGTATGGGAATATTAACCCATTGTCCATCCACTACCCCTTTCGGGTTCGCGTTAGGTCCCGACTAACCCTCAGCTGATTAGCATGGCTGAGGAAACCTTAGTCTTTCGGTGAGCGGGTTTCTCGCCCGCTTTATCGTTACTTATGCCTACATTTTCTTTTCTATCCGCTCCACAATACCTCACAGTACTGCTTCGGCGCAAATAGAATGCTCTCCTACCAGATGTACATAAAGTACAAATCCATAGCTTCGGTAATATGTTTATGCCCGATTATTATCCATGCCGGACCGCTCGACTAGTGAGCTGTTACGCACTCTTTAAATGAATGGCTGCTTCCAAGCCAACATCCTAGCTGTCAATGCAGTCCAACCGCGTTGCTTCAACTTAACATATATTTTGGGACCTTAGCTGTTGGTCTGGGTTCTTTCCCTCTCGGACATGGACCTTAGCACCCATGCCCTCACTGCCGTAGAACATTTATTAGCATTCGGAGTTTGTCAGGAATTGGTAGGCGATGAAACCCCCGCATCCAATCAGTAGCTCTACCTCTAATAAACTTATATACGACGCTGCACCTAAATGCATTTCGGAGAGTACGAGCTATCTCCCAGTTTGATTGGCCTTTCACCCCTACCCACAGGTCATCCGAAGACTTTTCAACGTCAACCGGTTCGGTCCTCCACTCTGTGTTACCAGAGCTTCAACCTGCCCATGGGTAGATCACAAGGTTTCGCGTCTAATCCTACTAACTATACGCCCTATTCAGACTCGCTTTCGCTCCGGCTCCGGTACTTAATACCTTAACCTCGCTAGTAAAATTAACTCGTAGGCTCATTATGCAAAAGGCACGCCGTCACCCAACATGTGGGCTCCGACCGCTTGTAGGCGTACGGTTTCAGGTTCTATTTCACCCTTCTATTCGAAGTGCTTTTCACCTTTCCTTCACAGTACTTGTTCACTATCGGTCTTTCAGGAGTATTTAGCCTTGGAGGATGGTCCCCCCATATTCAGACAGGATTTCACGTGTCCCGCCCTACTCATTTATCATCTTAATATACCTTTCGAATACCGGGCTATCACCGTCTACGGCCGTTCTTTCCAGAACGTTCTTCTAAATATATAAAGACTTTTGGGCTAATCCGCTTTCGCTCGCCACTACTTACGGAATCTCTTCGATTTCTTTTCCTCCGGGTACTTAGATGTTTCAGTTCTCCGGGTTTGCTCCTCCTAAGAGGTGACTGGTCTTCAACCAGCCGGGTTGCCCCATTCGGACATCTGCGGATCAATTCGTGTGTGCCAATCCCCGCAGCTTTTCGCAGCTTACCACGTCCTTCGTCGCCTCTGAAAGCCTAGGCATCCGCCATACGCCCTTAACGATTTCTTTCCTAATAATTATATTAGTTCAGTATTTTTTTGATAAACTCTCGTCTATCGATATTTTTATAAACTCGGCACTCGAAAGTGCTCGGTTATCTCTTTGTGATGTCTTTACCGTTAATGTCAATGATCTTAATGTCTTCTTGTCCAACTGATGAACAGATGTTGTTTTTGGCTCCATCCGTAACTTTTAAATCAGTCTTCCAAAACTGTGGAGAATAAGGGAGTCGAACCCTTGACCTCCTGCGTGCAAGGCAGGCGCTCTAGCCAGCTGAGCTAATTCCCCCTCTAGTAGAAATTTTAAATTTTAGATTATAAATTTTAAATTATTTTTAATCTAAAATCTATAATTCATAATCTATAATTCCCTATAATTAGTAGTCTCGGGCAGGCTCGAACTGCCGACCTCTACATTATCAGTGTAGCGCTCTAACCAGCTGAGCTACGAGACTTCATTATTAATTTTAAATTTTAAATTGAAAATTTTAAATGATTATTTAAATCTAAAATCTATAATTTATAATCTAAAATCTCTCTATCCCTTTACTAATTTCTAGTGGGTGTTGTATTTTTAATATAAGCAACCAAACAAAAAACTAAAGCTATACTTTAAGTAAGTATTTTGTACTTGCGTACTGTTTTTTTTATCGTCAAAAGACGCTCTAAAATGAGATGTTCCAGCCGCACCTTCCGGTACGGCTACCTTGTTACGACTTAGCCCTAGTTACCTGTTTTACCCTAGGCAGCTCCTGTTACGGTCACCGACTTCAGGTACCCCAGACTTCCATGGCTTGACGGGCGGTGTGTACAAGGCCCGGGAACGTATTCACCGCGCCATGGCTGATGCGCGATTACTAGCGATTCCAGCTTCATAGAGTCGAGTTGCAGACTCCAATCCGAACTGAGACCGGCTTTCGAGATTTGCATCACATCGCTGTGTAGCTGCCCTCTGTACCGGCCATTGTATTACGTGTGTGGCCCAAGGCGTAAGGGCCGTGATGATTTGACGTCATCCCCACCTTCCTCTCTACTTGCGTAGGCAGTCTCACTAGAGTCCCCAACTTAATGATGGCAACTAGTGACAGGGGTTGCGCTCGTTGCAGGACTTAACCTAACACCTCACGGCACGAGCTGACGACAACCATGCAGCACCTTGAAAAATGTCCGAAGAAAAGTCTATTTCTAAACCTGTCATTTCCCATTTAAGCCTTGGTAAGGTTCCTCGCGTATCATCGAATTAAACCACATAATCCACCGCTTGTGCGGGCCCCCGTCAATTCCTTTGAGTTTCATTCTTGCGAACGTACTCCCCAGGTGGCTAACTTATCACTTTCGCTTAGTCTCTGATTCCGAAAAACCAAAAACGAGTTAGCATCGTTTACGGCGTGGACTACCAGGGTATCTAATCCTGTTCGCTCCCCACGCTTTCGTCCATCAGCGTCAGTTGTTGCTTAGTAACCTGCCTTCGCAATTGGTGTTCTAAGTAATATCTATGCATTTCACCGCTACACTACTTATTCCAGCTACTTCAACAACACTCAAGACCTGCAGTATCAATGGCAGTTTCACAGTTAAGCTGTGAGATTTCACCACTGACTTACAGATCCGCCTACGGACCCTTTAAACCCAATAAATCCGGATAACGCTTGCACCCTCCGTATTACCGCGGCTGCTGGCACGGAGTTAGCCGGTGCTTATTCGTATAGTACCTTCAGCTAGATACACGTATCTAGGTTTATCCCTATACAAAAGAAGTTTACAACCCATAGGGCCGTCGTCCTTCACGCGGGATGGCTGGATCAGGCTCTCACCCATTGTCCAATATTCCTCACTGCTGCCTCCCGTAGGAGTCTGGTCCGTGTCTCAGTACCAGTGTGGGGGATCACCCTCTCAGGCCCCCTAAAGATCGCAGACTTGGTGAGCCGTTACCTCACCAACTATCTAATCTTGCGCGTGCCCATCTCTATCCACCGGAGTTTTCAATATCAAATGATGCCATCTGATATATTATGGGGTATTAATCTCCCTTTCGAAAGGCTATCCCCCAGATAAAGGCAGGTTGCACACGTGTTCCGCACCCGTGCGCCGCTCTCAAGTCTCCGAAGAGACTCTACCGCTCGGCTTGCATGTGTTAGGCCTCCCGCTAGCGTTCATCCTGAGCCAGGATCAAACTCTCCATTGTATGTTTGTCTGACTCACTCAAAGTTTTAACGCTTTAGTTTTTCCTTACTTGGTTGTTATATTGTATGTCAATGATCTTTATATCTTTCGCTTTTTAATGAAGCACTCTTCTCTGTCAGTGGTACTCCATATTTGCGAGTGCAAAAGTAAAAATTTATTTTCATTTGACCAAATGTTTTTGAAAGAAATTTTAAAGTTTTTTAAGTAACCTTAATTCTTCCTAAACACTCAATCTCTCTACTCCTGCGCTCCCTTAATTGGGATTGCAAAGATACTAACTTTATTTTAACCAGCAAATTTTATTTACTAAAATTTAAAAGCTTTTTCCGTTCGTTTCATTAAGTAGAATAAATGTTTAATGCTTATCTAAAAGCTCTTCTGCGCTTACTGAATCTCTTTCGTTTTTCAGTGGGGCAAAGATAGAGACTTATACCATACCACACAAATCTATTTAACATAAAGTTTACATTACTATAGCAATTGTGGGTAAATAGACATCTTAACTTATTGATAGTTTTATATTTACACGGTTATTAACACTTATCCACAATGGTGGAATTGTTTTTTAAAAGGTCTGGAATATTGTTTTGAGGGGGAGATAAAGGGGTTTTTATACATATATATAATAGATACGCTCCTATATAATAGATATGATGTGAGTCTTTAGGCTGTATAGGTTTTGGCTAAAGCCAGTGGAAGGGGCTTAATTTGTTTGAGCGGGCTCCCTTCGACTAAGCTCAGGATTATAGCCCACTCCTACTGATGTACTTCTAGTGGTTTATAAATAATGATGAAAGGCTTTTTTAATAATACATTGCCCTAAGCGTTGTTGAGATCCTTACAGGATGACAAGGATGGTGCAGAGCAGAATGAGAAATAAAGGGACTATATAATATCAATAGTCTATACAATGTTTATTATGGGAGATTACAGCATGGAAGGATAGTTATAAAATGT